>UQKY01000046.1 GCA_900541785.1 uncultured Collinsella sp.
ACAGTCCTGCGCAAGACGAAGGCCACATTAAGTGGCCTTCTTTGCGTGCGGAACTCGCGATGAACTTCGTGCCCCGCCGTCCGGGAGGACGCCTCTTTATTGATGGGAGGCCTGATAGGTCGATGGTTCCGTGCCCGGATGCGTCCAAAGTGGGACGGGCTTTCCGGATGGGCAGGCTTTCGAAAAATGCGTCCCGGAATTTGCCTTTGGAATGGGACGTAGTTTCCCGTTGAGGTGCTTTGCGGAAAGTGCATCCCACTCTGGGCGGTCGAAGTGGGACACACTTTCCCAAAGGCGCTCCAACGGGAAATTGCGTCCCATTATTCGGTCAAGAAACGGGATGCATTTTCCCAATGAGAGCAAAACCGGAAAATGCATCCCACAATCAGCCCTCAAAGTGGGACGCCGTTTCCCAATGAGGCTCAAGCGGAAAATGCATCCCGGAATTTGCGCTCAAAGTGGGATGCGGTTTCCGGTTGAGGGTCTAAGGGAAAGTGCGTCCCAGAATCGACGCTTGAAATGGGATGCAGTTTCCCGATGAGGCACTCGACGGAAAATACATCCCAGAAATGGCCTTTGAGCTGGGATAAGATTTCCGCGGCATCTCGGATTCTCAAAAATGAGACACGCCGTTGGCGAAAATGAGACACGTGATATCGGGCATCGGATGTATCATTTGCAAAAATGAGTCCACTCCACTCGAATAAAGCGAGGTCCCTCATGTACGTTCCACACCCCCGTATCCGTAGGCTGTCGAAAATCCCGCTTGTTGGGACGGCGGCGCTTGCTGCGTTGATCGCCACGAGCGTCGCCTGCTTCACGGCCACGCCCCAGGTTGCCCAGGCGGCAGACGCGCCCGCAATCACCGATATGACCGAGCAGGATTATCAAGCCCTGGGTCTGGGCACGAGCGAGGACATTCCGGCCGATACCGTTGGCCCCTATTCCACTGATACCCCCACGACGTTTGCCACGCGCAGCGAGGTCTATATGGCAGCTAACGGTAGCCATGGCAATCGCTACACTCTGCGCGACAAGCTCGAGAACGTCGAGCGCGGTGACATTGGCGGCAGCAGCAAACTCACCGATGGCTATGGAAGTGTGTGGGGCGCCGCAAAGTTCTGGCAAAACGTCAACAACTTCGATACGAACAGCGATCTCTACAAGCATAGCGACTACGGTGGCGGCACCTGGTCGTACCTAAGCAACAATGAGTCCTCAACAGTACTCGCCAACGACAACAACGGTTTCTCGGGCATTCACGCCACGAGTGTTGAGTTCTGCAGCGACGCCAGCACGGGCAAAAAGAGCCGCGTTGCCGAGCTCCGTGCCTACGGCGACAGTTCCTCCACGACGATTGACGGCAAGTCATACGCCGGAAAGGTTGAGCTGGTCCTCTACTCGTTTAGCAACGGGCGTACGCGCACTCTCGACACACACCTGCCGGTGACGGTCAACACTAATATGATGTACGAAGGCCGTTTTAAGTACCTGGATGCCGGTTACCTGCAAGAGCACGACGCCGTCTTTGATGTCGAGGCGGGCGATGTCGATGGCGACGGCGTCGACGAGCTTTTTGTCTACGCGGGCTGCTATGTCGACGAGAACGGCGTGCGCAAGGCTGTAGTCGACATGTATGGCTTGGAGGGCGGCAACTGGAAGCAAAGCGTCGTCAAGATCGATGCCGGTAACGCCGCGGACTACACCACGCACAACAAGGGCGGGAACGACTCCTGGACGCAGCTTCAGTCAGCTCCTGTCGTTTCGCTAGCGGCCGGCGACCTCGATCGCGATTTTTGCGATGACCTCGCCATCGTGGTCTCGGCACCCTACGGCAAGAAGAATATTGATAAGTCGACGCATTGCGAGCTGTTTTCGTGGGATGCATCCAAGGGTGCGCTCGTCCATGTCGATGCTCTGGGCGACGCGGGCGCAATCTCCCTCTCCGCGAACGGCAAGACCATGGTCGCTGCGAATGCGACGTTCGGCACGTTTGCCGCCTACGATGAAGAAGGAAAGAAGACGGGTGAAACCGTCACGGGCCTTATTCTTGCGGGCTATGACTGGCAACGCAGCGCTTTTGATTACGGCGCTTCTGACGGCAGCAAGGGGCTGTACGGCGCGCTGTACCGCTACGCGTATTTTGACTCGGAGTCTGGCGAGTTCAAGCTTTCCGATTGCAAGGAATACAGAGACGGGCTCCTCGCCTCCTATGGGCTGATGCATGTGCCCAACAGCGCATGGAAGGATAGCGCTCAGGATAAGCGCTATCCGTGCACCTTGGCGCCTATTGCCCTTGCCACTGCCAACCTTGACGGCCTGTCCGAGCAGCTGGCGGTCGACGAGGTGCTCGTGGGCGGCGATGTGTTCCGCGACTTTGCCTGCAACACGGCACAGAGTGGGGCTCAGGGCTTGGGGTCCATGGTCGGAACCATGAGCATGAGCGGTCAGCAATACAACAGCAGCAACAAGCATGACCACAAGGGTATAGAGCAGGTGTGGATCAGCGACGTCAAGGCGGGCAGCGTCTCGGGTTCGGACCGCTATAACGAGAGCTTTATCGCCGTGGTGGGCAAGCACCGCGACGAGGACCTGCGCAAGAACGATGACTACTATTGGATGACCGCCTCGCATTTTTCGCTCGACGAGAACGGAAAGGTGCGCCGCGGCGAGGAGCAGGTGATTAGCGAGAGCAACCGTCGCGGCACTACCTACGGCACATTTATCTCGCTCGCGCTGCCCGATGTCGACAACGACAGCGTCAAGATCACGTACAAGGACCGCTACAAGGTCTATACCAACCCGCGCGTGCTTGCCGTGCTGCAGGATGCGCCCTATGTTGAGGATCTGGAGCAGGCATACGGCTATCTGGTGTTGGGCGGCACGTCATACGGAGAGGAAAAGGGCACGGGGACATCCCAGGGCTATACCATTGGCGCCGAGTTGGGCGTTGCCGTCGAGGTGCAGACCGGTCCGCCCCTGGTCGCGATGAATGCTTCAGTCGATTTTGCCGCCGAGGGATGCTATGACTACCGGAGCGAGCGCACGGTCAGCGCAAGCGTAAGCTATGAGTCGCATGCCGGCGAGGGTGACAAGGCCGTGCTCTACACGATTCCGATGGTCTATTACGAGTATGAGATCGAAAATGAGGAAACTGGTGGCAAGGGCGTGATGGCGGCGCCCGTGTCGCTCGGCGCGCAGACCTCGGTCGTTAATGTCGAGGCCTATGACCGCATTGCCAAACAGCACAATATGACGCCGCTCAGCTACTTTTTGACCAACCAGTCGGGAGAACCCGGAACCTATCAAACGACGCTCAACGGCGAGACTCCCGTTGGGGATTCCTTTGGCCTGGGCAAGCCTGGCGTAACGCGCGCCTACACGCACGATGGGTTTAACGGCGCCGCCGCGCAGTCGGGGGCGAGCATTGAGCAGACCATCGAAGTCGAGGAGGGCAAGGAGCAGGAGCTCGAGCTCGGCTTGACGCTGAACGGCAGCGTTGTCATGGGCGCGAAGCTCGCAAAGCACGAGTTGTTTGGCGGCCTGTGCTTTGGTGCCAACGCCGGCTTTACTACGGGTAACTCCTCGAGTGAATCGACCGAATACGGCGGCACCGTCGACAACCTGCCCGAGGCCGCGCAGGGCAAGTACGGTTTTGTGTGGCGTCTGGGCGTCAACGCGGTGGATGTCGACAAGTTCGAGGCAGACTCGGGCGACAAGCTCGGCACCAAGGACACCGACCAGTTCTGGATCGTGGGCTATGACGTTAAGGACGTCGAGATGCCCGACGCGCCGGCCGTGACGGGCTTTACGGCAAACGCCGTCGATTCGACCAGCGTTACGTTTAGCTGGGACGATGTACTCGCAAACAAGAGTGGCTTTAGCTACGGCGTGGGCATGCTGCAGAGCAATGCGGCGGATGCGGTCGTCAATAGCTGGAAGATTGCCGACAACACGCAGACCTCGCTCAAGTGGGATGGGCTGCAGCCCAATACGGAGTATCGATTCGCCATCGCCGCCGTTAAGAATGGATCCACGACCGAAACAGGTATTCGCTCGGCAATCATCACGGTCAAGACCATGCCCGATGGCATGACGATGACCGTGAGCGGACCTGCGGCGGATGCTGCGGAGGGGTCGGATCTTGGATACGACTCTTCGGTTGAGCGCGCGGCGGGAAGCCACCTGACGCTCTCGGCGATTGGCCATGTGAAGCAACTCGGTGCCGACGATAGCGAAACAGGGCTGGCACCGACCTATATGTGGTACCGCAAGGGCCGCGGCGAGACAGAGTTTAAGCTCGTGGGTGCCGATGGCAACCTCGCGGCTGGAACGGCCTCAAAGCTCGAGATTGACCTGACCGCAGACGATGACGGTGCGCAGTATTACTGCCACGTGGGATACACCGACGTGGGCCTTGACACCGGCACGACGCTCGTGAATATCGAGGCCGAGGAGACGGCGCCCACAACGGTGAACGCCACCCCGATCCGCACGCGCCGCCTGTTCTCACAGGCAAGTGCGGGCGCCAAGAAGTTCCTGGACCATACGCTGGTAAACACCGCCGGCCCAACCGATTCCGAAGGCTCAAAGGACCCCGAGACTCCTGAGACCCCGACGAACCCGGACAAGCCCAAGTCCGACAACGGAGCTAAGACCGACACCAAGGTCAAGACTACGACCACAGCGAAGAACCTCGCAAACACCGGCGACCAAACATTCGCCCTAGTCGCCACCGCAGCAGCAGCGGGAGCAACGCTCGTAGTGATAGCCCTCATCATGCTGATCAAGCGCCGCAAGGCCCACTAGTAGCCAGTCGAACATATCGACAACCCAAAAACCCGGGTAGCCAAAAAACAGGCCACCCGGGTTTTCTGTTGAGTGGAGACTCCGCAAGCGGAAACTGCATCCCATAATTAGCGCCCGGAACGGGACACATTTTCCGTCAAGCCCTCATCCGGAAAATCCATCCCAGTTTGAGCGTCCAGACCGGGACGCACTTTCCCAAAGGGTCCTCAACGGGAAACTGCGTCCCATAATTAGGCCGAGAAATGGGATGAACTTTCCCAATGAGAGCCAACCGGAAACCACGTCCCAGAATCAGCCCCCAAAGTGGGACGCACTTTCCCAACGAGCCTCAACCGGAAAATACATCCCGGAATCCAGCTGAATAGTGGGACACACTTTCCCAATCGGGTCCCAAGCGGAAACTGCATCCCACTCCAGACATGGATTCTGGGACACGCTTTCCGGATGCAAAAAAGGCCACATGACGTGGCCTTCAACTTATATATGTTCAGCAGATTCCCCCATGACAAGCCGTGCTCCAACAACAAGGCGTCTGTCCGGGCGGAGGCATATAAGGTTCATCGCGAGTTCTGCACGCAAAGAAGGCCACTTAATGTGGCCTTCGTCTTGCGCAGGACTGTCCGAGCAGGGAACCTTATATGCCTCCGCCCGGACAGACGTTTCAGTTATGAACTCGCAGCTAGTCGCTACTTGATCTTGGTCGTACCCGGTGCCAGGTTGGGGTCGGTCTCGTTGGCCTCGGTCTGGAAGTGCTCGGTGTACACATTCTTGCCGTCGCGGAACATCTCGTAGTATTGCATCTTGGCGTAATCCTCGCGCGCCTTGGTGGCGGCTGCTGCTGCGGCGTCGTCGCCGGTGACGTTGGAGGAGAGTGCCCAACGCAGGCTGGCGTCCTCGTAGCCCACGGAGTTGATGGCGGGCAGCGACTCGCGCAGCGTCATGTGCGCCTTCTGGTAGTCGGAGAGGGGTGCGCCGATCAGCTGCATGAGTTGCGTGGACAGGTAGTTGGTGGACAGGTCGTCGACCTCACTCGTCTGGTCGCAACCGGCAACGTCGTAGTTGGCCCAGATGATGTAGTCGGTCTGCCACAGACGCTCCTGATGCGTGGCGTCGTCCTCGCCGGTAAACCACTTATCGTTGAACTTGGACGGGAAGAACGGCTGGTGGTCGCCCCAGAACACCACGACTACCTTGCGGTCGAGCTTGCTCAAGGCGTTGAGGAAGTAGCGAAGCGCCTGGTCGGACTGCTCGATGCACGAGACATACTCGTCGACATCGGAGAGCGTGCCGTCCTCGACGGTCTTGGTGTCCAGGTCGGTCGTGTCGATGTTCAGGTGCATCTGCTTGTCGACCGGCAGCAGACCCGTGTCGTAGCCCGAGTGGTTCTGCATGGTCACGTCGAAGATAAACTGCGGATCGGCGTTCTGATCGAGCAGCTCAAGAATCTTGTCATAGGTAGCCTGGTCGGTCACCATGCCGCGCAGGGTATCGGCACCCTGGAAATCGTTGATGGACAGGAACCGGTCAAAGCCAAAATCCTTGTAGACGTTCTCGCGGTTCCAGTTGGTGGCGTGGTTGGGGTGCATGGCCGTGGTGGAATAGCCGAGCGACTTGAACTGCTCTGCCAGGTCCCCGGTCGTTTCCATGTTGTAGATGGTGTAGGGGTACACGCCCGAGCCCAGGTTGGCCATGGAGTTGCCGGTCATAAACTCAAACTCGGTATTGGCGGTGCCGCCGCCGTAGGCGCTCACGTAGAGCTTACCGCGGCTGAGGCAGTTGGACAGGTTCTTAAAGTACTGCGGGCCCTCGTAGCCGGCGCGCATGTTCTGGTAGATCGAAAGATCCGAGAAGGTCTCGTTCATGATGGCGATGACCGTGGGCTTCTCGCTATCGAACTGCTCCTTTGCGGCGGCGCGCTCGTCGCTCTTGGCTGCGTCGGACTTGTCGTAGGCCTTGGCGTACTTTTTGAGCGTGGCCTTGGCATCGTCGACGGAGTAGTCGGCGGGTTTGGGCGGCTTGATGGACTGCGCTGCGCTAATGAAAGCGGGCAGGTAGCCCTCGCGCCAGTAGCTCTCGAGCGGGCGCCAGGTGTAGACGGTGATGCCGAGGGTGTTGTAGTAGTCGATGAGCGTGACGTGTGCGGTCACGCCGCCCAGGCACAGCACCGCCACGAGCAGGTTGGTGAGCAGCATGCGCTTGGCGTTGGCGGCGCCCTTCTGACGGTGCGGTGCCACCAGGCCGGCGTACTCGCACAGCAGCATGGCGATGGCGGTAAAGCCCATGGACAGCACGCAGAACAGCGAGATCGAGAAGGTGTAGCCGGTGCCGGCGACCGCAGCGGCGGTGGAGATGGCCGAAAGGTCGCCCGGCTGGATGGGCATGGATTTAAACGTGATGACGAAGAACTCGGCAATGCCCAGGACAAAGAGGGCAAAGGCCAGGACCGCGGGAGCTGCGCCGTGGCGCTGGAACAGGAAGAACAGGCCGACCATGAGCGTGGTGATGATGGCCCACTCGAGCAGGATGCACAGGGGGTAGACCCAGGTAAAGTCGTGGTTGGACGAGACCTCCATGCCCAGCAGCGCAAAGACGCCGGCGAGCAGCAGGCACAAGACGGCGGCGACGAGCGGTTTGCCCACAAAGGCGCCGCGCAGGCGGGCGAGCTTGCCGGTGGGGGCGGGGGCGTCGGGCCCGGCGAACGCAAAGACGCGCGGGGCGATGCGGTCGCGGGCGATACTGGCCCAGGCGCAGCCGGTGAGGATGGCATTGGTCAGGATGAGCATCACAAAGGCGAGCGGCTCGTTTTGCGCGACGAGGCCAATAGCGCCCCAGACGGTCAAAAAGAGCTGGAACAGGCCGAAGGCGACGCTCCAGGCGAAGGCGCCCTTGGTGACGGTGTCCGACTGAGCGCGAATGGCCTTGGCCTCGCGCAAAACAAGGTAGACGGTCGCCGCAAGACCGACGAGCGAGATGGCGGCAGCGAACATGCTGAGACTCCTCACAAACTTAAAACCTACGAAAGCGGGGGTTTACCCGATTGTTACCTAAATATGCACTGCATTTGCGGGCTGCGCACAACAACCAGCCATATTAACGCGCATGTGCGGCGGTGTGGCGCAATGTAGTGGCGGCCTGCGCGATAATGGACGGGAATTACACGGAAACGTAAAGGCTTCTTAAAGAATTGGCGAGGATAGAGCTATGGGCGAGCAGGTTTGTATGACGGGCGCCGAGTACTGCGACGGAGCTGCGGGCGTGGATGCGAACGGTTATCCGGTCGAGACTACGGGTAACGCGGTGCTGGACATCTTGGAGCACCGCTCGTCCACGCGTGCCTTCGCGCGTGATGACGACGACCGCCCCGTGGCGGTGACCGACGAGCAGCGGGCGGCAATCTTGCATGCGGCGAGTCGCGCGCCGTCGGCGGGCGCCATGATGATGTATTCCATCGTGAGCATCCGCGAGCAAGCTACGCTCGACCGCCTGGCCGACCTGTGCGACCATCAGCCCATGATCGCCAAGGCGCCCTGGGCACTCATATTTGTGGTCGATTATGCCAAGTGGATCGATCTGTTTGAGCACGTGGGCTGCTTTGAGCCCGAGTTTGTCGAGCGCACGGGCAAGGCGCCCCGCCGCGCGCCGGGTTTGGGCGACTTTGCCATCGCGGCTCAGGACGCCGTGATCGCCGCGCAAAACGCCGTGGTTGCCGCCGAGGCCCTGGGGCTGGGGAGCTGCTACATCGGTGATATCGTCGAGAATGCCGAGGAAGTTGCCGAGCTGCTCGATCTGCCACCCTATACCATGCCGCTGTCGATGCTTATTATCGGCACGCCTCGCAAGGAGCGTCCGGCGATTGCGCATCCCGTGGTGAACCTGGTGCACGAGGAGCGCTACTGCCGCGCCGATGCTGCGACTATGGATGCGCAGGTGGCCGAGATGGACGCGATGTTCCGCCCGCATGCCCGCGAGGTGGGGGAGCGCGTCGTGGACATCTATACCCGCAAGCACACGAGTCCCTTTATGGCCGAGATGAGCCGATCCATGGAATGGTGGTTCAAAAACTGGCTTGGAAAATGACGAATGTGACAAAGGGACAGTCCCTTTGTCGCATTCCATATCGCGGCGGTGGCCTAAAGGCCGTATAAATGTTTATCTAGCTGGGAAAACAGCGCCATTCAAACATGGGCCGATTACCTATAATTCCTTCGAACATTAAAGTTGGGAGGAAACCGGCTTATGGAACAGAAGGCCAAGGAGGCAGCCTCGCACGCTGCGATTCCTGTGAGCATCTCGGCGATGCTCGTCACGCTGGGCGTGGTGTACGGCGATATCGGCACCAGCCCTATGTATGTAACCAAGGCGCTCGTTGCCGGCAACGGCGGCATCGGAAGCGTGACGGAGGAGTTCGTGCTTGGCGCGCTCTCCCTTGTCGTGTGGACGGTCACGCTGCTGACCACCATCAAGTATGTGCTCATCTCGCTGCGCGCCGATAACCATGGTGAGGGCGGCATCTTTGCCCTGTACAGCCTGGTCAAGCGCTGCGGCAAATGGCTTATCATCCCCGCCATGCTGGGTGGCGCCGCGCTGCTCGCCGACGGCATCCTGACGCCGGCCGTTACCGTTACCACGGCCATCGAGGGCCTGCGCACCATCCCGGCGGTCCATGCCGTGCTGGGCGATGACCAGGGCCGCGTCGTCGCCATTACGCTCGCCATCATTATCGTGCTCTTCTTGGTGCAGCGCATCGGTACGGCCAAGATCGGTCACGCCTTTGGCCCCATCATGACGCTGTGGTTCCTGTTCCTGGGCGGCACGGGTCTGTTCTTTGTCTTCCAGCACCCCGCCGTGCTGCTGTGCCTCAACCCGGTGCGCGGCATCGCCTTTTTGCTGAGCCCCAACAACCACGCGGGCATCATGATTCTGGGCAGCTGTTTCCTCGCCACCACCGGTGCCGAGGCGCTCTACTCAGACATGGGCCACGTCGGCCGCGGCAACATCTACGCTACCTGGCCGTTCGTTAAGTGCTGCCTGCTGCTTTCCTATATGGGCCAGGGCGCTTGGCTTATGAACAACGCTGCCAACCCCGAGCTCATGGGCATTGCCGACCTCAACCCGTTCTACCAGATGCTCGCCCCGGGCCTGCGCCCGTTTGCCGTAGGCCTTTCCACCGTCGCGGCCATCATCGCCTCGCAGGCGCTCATCACCGGCGCATTCTCGCTGGTGTCCGAGGCCAGCCGTCTGGACCTTATGCCGCACATGCAGGTCTTCTACCCTGCCGAGACCAAGGGCCAGCTCTACATCCCCATGGTCAACAACGTCATGCTTGTCGGCTGCGTCATCGTGGTGCTGCTGTTCCAGAACTCGGCGCATATGGAAGCTGCCTACGGCCTTGCCATCACGCTGACTATGATGTGCACCACGCTGCTGCTCTTCTTCTACCTGCATGAGGAGCGCAAGCTCAAGGTTGCTCCGTGGATCTTCGCGGCCTTCTTCCTTTTGCTCGAAGGCTTCTTCTTCGTGAGCTCGCTCACCAAGTTCTTCCACGGCGGCTACTTCACCATCCTCATGGCTGCACTCATCATGGGCATTATGGTGTGCTGGTACAACGGCACGGCGGTCGAGCAGCGCCAGTTTACGCTGCTGCCGCTGCGCAGCTACCTGCCGCAGCTCAAGCGCCTGCGTGACGACGACCGTTACGAGCGCATGAGCGACAACGTCGTGTACCTGACCAAGGACACCCATACCGACTACATCGACCGCGATATCGTCTATTCGATCTTAGACAAGCATCCCAAGCGCGCCCGCGCCTGGTGGTTTGTGAATGTCGAGACCATGGACGAACCGCACACCTTTGCCTATTCGGTCGAGACGTTCGGCACCGACTACGTGTTCCGCGTGCATCTGTACCTGGGCTACAAGATCAACCAGCGCGTCAATGCCTACCTGCGTCAGGTTGTTCAGGACCTGGCTGCCACCGGCGAGCTGCCGCCGCAGACGCATGACTACTCGGTCTACAAGGATCCGGGCAACATCGGTACGTTCAAGTTCGTCCTGATCCGTAAGCTTCTGGCGCCCGAAAGCGATGTGGAGCCCAGCGAGCGCACGGCCATCACGCTCAAGTACATCATCCGCCGCGCCGCCGGCACACCCGCGCGTTGGTACGGCCTGGAGAACTCCAACGTGAGCTTTGAGTACGTGCCGCTGTTCACCAAGTTCAAGGCCGTGAACAAGATGCAGCGCCTGGCTCCCAACGAGCGGCCGTAGTCGACGCTCGAGGTTTGTCTGCGAACGGGCGGGCTTGTAATGACGGAGATTGAGTCCTGGGAGGAAACCATGGATGCAAAGGTGCTTGACGGTTGCGATCTTGCTGCCGAGCTGGTGCGTGAGGCGCGCGTCGACGCCGCCGAAGATCGGTTCTTTACGAATCGTGCCAACATGGACATGGCCGACCGTGTGATCTCGATCGTGGTGACGCTGCTTGTCGCGGCGTGCGTGTGCGCACTGCTCGCGCACATGCTGTTTGTCTAACGATCGCAGACTGCAAAGGCTATACACTTGGAACCACCACAAGGGGAAACCACCACAAAGGTGCCTGTCCCCTTTGTGGTGGTTTTTGTTTTTGAGAGAGGGGCGGAACGCTGATGGACGTCCGTACGGACGGCGATATTGCCGATAGCTTTTGGTGGCGGCGCACAACGCTGACGCGCCGCACTCCTCTGTATGACGCCTGCGTATCGGTGGGGCTGCTGGTCGCGGCGACGATTGTGGGCGCGCTGCTCGACCATCCGGGTCTCGCGCCGAGCATCATGATCGTCTATGTGTTCGCCGTTCAGCTGTGCGCATTCTTTACCTGGAGTCGCCTGTATTGCTTGCTGAGCTCGGCTGCCGCCGTGGCGCTCTACAACTTCTTGTTTGTCGACCCGCGCTACTCGCTGTCGCTTATCGACCGCGGCTATCCCGGCATGTTCTTCATCATGTTCGTGGTCTCGCTTGTGTCGAGCTCGATTGCGTTGGCCCTGCGCCGCGCCTTGGCACAGGCTGCCGCTAGCGACCGCCGCACGCATATGGTGCTCGAGACCAACCGCATGCTGCAGCGGTGCGCCGATCAGCATCAGATCGTTCACGCCATGGCCACGCAGCTGGCGCGTCTTTCGGGCTGTCCGGTCGTGTGGTACAGCGCCGACGCCGAGGGCGATGACCTGCTGCCGCGTGCGACGTACACAGCCGTGGGCGATGCCGCGCCGGTGCACGAGCTGGCGCCGCAGATGCCGCCGCGGCTCTCGGCGTCCGCCTACGTGGGAACGCCGCTCGATGCCACGTTTGGCGGCTCGGCGTTTTATGGCATCTACCTGACGGTTCGCACGGGCGACGGCTTCGTGCGCTCGGGCGACCCCGCCTCGGTGGTGGGCGTGCTGGCTATCGTTGCCGAGCCCGACGTGCTGACACATGAGGAGCGGACACTTGCCGATGCTATCGTGAGCGAAGGCGAGCTGGCACTCGATCGCGCCCGCGCCATGGAGGCACGCGAGGAGGCGGCGGTACTCGCCAAAAACGAACAGCTGCGCGCCAACCTGCTGCGCTCCATCTCGCACGATCTGCGCACGCCGCTTACCAGTATTTCGGGTAATGCCGACGTGCTGCTCGACCAGGGCTCGACCGGCACCGCCGTGCTCGATGCCCAGACGCGCCGCGGCCTGCTTCTATCCATTCGCTCGGATGCGCTGTGGCTCAACGCCACTGTCGAGAACCTGCTTGCCATCACCAAGCTCGAGGGCGGCGGCATGCATCTGTCGACTACGCTCGAGCTTATGGACGATATCGTCGAGGAGGCGCTGCGCCACGTAAGTCCGGCCGTGCGCGAGCATGACCTTAAGGTGGTGGCGTGCGATGAGCCGGCGCTCGTCAACGTCGATGCGCGTCTGATGGTGCAGCTGGTGGTCAATCTGGTGAACAACGCCATCACGTATACGCCCGCAGGCTCGCATATCGTGATCTCGATTGGCGTCGACGATGGACGCGTGGCGTGCTCGGTGGCCGATGACGGCCCGGGCATTGCGCCCGAGGACCGCGAGCGAATCTTTGAGTCGTTCTACACCGCCAACCACGGTCTTGCCGACAGCCATCGCAGCGTGGGCCTAGGTCTTTCGCTCTGCCGCTCCATTGCGCTGGCGCATGGCGGTAGCATAGAGGTTGCCGCGGCGGACCCGCACGGCTCGGTCTTTACGATTGAGCTTCCCGTCGCCGACGTTTCGTTTGATAAGGAGTAGCGCTGTGCCGAACTCTGCCGTAAAACCGCTCATCTTGGTCGTTGAGGACGACCCCGCCGTTCGCAATCTTATTGTTGCCGCGCTCGAGGCGCACGGCTTGCGTCATATGGCCGTGGAGACCGCCCATGCCGCCATCGCCGCCGCCTCATCGCAGGCACCGAGCATTGTGCTGCTCGATCTTGGTCTGCCCGATATGGACGGCGTCAAGGTGGTGGAGTCGGTGCGCGCATGGTCGGGCATGCCGATCATTGTGGTCTCGGCGCGCAGCGAGGACGCGGACAAGATTCGCGCGCTCGATGCCGGTGCCGACGACTACCTGACCAAGCCGTTTTCGGTCGAAGAGCTACTCGCGCGCATTCGCACGACGCTCAGGCGCCTTTCGTATGCGCAGATTGGCATGGGTGCGTCCGAGGGCTCGTTCGATACCGGTGAGCTGCATATCGATTTTGATGCCGGCATCGCCACGATGGATGGCGAGGAGCTGCATCTGACGCCGATCGAGTACAAACTGCTATGCCTGCTGGCGCATAACGCCGACAAGGTGCTGACGCACCAGTCTATCCTGCACGAGATTTGGGGCACGGCAACCAAGAGCGACCTGGCGAGCCTGCGCGTCTTTATGGGCACGTTGCGTAAGAAGATCGAGTCCGACCCCGCGCACCCGCGCTATATCCAAACGCACGTGGGCATCGGTTACCGATTGGTCACCCAAGGTTAGATCGCCAACCACCATCCCAATATGAGTTGCGGTGAAATAGTTCCTGTTTAGGCCTTTGCCAGGCATTTTTAGGAACTATTCCACCGCAACTTTGTTATTTGCCCTTGGGCTTGCTGGCGTAGAACTTCTTCTTTTTGGGCTTGCCGGCAGGAGAGGGTTTGCCGGCAAAGTTCAACTTGCCGTTGCCGGCCTGCGCGTGCGCGGGTACTGCCGCACGGGGCTTGCGGGCTTCGGGGCTGCGCAGCTCCTCGGTTCGCTCTGCAATCTCCTCGGCGCTAAAGCCGACCTCGGCCATGGCGTCCTCGATGGGCAGGCGGCGCACGATATAGCAATGGTGCACCTTCTGGTTGCGCGCGAAGTCCTCGGGGATGGTCTGTGCCGTAATGTCCTCCAGCACCACGCCCGCGCGTGCGAGCTTGCGCGTTTCGGGGCGGAAGCCGCGCAGGTTGCAGCTAAAGATGGCATGGCCGCCCTGCGCGAGCAGGCGCGATACGCCGGCCAAAAGCTCGACATGGTCGCGCTGAACATCCCAGGTGCGACGGCCCATCTTGGACGAGTTCGAGAACGTGGGCGGGTCGACAAAGATCAGGTCCCAGCGGTTGCGCGTCTGGCGCTGGTCACGAATCCAGGCGAGCACGTCGTCGCGCACAAAGTGATGCTGCGGCCCCACAAAGCCGTTCTGACGCATATTGCGCTCGGCCCAGTCCAGGTAGGTGTTGGAAAGATCGACCGTCACGGTTTCCTCGACGCCGCCGTCTGCCGCATAGCAGGTAGCGGTGCCGGTGTAGGCAAACAGGTTGAGGAAGCGGCGCGCCTGCTTGGCGTGCTCGCGCACTAGGTTGCGGGTGACGCGGTGATCCAGGAAGATGCCCACATCCAGATAGTCGTCAAAGTTGACGGCAAAGGTGAGGCCGCCCTCTTCGATGAGCGGCAGACGACGGCGTGCGATATTGGCGCGCTCGCCCGATGCGCCCTTGCCGGCGCCCTGCTTGCCGTACTGCGAGCCGCCGCGCGAACGCATGCGGGCCTTGGCGTGCACATGCTCGGCCGGAACATCAAGGATGCGCGGTGCGATGGCCAAGATGTCGAGCATGCGGGCCTGGGCAAGCGCGGGGTCGATGGTCTTGGGCGCGGCGTATTCGGCGATGACGAGCCAGCGGCCCGGCGTCTGCGGGCAGCCCTCGTACAGATCGATGGCGGCGGAGTAATCGGGCAGGTCGGCATCGTAGACGCGGTAGCAGCTCACGCCCTCGCGCTTGGCCCACTTGCGGCGCAGACGGGCATTCTTGCGCAGGCGGTTGGCGAACTGCTCGGACTCCGGGATGAGCACGGGCAGCGGCTTGCCGTCGCCCAGGTCGAGCGTGGCGGCAGGCTCGGGCATGGGGGTGCCGGCGGCGTTGTCGTTGACTTCGTTGGCACCCGCAATTTCGGCCTCGGTATCCGCACTGGCCGCAGCCTCAAACGCTGCGGCGGCATGGTCGAGCGAGGGCCAGACTTCGACGGTCGCCTCCTCGTTATTGGGCATGACGGCAATCGAGTGCTCGGGCTCGGCGTGGAGCGCGCGGGCCAGCAATCCGTCGCGGGTGAGCGCGGCGACCGGCGCCGCGTCAAGCTCGGGCGCGCGGCGCAGTTCACCGATGAGCGTCATGGTGTCATGCATGAGCGAAAGCGGTGTCTCGGTCGTATCTGCGACCACGGCGGCACCGGCGACGGCGCCCGCATGGTCCAGCACGGTGGCGGACTTGGCGGCGCAAAAATCGACAAAGCGCTTGTAGCCGGCGCACTTGACCATGCGCTCAGCGGTCTTGCGGGCGGCGGGGTCAACATCCACGGCCACGATGCGTGCCTGGCGCTCGCGTGCTGCCGCCTCGCGCTCGCGCGCCTCGGCAAGCAGCTGCTCCCACAGAGCGGCGTCGTGCAGCTGCCAGCCCTCAAAGCCCCAGCGCTCGCGTGCGGCGCCCGGGGCGCGGTCAGTCAGAATGTTCACGGCCTCCAGCAGCAGGCCGCCGCCGGCGCACGAGGCGTCGACCAGCGTGGGCAGGGCTTCGTTCTCGTAATCATCGGCCGTCAGCTCGCGCTCGCACAGTGCAGTCCAGCCGACCTGCGCCAGCACCAGGGCGGCATAGTCGGGGCGCAGCACGTGCGCGCCCTCGCCGGCACGGGTCGCCGCGGGCGGCAGGCGCTTGAACAGCGGGTCGCCCGAAAGATCCAGGCTGATGCTCGCGCGGCGCTGGCGCAGCGAAAGCAACAGGTGAACGTCGGGATCGGCAACGTCGACATCGGCGCGACGGCCCGTGGTCTCGGCCAGACGGTCGCACAGCGCGTCCTTGGCGCGCAGGGACGAGAAGCGCGTGTTGCGCAGCTGCTCGGTCACGCCGCGGGCGGTGATGGCGATGGTGGCGCCGGGGCGGATGATGGTCTCCCAGGTGATGTCGTAAACGCTATCGTACAGCTCGTCGGCATCCTGCGCCTCAAAGCGCCCGAGCACCGCAAACACGCGGCTCGCTAGGCGCGACCACAGACAGGCGCGGTAGCCTTCTTCGAGCTCGCCCTCAAATGTAGCGCGGCCCTTCAGCCGGCGAACATGCGAAAGCCCGAGGCGTTTAAGCTCATCGGCGAGTGCGGACTCAAAGCCCTCGGGGCAGCTTGCGTAAAATTCCATGGGTGACCTCTCTGGTTGCGTCGCTCCATTATATGATGGATACTTCGTTTACTCTCGCCCCCGAAAGGAACCCATATGATTGATGCGTGCCCCGATTCCGCCGTGCTCTTTTTTGACGTGGACGGCACGCTGACGTCGTTCGATCCCGACAACATGACCGACAAGGACTTTTCGGCGGTTCACCCCTCGCAGACGGTCGTCGAGGCGTTTCATCGTCTGCGCGACGCGGGACACCAGGCATTTATCTGCACGGGTCGTCCCCTGTGGCTCATCGCGGACAGCTTGCGTGCGCTCGACCCCGCGGGCATCGTTGCCATGGCAGGCGCCACGCTCGAGGTCGAGGGCCGCGTGGTGCATGAGGACTGCTTTGACGAAGACATTGTTGCGGAGCTCGCTCGCCGTATGGTCGCGGCAGGGATTGAAGCCTTTTTCGAGACCAACGTGGCTACTTTTGCCCTGGAACCCGCGGGCGTTGAGCAGTCGTCTCTGATCGGCACTTCTGTGGTGCACAGCACCGAGGAAATGCGCGTCGACGGCCGTCTGCGCGTGGGCAAGGTAGGCATCGTCGCGAGCGACCTGGCTCGCGTAGCCAACGATGATGGCTTTATCGATCGCGAGTTTGAGCTGTGCAACACCGGTGGTCAGAATCGCGAGCTGAGCCCCAAGGGCATCGACAAGGGCGTGGGCGTGGCGCGAGCGCTGGAATACCTGGGTCGCACCGGCAACGCGCGCACCTTTGGCTTCGGCGATTCGGGTAACGACCTGGGCATGCTCGCTGCGGTCGAGACGGCTGT
Organism: uncultured Collinsella sp.; assembly: GCA_900541785.1. Taxonomy (GTDB): domain Bacteria; phylum Actinomycetota; class Coriobacteriia; order Coriobacteriales; family Coriobacteriaceae; genus Collinsella. The sequence continues at coordinate 17,251 of UQKY01000046.1, forward strand.
CGCCATGGGCAACGCCATGCCCGAGGTCAAGGCGGTCGCCGACTACGTGACCGACGATGTCGCACACGACGGCACCGTCACAGCGATGCAGCATTTCGGCCTCATCTAATGAATCCCGCGTTCTGACGTTTGCTCAAACTGCGACTCTTTGCTTTTGCATGCTCAATCGATTTATCAATCCAAACACTGAGGTGTTTATACCGTTCGCCGAGAAGATAAAAAACCGCAGCTCACGCCTTGATAAACGTAGGTAAAGTGTTTAGCAGTTTATCGGTCGTATGCTAACGAAAGGAATCAGGCAGATGGCAATCAAGGTGTTCGCTGACGGTGCAAACCTCGAAGGCATGCTCGACATGTACGAGAACGGCAACGTTCAGGGTTTCACGACCAACCCGTCCCTTATGAAGAAGGGCGGCGTGATGGATTACCGCGCGTTTGCCAAAGAGGTTCTGGCTCACATCACCGATGTGTCCGTCTCGTTTGAGGTCTTTGCCGACGACGTCGAGACCATGGAGGTCGAGGCCCGCGAGATCGCTACCTGGGCCGAGAACGTCTACGTCAAAATTCCGTGCGTGACCACCAAGGGCGAGTCCACCGCTGAGCTGGTCCGCAAGCTTTCGGCCGACGGTATCAGGGTCAACGTCACTACCATCTTTACGCCTACGCAGGTCGATGAGATGGTCGAGGCCGTTGACGCCGAGACGCCGTCCATCATCTCGCTCTTTGCCGGCCGCATTGCCGATACCGGCGTCGATCCCATTCCGTTTGTGACGGAGTCGGTTAAGAAGGCCGCCGTCAAGCCCAACTGCGAGGTCCTGTGGGCATCCACGCGCGAGCTCATCAACATCTATCAGGCCGAAGCCTGCGGTTGCCAGATTATTACGGTGCCCAACAGCATCCTGGCCAAGCGCAAGAACATCGGCCGTGACCCGTACGAGGTCTCGCTCGACACCGTGCGCGGCTTTGCCAAGGATATCGCCTTGCTCGGTTTCCATATCCTGCCGTAGCGCGAACACTGGCTACGCCGCGGGTTGTTCGCCCCGGCCTTTCCTTTCCCTATCGCTCACGCGCTTCGCGAGGGTCGCGCTAGGCAAAGGAAAGGCCGGGGCTGCCGACACGAACTTGCCGGTAGGCTGGTGATTGGCTTCCATATTCTGCCGTGGACAAAGGTACCCCCGCCTGCGCCGTGCAAAATTGAGAGTATTCAGCAAGGTAAAGGCTTTTACCAGCTAGCTGAAGCACGGAACAGCCCCCGTTTTGGCTCTGACGACGCTAAAACGGGGGCTGTTTGTGACTTTATTGCCTCTGGGGGGCATCCGGAACGGCGGAATTTGCAGAATACTCGCGATTCTGCACGTCGCGAGGGTAGCGCACAGAGATGTGGTGTAAGAGGCGGGGCATGCCCCGCCTCCGCCCTTT
>UQKY01000047.1 GCA_900541785.1 uncultured Collinsella sp.
GGTGCCCTACCGGGAGTAGCCCCGACGGTTGACAAAACTATAGGAACACCCAATGACTACTCACCCATCGGGGACTAGGTGAATAGCAAAAGCCCCGCAGTCGGAGCGGACTGCGGGGCTCATGAAGAGAGGCTAGTTTGTGGGCGTCTTGCCTGGCGCCCACGAGAGAGGCAACAGAGTAGAGACTACTCGTGGATGCGGGTGCCGGAGAGGCCGGCCATGGTCTCGGCAGCCTTGTCCAGAGCGCCGATGATGCAGGTGCGGCCCTTGCGGGAACGGGCGAACTTGATGGCAGCGCGGACCTTGGGCTCCATGGAACCCTTGCCGAACTGACCCTCGTCGGCCAGGCGCTCGGCCTCGTCGGCGGTGATGTCCTCGAGCTCCTCCTGATTGGGCTTGCCAAAGTTGATAGCGACATGCTCAACGGCGGTCAGCAGGAACAGAACGTCGGCGTCGCAGTCCTCGGCCAGCAGCTCGCCGCCCAGGTCCTTGTCGATGACGGCGGGAACGCCCTTGTAGCAGCCCTTGTTCTCGTAGTCGCGGACGACGGGGATGCCGCCGCCACCGCAGGCGATGACAATGAACTCGTTGTCGAGCAGGTTGAGGATGGAGTCGGCCTCGACGATCTTCTTGGGATCGGGGGAAGCGACGACGCGACGCCAGCCGCGGCCGGAATCCTCGACGAAGACCTTGGAGGGATCCTCGGCCATGAACTCCTTGGCCTGCTCCTCGGTGTAGAAGGGGCCGATCGGCTTGGTCGGGTTCTTGAACGCGGGATCGTCCGGGTCGCACTCGATCTGGGTGACGACGGTGGCGGCGTGCCAACGCTTATAGCGCTTGTGCATCTCGCGGCCAATGCCCTGCTGCAGGTGATAGCCGATGTAGCCCTGGGACATGGCGCCGCACTCGGGCAGCGGCATCTCGGGGGTGCCGATGGCGTCGTGGGCAGCGGCGAAGGCGTTCTGGATCATGCCGACCTGCGGACCGTTGCCGTGGGTGATGATGATCTCGTTGCCCTGCTCGATCAGGCCGAGGAGAGCGTGAGCGGTGTTGCTCACGGCCTCGATCTGCTCAACGGGGTTGTTGCCGAGAGCGTTGCCGCCAAGGGCGACGACGATACGATCGGGCTTGCCAAGAGGCTTAGACATTGCTGGAATCCTTTCTGTAAAAGGCCTACAACCCATTAATAACCCGCGCCCGTGCGATACGCGAATTTATTAAGGTTTATATTCTCTTTATCGCTCATTTTATTCATTTTGAAAATAGTTGAACGGTGAACGGTCGCTTTTACCCGCTCAGCGTAAAGAAACCCAGCTCAAGCATATCTACGTCATTTACGTGCAACTTTATTTTAATAGAGCAGGGATTAGACCAGATTATGCAAACTGTATCTTTGCTAAACATAAAACAGACAGCGCAAAATCTTACTCGCACTATACGAGATTCTATGCACTTATTGGACGAGTATGCAGCCCTGCAATAACATGGCGTTTTTCATCCAACTTAAGGAATAGACGAGTGCCTTTGCAGCGCGTCGGCCGGCAGCCGGCGAGCCGTCTCGTCGGTTGCCGCTTCCAGAAAATCAAAAACTGATATTGCGCGCGCAATTGCTGCATGGTACTTTAGCGAAGAACAGCGCGGGCTGGGGCGACAGAGATCTGTCGTGAAGTTTGGGTTCGGCGACCCCGCCGCTGTCTTCTCCTTATCCGCCAGCGAGCCCCTTGAGCGACGGATTGAGGAGGTCCTTACTATGACAAAAATGCTCAAGATCACTCTGAATGGCGAGACGTTTCTCGCCGACATGCTCTGGGACAAGGCTCCCGAAGCATGCAAGCTGTTCGAATCGTCCTGTCCGGTCGAGTCACGTATCTTTTCGGCCAAGATCTGCGATGCCGAGGTAACCTATCCCGTATCGGGCCCCATCGCCAATTACGAGCACATCGAGAACCCCGTCTTTCACGAGCCGGCGGGCGCCGTGAGCTGGTATGGCGGATGGTCGTCAATCTGCATCTTCTTTGACGTGTGCGAGCCCTTTGGCACCTGCAACATGTTCGCCCGCATCTGCGAAGCCGACCGCGAGCGCTTTGCCATTGCTTGCCGCAATGTCTGGGACAACCAGGGCATGTACATCAAAAACGAAATCGTCGAGATCGAAGCGGAGGCCTAAAGATGATGGATATCAACACCCTGCTCGCACTCGACCTGGCCGAGTACACCACTGCACTTGAGGCCCTCGCCGACCAAATGATGCTCGAGGAACCGCGCGATATCGACTACATGCGCCGCCGCAAGCTCGACACAGGCCGCGAATTCGCCGTCTGGAACTTCACCGTCGGCTACTGTATGAACGCCGCCGACGCCCTCTCCCTCCTGCGAGCCCAGGCCAACGAAAACGCCAACGACGGCACCGCCGACCTCGCAACGATCAACAACAGCGCCGCGCGCCTGTGCGACTGGTTCTCGGGCGCCTTCGACGTCACCGGCAAAATGGATGACACCACGGCAATCCTCGCCCACAGCCGCGACCTCTACGCCCAGGTAGAGACTCACGAACAGTTTGCAGCCCTCACCCGCGCCACCGAGCGCTATCTGGTCCAGCTCCAATTTTGGGTCGACCGCCAGATTCCCTGGCCGGCTATTAGCGACCTCGTCCACGGCTACCGCCTGCGCACAGAGAGCGGCGAGACAAGGTAAAAACAGCCAGGTAGCACCAACATGGTCCCACCACGGAACCCAAAGTAGCAATCAGAGGGCTGGAGACGCCAACAACAGCGTCCCCAGCCCTTTCCATAGTGCTGCGCGTTTCGCGCCAAAGGCGCGAAAAAGCAAAGGGATAAGGCGTTGCAACAGCCACGCCCCCCATCCATCCCCAAAGTGACGCGTGGTTTCGCGGCAAAGCCGCGAAACAGCGAAGGGGACAAAAGGCCCCCACAGCCACGTCATCCATTCAGCCACACAATCCGAGGACGTAGTCGTAGCAGGATCTGGGGGCTGACCTTCGCGGACACTCCGCAGGACGAAAGAACCCCCGCCGCACGTAGTGCGCAGCGGGGGTTCTTTCATGTCCGAGGACGTCCGCGAAGGTCAGCCCTCAGATCCTGCGGTGGGAGACCTAGGCCTCGTTGTACACCGTCTTGAGCTTCAGCAGGTGAGCATAGCGGTCCATAGCGGCCTGCTCGTTCTCCTTGAAGAGCTCCTCGGCGCGCTCGGGGAAGGAACGCGTCAGCGAAGCGTAACGGGCCTCGTTCATCAGGAACTCCTGATAACCGCCCGCGGGCTCCTTGGAATCGAGCGAGAACTTCTTGCCGGCAGCAGCCTCGGGGTTGAAGCGGAAGAGGTTCCAGTAACCGCACTCGACAGCCTTCTTCATCTCGGCCTGGCAGTTCTGCATGCCGCCCTTCTTGATGGAGTGCATCTCGCAGGGGCTGTAGCCGATGATGAGGGACGGGCCGTCGTAGGCCTCGGCCTCGTGGATGGCCTTGAGGGTCTGAGCCGGGTTGGCGCCCATGGCGACCTGCGCCACGTAGACGTAGCCATAGCTCATGGCAATCTCGGCCAGGGACTTCTTCTTGGTCACCTTACCGGCAGCGGCGAACTGAGCGACCTGGCCCAGGTTCGAGGCCTTAGAGGCCTGACCACCGGTGTTGGAGTAAACCTCGGTGTCGAAGACGAAGACGTTGACGTTGTGGCCGGAAGCCAGGACGTGATCCAGGCCACCGAAGCCGATGTCGTAGGCCCAACCGTCGCCGCCGAAGATCCAGAAGGACTTCTTGGTGAGGTAAGCCTTGTCGGCGAGGATCGCCTTGGAAGCGTCGCAGCCGCACTTCTCGAGCTCGGCAACGTAGGCAGCGGCAGCGGTCTTGGAGGCCTCGGCGTCGTTGACGGAGTCGATCCAAGCCTGGCCGGCAGCCTTGAGCTCATCGGACGGACCATCGGCAGCGATGATGTCCTGGGTAGCGGCGATCAGCTTCTTCTGGACGGCCTCGTAACCGACGGCCATGCCCAGACCGTGCTCGGCATTGTCCTCGAACAGGGAGTTGTTCCACGCCGGGCCGTGACCGTCCTTGTCCTTGCAGTAAGGAGCGGTGGCAGCGGGGTTGCCCCAAATGGAGGAGCAGCCGGTGGCGTTGGAGATGAACATGCGGTCGCCGGCGACCTGGGTCACCAGACGTGCATAGGCGGTCTCGGCGCAGCCGGCGCAGGAGCCGGAGAACTCCAGGTAGGGCTGCTTAAACTGGCTGCCCTTGACGTTGGCCGCGATGAGCTCCTTCTTCTCGGAGACGTTCTCGACCATATAGTCCCAAACGGGCTGCTGGTCCATCTCCTGCTCGGTGGGAACCATCTCGAGGGCGCCCTTGGGGCAGACCTTGACGCAGTTGGTGCAGCCCATGCAGTCGAGCGGGGACACGGCCATGGTGAACTTCATGCCCTTGGCCTTGGGGCCCATAGCGTCGAGCGTGCGGGTAGCCTCGGGCGCGGCGGCAGCCTCGTCCTCGGTCATCGCGAACGGACGGATGGTGGCATGCGGGCACACATAGGCGCACTGGTTGCACTGGATGCACTTGGTCTCGTCCCAGTGGGGAACGACCACGGCGACGCCGCGCTTCTCGTATGCGGAGGCGCCCAGCTCAAACTGGCCGTCGGCGCAACCGACGAAGGCGGAAACGGGCAGGCTGTCGCCATCCATGCGATCGATGGGCTCGAGCAGGTTCTTGACCTGCTGGGCGATGGCGGACTTGGTCTCCTCGGAGAGCTCGACGGGGGCGGCATCCTCGGCGGTTGCCCAGTCGGCCGGAACCTCGAACTTACGGAAGGCGGTAGCGCCGGCATCGATGGCCTTATGGTTGGCGTCGACGATGGCCTGGCCCTTCTTCATGTAGGACTTGGTAGCCGCGTCCTTCATGTACTGCAGGGCGTCCTCAGCGGGCAGGACCTTGGCCAGCGCGAAGAAGGCGGACTGGAGCACCGTGTTGGTGCGCTTGCCCATGCCGACCTTGGCGGCCAGGTCGATAGCGTCGATCAGGTAGACGTTGACGTTGTTGTTCGCGATGTAGCGCTTGGCCACGGCGGGCATGTGCTCGGCGAACTCCTCGTCGCTCCACTGGCAGTTGACCAGGAAGGTGCCGCCCGGCTTGACGTCGCGGACCATCTTGAAGCCCTTGACGATGTAGCTGGGGTTGTGGCAGGCGACAAAGTCGGCCTTGGTCACGTAGTACGGCGAGCGGATCGGGGAATCACCAAAGCGCAGGTGCGAGACGGTGACGCCGCCGGTCTTCTTGGAGTCGTACTGGAAGTAGGCCTGGACGTACTTGTCGGTGTGATCGCCGATAATCTTGATCGAGTTCTTGTTGGCGCCGACGGTACCGTCGCCACCCAGACCCCAGAACTTGCACTCGATGGTGCCGGGAGCTGCGGTGTTGGGCGCATCCTCGGCCTCGGGCAGGCTCAGGTTGGTCACGTCATCGACAATGCCGATGGTGAACTCGCGCTTGGGCTCGTCCTTCTTAAGCTCCTCGAAGACAGCGAACGCGGACGCGGGAGGCGTGTCCTTGCTGCCCAGACCGTAACGGCCGCCGACAACCTTGATGCCCGTCTTGCCGGCCTCGTAGAGAGCGGAGACGACGTCCTGGTAGAGCGGCTCGCCGATGGAACCCGGCTCCTTGGTGCGGTCCATAACGGCAATCTTCTTGACGGTCTCGGGGAGAACGTCGACAAAGTGCTTGATGGAGAACGGACGGAACAGGCGAACCTTGACCAGGCCGACCTTCTCGCCGTGAGCGTTGAGGTAGTCGATGACTTCCTCGAGCACGTCGCAGAAGGAGCCCATGCACACGACGACGCGATCAGCATCGGGAGCGCCGTAGTAGTTGAACAGGCCGTAATCGGTGCCGAGCTTCTCGTTGATCTTCTTCATGTAGCCCTCGACGACGGCAGGAAGCTCGTCGTAGACCTTGTTGCAGGCCTCGCGGTTCTGGAAGAAGATGTCGCCGTTCTCGTGGCTACCGCGGGTGTGCGGGTGCTCAGGGTTGAGCGCGTGATCGCGGAAAGCCTGGACGGCGTCCATGTCGCACATCTCGGCCAGATCCTTGTAGTCCCACATGGCGACCTTCTGGATCTCGTGGCTGGTGCGGAAGCCGTCGAAGAAGTTAAGGAACGGGGTCTTGCCCTCGATGGCGGCAAGGTGAGCCACCGGCGAGAGGTCCATGACCTCCTGGACGTTGCCCTCGGCGAGCATGGCGAAGCCGGTCTGACGGCAGGCCATGACGTCGGAGTGATCGCCAAAGATGTTCAGGGCGTGGGAAGCGACGCAACGCGCGGAGACGTGGAAGACGCCCGGGAGCTGCTCGCCCGCGATCTTGTACATGTTCGGGATCATCAGGAGCAGGCCCTGAGAAGCCGTGTAGGTGGTGGTCAGAGCACCGGCGCCCAGCGAACCGTGAACGGTACCGGCTGCACCAGCCTCGGACTCCATCTCGACGACCTTGACCGGGGTGCCGAAGATGTTCTTGCGACCCTGGGCCGCCCACTGGTCGACATGGTCGGCCATCGGGCTGGACGGCGTAATGGGATAGATTCCCGCTACCTCGGTGTACGCATACGAAACATATGCGGCCGCCTCGTTGCCGTCCATAGACTTAAACTTACGCGCCATATACCCCTCTCCTCTCATATAGGTATACAGGCCCCGGCGATCGCCGGGATGTTGGCGTGATGGGATTTTCGCTGTTGCTTCCATCATCTGGCAGGCAGGCTGAGCAGCAGGTACATGGCGTGGAGAGAAGGCATGCCGAGGCGAGGAGGGCTGCACGCACTCCACAGGCCCAGCTGCCCGTCTTGCACATGGCCGAGCGCCGCAAAGGCCGCATGCCGGATGCTCCCGGGCACGCCCCGGCGATGGGAGGCGCCCGCAACGGAAATCCGCATGCGGGTTTATTGTACCCCGCCGTCAAGCCATATTTCGGCAAATATAGGTGGCCGGTAAAGGTTTACCTCGGGTGACTGTTGTGCGCCCGACACCGACGGGCACAGTCCCCTGGAACCCCACAGCAGTTGCGGTGAAATAGGGAGTGTTTTTGCTGTTAACGGCCTTAATCAGTCCCTATTTCACCGCAAGTTATTTGGGGGGGATGAGTTAGAGGGCGCCGAGGAGGATCGCGTAGGTGGTGGATTCGCCGAGTTTGAGCTCGTCGCCAGGGTTGAGCTGGGCGGAGCGACCAGGCTCTACTTGAATACACACGCTCGTGGCCCCGTTTACCACCACGGTGCCGTTCGTGGACGACAGGTCCTCGACAAACCATGTGCCAGAATCGTCGCACCAGATATGGGCATGGCGGGCCGAGACGTCGTCGCCGACGTCGGTGATGTCGCCCTCCCCCGTTGCCAGCGCGCCGATCTCGACGCCTTCCTCACTCGGCTGAATCCAGCGCGGGGCGCTCACCACGTAGCCGTTTTGCACGCGCAGCAGTCCCAGCGGATGCGCCGGCGCGACCTCGTGCTCGCCCGCGACCGAAGATGTGCTCAGCGAGCGCGGCGTCGACGTGGCGCCGCCACAGGTCGCATGAGCGTAGTCGATGGCATAGGTCACCGACGAACGCACATCTGCCGAGCAACCCACGGCGACAAACAACACCAGGATGGCCTCGGCGCGCTCGGCGGGCATGAGTTCAGCCGCCTGCGACAGGCGCTCGAGCGCATTGCGATAGAGATTCGTGTCCTGGTGGCATTCCTCGAGCGCCCACACCATGGGCTCGCCAGCGGGGCCGCACACCATATTGGTCACGGCCGCGGCGTCCATGGGATTGCGACGGCGCAGGGCCAGCTGCGACATAATGCGCGCGGCCGAGGTGCCGTAATCGGCAAAATAACGTTCCTGCAGCGTGCCGACCGGCGCGCGCACGATAAAGCGCGAAACCCAGGAGCGATCGGCGGCACGGCTCTGCGGACTACGGCCGTCGGCGAGCGGGCGGCTCGAGAGCACCAGGCCGCACAGTTCGATATGGCTCAGGTGCGCTGCGCGCTTAAAGATGTCAAACATTGCCCCGCACGGGGTGAGCTCAGCTTGAGAAGCCATGGCTTAGCCCTCCTTGGTCGCAGAGATCGTGTCGGATACTTCGGCCGGCTCGCCAAAGGCGCGGGCAGCCGCGGCTCCGCCGGCAAGCGGCGTCGCCATGGGAATTTTCGCACGTCGCGCTGACACGACGGGGAACTCAAAGGCAAACCCCATCGCCAGCAAAAACCACGTGAGCGCATAGGTTGCAATTATGGCGGCCACCAGGCCACCCGCCACGGCATGCTGGGAAAACGCGGCGCATGCGAGTGCGACCAGAGCCGGAACCTCGCAGGCAGAAAGGGCCAACACGCCCTGCAGAAATCCCGCACGGCGGTCGCGCACCAAGGCCCCGGCAGCGATGCCCACCATGCCCGGCAGCGCCAGCGCGAGCGCGGCGATAATGGCCGGCAGCTTCCCGGACCACATAAGCGGTCCCACGACGAGCGTCACATGGGCGCCCGACGCCAACAGCGCCGCCGACACCACGACCACAGCCCAAAGCACGCCGCATACCGCCGTCGCACCAACCATCGCCGCACGCCGGGCTGTGCGCCCCGATACCTCCATCGGGCACGGCATGAGCGGCTCGGCGCGAAGCGAGCGGGCGACATTTTGCGCATAGTGGTCGCAAAATGCCGAGAGCGCCGCCTCCACCGCAGCCGGCTCGGGACGATCTTCCTGATGGCAGGACAGGCAGGTCATCACCACATCGAACAGCTGAGCGTCGACAAACGCCAGCGCATCGCGCAAATCCTCGGAATTTGGATCGAGCCCCAGCTGCTGAGCCTGTTCGGCCGCGGCAAGTGCCACATCGGGCTCGCGTCGCAGCAGTTGCGTCAAGTCGCAGCCGGGCGCGTGGGCGCCGACGGGATAATCGGGCAGCGTATCCATCTTGAGGCGATAAGGGCTGGCGATATCGCGTGTCTTTTTGCGCGAGCCCGAAGTACCCGACGCACCCGGCGCTACTTCGTACGGCGCGACACCGGCGATGAGCTCGTAGACCGTACTCGCCGCTGCGTAGACATCGATCGCCGGCGACATGCGAAGCATGCGCAGGTCGGGGATATCGTCGGTGAGCATCTCGGGCGGGGCGTAGGCCACCGTCGCGCGGCGCAACGTGGCATAGCGCTCGGTAAACGACGCCTTGCCGCCGGTGCCGGCCACCGCAGAGGCGGGCTCGAGCGCCAGCGACGAGCCAAAGTCGATCAAGCACAGGTCGAAGGTGCCTTCGGCAAGCTGTCGGTCGAGCGGCAGGCGCGCCGTGCGCACCATAATATTAGCGGGCGAGATATCGCGATGGACGAACCCCTCGCCTACCAAGCTCATGCGGCAGAGCAGATCGAACAGGTCGCGACCCAGGCGCGCCGCCACGAGCGGCGACAGACGCCCGGCATCGTCCACGGCAAAGCGCGGGCGCAGGCGGGCGAGCGTCTCGCCCTCGACCCATTCCATGACAATCGCGGGCACGCCGTCGACCTCGCCCCACCCGTATAAGCGGGGAAAGCCCTTAAGGCCCGAAAGGGCACGATGGCATTCATATTCCTCGCGAAACGCCGCCTTGAACTTGGCGACCAGCGCCTCGTGGGCGACATCGTCATCAAATTCGTCGCGCGTTGGCAAGATGAGCTGCTTGAGCGCCACGGCCTCGCCCTGCGCGTTGACGGCACGCGTCACACGGCCGATACCACCGCGGCGCATGGTGGCGTCATCGGCAAACAGCATCGTAAAACGGCGCAGGTAGGCGGGAAGCTCGTCCGTGCCCAGGGCGACGGCCGGCTCAAACCCGTCGACGCGCGCCAGGCGTAGGCCCACCATGGGATCACGGTTGAGCGACTGGGCCGCCGCAGAAGTGAGATCGTTCGTCATAGGGTGATCGCCGCCACATTGGTGTTGAAGTTGTTGAGCGCGACGTCGTCGTCGCCATAGTGCCCAACCCATTGACACAGGTTGGTATAGCAGCCCCACAGATTGGCATACTGCCGATACCACTTAGATTTGGTCGAGAACCTTTGCCGACCGAACTCGGCACGGATGACAAACATGTCATTCGCCAGGGTGTCGCACGGTCCGGTATCGCCCGTAACGTTATAGGTCGAAACCACGCTGTTGGCGCGGGCGACATAGCCATCGAGCATGTTGTATTTGGTCACGAGCCAACTGTGAATACTCTCCTCCTCGGCAGCCGAGAGGCCACCCGAGCCCGCGTCCCCGCCGGTACCGCCGTCCGTCGAGCCACCACTCGAAGATCCACCGCCAGAGGCGGAGCCCGAACCGGAACCGCCGTCCGAGCCCGCCGAACCGCTGCCAGAACCGGACCCGTCCGGGCCGCCGGGCTTGCCCGTCTGCTGCGTATCCTGCTCCTTCTGCTGCTCCACCTTGTTAACGACAGAAGCCACGCTGTTATTGGAAAGCTTCGTAATGACCTTGGTGTTGGTGAGCACGATGGTCTTGCCGTTTGCCAGCGTGATCTCGTTGGACGCCTGCTCACCCTCGTCCGCGGGATCGACGCCAAACACGGTGCGCCCGACCACGCTCGCCCACGCATATCCAGTTGTCGTTCCCAAGCCGCTTTTGGCCTTGCGCCCTATATGCAGCTCGCGCGCAGCATGCGCCTGCACCATGGACGGCACCGTCATGCCATAAGCCGAAACACCGGCTACGACCAGCACGAGCGAGCAAGACAGCAGCACATACGCCCGAGGCGCCAGGCCCAGCCGGCGTCGCATGCGCACCGCGGCGCCATGCTTTGTCTGAGTGCCCCCGGGCCGCATGCGTTCTCCTCCAACAAAAACACGCCGCTTAAAAGCGGCGCATTCTTTCATATCCACATTTGAGTGTATCAGCGAACCCAAAAGGTTGCGCAACGAATGGGCAAATACGAGGCGCAGACGGACCCATCCACGCGATAAGCGGACGAAAAGCAGGTTTGTTGCACAACAAATGCATGAACGCGCGCCCAATTATGAGCGCCCCATGCGGCAGGCCGACGGGACATGCCGCGGAGCTGGCGCCGCCTAGATCGCGCGGCGGGCCTCGATAGCGCGGCCAAGCGTAAGCTCGTCGGCATACTCCAAGTCGCCGCCCACGGGAAGGCCGCTCGCAAGACGCGATACCTCAACGCCCAATGGCTTGATGGTGCGAGCAAGGTAGCTCGCCGTAGTCTCGCCCTCGATGTTGGGGTTGGTGGCGATAATGACCTCGTGGATGTCCTCGTGGCCCAGGCGCGCCAGCAGCTCGCGGATATGCAGCTGCTCGGGACCGATCTTGTCCATGGGGCTGATCACGCCGCCCAGCACATGGTACAGGCCATGGTAGCTGCCCGTACGCTCGATTGCCTGGACGTCGCGTGGCTCGCCCACCACGCAAATGCGAGTGGTATCGCGCATCGGATCCTGGCAGATGGAGCACTCGTCGGCCGTGGCGTAGTTAAAGCAACGGCTGCAAAAGTGGACCTCCTGCTTGACCTCCAGGATGGCCTCGGCCAGGCGGCGGGCCTCCTCGGCATCGGCCTCGAGCAGGTAATAGGCGATGCGCTGGGCCGACTTGGGACCAATGCCCGGCAGACGACCCAGCTCATCGAGCAGTTTTTGCAGACTGTGATTCGCACTCATATATATGCGTGTCTTAGAACGGCATGCCCGGGATGTTGAGGCCGCCGGTGATGGCGCCCATCTGCTTGTTGGCGAGCTCGTTGACGCCGCGGACGGCCTCGTTGACAGCAGCCATGATCATGTCCTGCAGCATATCGACGTCCTCGGGATCGAGCGCATCGGGATCGATAGTGAGGTTGACGAGCTCCATCTCGCCGTTAACGGTAACCTTGACCATACCGCCGCCGGCAGAGGCGTCAACGGTCTGGGACTTGAGGTTCTCCTGCGCGGCGGCAAGCTGCTCCTGCATCTTGCGAGCCTGCTTCATCATCTGCTGCATGTTCATACCGGCCATAATGGCTCCTTTACGTGCGGCCACGCAACGAGCTGCAAGGGCAGCCGGAGCGCGGCGGGGCTTTCAAACTCAAAAATCGTACCACGGCGCGCGGCCAGCGAGCGGGGCGGTCACGCTACCTCAGTCGATATACATGTCCTGGAGTGCAAGCCGCACCCAAAGATTATGCAAAGTTGAATAATTCGCATCTGCATAATATTGAAAGCTAAATCTTGTAGAGCCGGAATCCGACATTTAATGCGTACCACTAAATGGCTAAATGCCGAGCCACTACTCGAGGTGGCGCTCATGACGGCGGGGTATAATCTGATTGCCATAGATAGCAATTTGGAGGTGCCCCATGAATGCCCCCGACGCGCTCCAAAACATCCGCTCAAAACACCCCGTTGCATATGTGGTTCTCTACCTCTTTGTCGGCTGGGCATTGCTGGTTGTCATCACCCATGCCATAGCCTTTGGAGCAGAACTGCTGATAGCCAGCTCGGACCAGCCCGTCGTCAAATGGGAAGCGACCGATGAGTGCACCGACGGAACCCGAACCATTTACTACAACAGCCCGTCCCTCTACCAAGAGTTCAAGGTCAAGATAAAGGACTCCAAGATTGTCGATGCCGAACCGGGCTCTTTCTTGACAATCGGAGCAACCCTCAACGCCGAGCAAGTCGAGCACACGGACAGCTATGCGGCGTATCGTATCGACCTCAGCATCCTAGACCGACCGTCGCGTACCTGCCTGCTCGAATGCGAGATACGTGGCACCACACTACACATGTCCGAAATACAGATGCGCCCGGACATTGAGCCCTCTTCTTGAGCGGTATACCCGCCCGCACGGTTACTCCACCGGCTTGAAGATGGTGGCCTGGCCAAAGACGTTGCGGATGAGAGCTTTGGCCTCATCCTCGGTCTGCGGGATGCTCGGGGCTGCGCCCTGGTGGCCGAAGGGGCTGCCGGCACCAGGGTTGGACTCCCAGGGAGCTGCAGGAGCGTCCTCCTCTTTGGGGGCAGCTGCAGCGGGCTTGGGCGCGGACGCCGCACCCGGCACGTCGAACGGGGGCAAATCGTCCCCGCCGGCATCGGCAGCAAAGCCGCCGACCATGGCGTCGTCGTAGGGAACCTGCTCGGATTCCCACGGAGCGGACTGCGCAGACGGCTGAGCCTTGGGAGCGGCAGAGCGCTCGGGCGCACGGGGCGCTGGCTCGGTCGGGAGCTTGCCCGTGGCAGGAGCGCCGGCAGGGTTGTCGGAGCGCAGCCAGGGGGCCTTAGCCAGGTCGGATGACTTGGGCGCAGGCGCGGCGGCGGGCTTGGGCGCGGGAGCCGGAGCAGCAGATTTGGGCGTAGCGGGCTTAGGTGCCGACGGGGTCGGTGCCATCACCGGCGTCGCTTGCTGCTGCGGAGCGCTGGCGCTCGAGGATACAGGGGCCGCCGAGGACACGGGTTGCGGGTCCGCAGATACCGCAGCCCGTGCAGATGGAGAATGCTCCTCATGTTGAGGAGCCGGCGTGCCACCTCCATCCAGGACGTAGTCGACGGTGCGACGACCGAAGACCGCGCAGACCGTCGGCAGGACCACCGATTGCGTGTCGGCGCGACCGAGCATCTTGATGGCAAAGGTCGAGCCCGCGGGGAACGAGACCGTGAGCTTGGAGCCGTCGTCGGCCGTGGCGCGGGCGTTGAGCAAAAGGCCTGCATAGGAAGCCTGACGAGCCTTGACGCGCTCGACGACCTCGGCCCATTTGCGCTGGAGCTCGCCGGCGTCCTCGACCGCGGGGGTCTCGGCAGCACCGGCGGCGGCAACCTGGGCGGCAGTGTTGGTCTGGGGCTTAGGTGCCGGCACGGTCGATGCAGCGGGCGCGGGAGCCGGAGCCGCGGACTTGGGCGCAGGCTGGGCAGCCGGAACAGCAGCGCCGCGGTCCCAAGGCATGCCACCCTGATGCGCAGACGTAGCAGCGGGGGCGGCGGTCGCCGCAGGAGTAGCAGCTCGGGCACCCGAGATCAGCGTCGGCTGCTGGACAGCGGGTGCGGATGCAGCAGGCGCACTCGCTCGAGCAGCAGCCACGCTCGCCGGAACGGCGGCGTTGGCAACCATGGCCTCCAAGCGAGCCACGCGCTCGGCCAATGCCTCAATCGTTAAATCGGCCTCGGGACGCGTCAGGCGCGTGCAGGCGATCTCGAGCACCAGGCGCACGTCGCTCGCACCCCTCATCTCCAAGGCGGCATCGTCGAGCACCGTCAGCACGCGAGCCAGACGATCGGCAGGATGCTCGCCAAAGGCAGCGGCCTCGGCTGCAAGCGCCTCGGCCTGCTCGACACCGCCCTCAAACAACTCGGCACGGGCACCGGCAACGCAGGCAACATACACGTCGCGCACGTGCGCCACCAGGTCGCGCGTCAGTTCCAGCAGATCGTTACCTTCCTCGACCTGCGCGCGAATAAGCCCATAGAGCTCGGCGACATCACGATCGGCAATGGCGCGCGTAAACTCTCCCAGAATCTGGTCCGAAACTTCGCCCAAAAGTGAGCGGGCATCGTCCGCATGCACGGTGCCGTTGCCGAAGACGCTCAGCTGCTCCAGCGTGGAGAGCGCATCGCGCATGCCGCCCTTGGCATGGCGCGCCACGATGGCAAGCGCCTCGTCGTCGTAGTCGAAGCCCTCCTGCTCGCACACGTATGCCAGGCGGCGCTCGATATCCTCGTTACCGATGCGGTGGAAATCGAAGCGCTGGCAGCGCGAGAGGATGGTCTCCAGAATCTTTTGCGGGTCGGTGGTGCACAGCACAAAGATCACGTGCGCCGGCGGCTCCTCGAGCGTCTTGAGCAGCGCGTTAAACGCCGCCGTCGTGAGCATGTGAACCTCGTCGATGATATAGATCTTGTACTTGCCACGCACCGGGGCAAAGTTAACGGAGTTGATGATCTCCTCGCGCACATTGTCCACGCCCGTACGGCTTGCGGCATCGAGCTCGTAGACGTCCGGGTGGTTGCCCTCGGCGATGAGCTCGCACTCCTCGCAGGTGCCATCGGGCATGCAGCCGCTCGCACCCTCGGCGCGCGCCGCCTCGGCATTGCGGCACAGCAGCGCCTTGGCCAAAATGCGCGCCATGGTGGTCTTGCCCGTGCCGCGCGGTCCGCAGAACAGGTACGCGTGGGACAGGCGCCCCTCGGTAATGGCGTGCTCGAGCGTCGAGACGATATGCTGCTGGCCCACCACGGAGTCGAAGGTGAGCGGGCGATACTTTCGGTACAACGATTCCATGGGTGCTCCCCCGGGTATACTGAGTCTTGTTGCCGCGGCGGCCATGCGGTCGCACGGCATACTGCATTCATAATAACCCGTACGGCGAGCCCGCCGCGATAGGAGTCCAAAGAGCATGGCAGACGCAGAGAGCAACCTCGTTCCCTCCGAAGCAGCCGACCAGGTCGAGGTCGCGCTCGAGACGCAGGCAGCAGCCGATGACGGCATCCTGTACCTCAACGAGTATCAGTACGAAAACGACCTCGTCACCGATTTCGCCCGCCTGGTCGCCTCGCCCAGGCGCCGTGGCTCCCTGTACGTCGCCGCTGCGATTGCCGCGCTTATCGGCATCGGCATGCTAGTGGCCGGCGGCAATTGGATCAAGTTCGGCGTCGTCCTGATCGTGTTCGGCGCCTTTTTGGCCTGGTGGAGCAAAAATCTGCACCATACGCTCGCGCGCGACTTTATCGAAGCCGTCGAGGCAGACGAGTCCATGGGCGGCCGTTACCGCCGCGTCGCCGCCAACGAGGACGGCCTGATGGTCTGGGGCAAGAGCGGCAAGTCGCAGTTCTTCCCGTTTGAGAAGCTCGACCACGTACTCGACGGCGAACGCATCTTTGTGGCCATGTTCGCCGACCAGGGCGTGACGATCCCCAAGGACACCTTTGTGCGTGGTGATGCCGAGCAGTTTGGCTCCTTCCTCAAGGCGCGCATCAACAAAAAACTCCGCATCGAGACCAAACGTAAGAAGATGAAGGCCGAGAAGGCCGCTGCCAAGGCCAAGCAGGAAAGCGAGCCCAAGAACGCAAAGGCCAAACAGCGCAAGCAGAAGAAGAACAAGAAGAAGCACTAAGGCCGAGCCAGACAGGCCACCTCGCCCCGCTACCTTCACCATGCGCCCGAGCGTGCTACACTAGCAGCATCTATGCCACCGCGAACGGCTTGGCCCCGGCCCGCCGCTCGCAAACGAACTTTAAACGCACGAGGGTTGGCCATGCCGCTTTTCTCGCAACATACCGCCCGGTTCTCGCCGGACGTTCCCTTGGAGGGCACCAGCTCTCGCGAGCTGCTCAAGCGGTACCAGCCGCTCGAGACGCTTGCGACCGGTGGTTTTGGCTCCATCGAGATTTGCCGCGACACGCACCTGCGCCGTCGCGTCGCCATTAAGCGCATTCCCCTCACAGGCGGTGCCGGCATGCCCGCCAGCGACATCATGGATGTCCTGCGCGAGGCACACACCGCCGCTATGCTTCAACATCCCAATATCGTGCAGGTTATCGACTTTACGCACGATACCGCCTATGCCTACCTAGTCATGGAATATGTCGACGGCATGTCGCTCGCCGACTTTTTGCATCGCGTGGACGGCCATTCGCTCACCTTTGACGAGGCCGCGGCAATTGCCGACGCGCTGGGCCAGGCGCTCGCCTTCGCCCATAGCAACGGCGTGCTCCACCTGGATATTAAGCCCGCCAATGTGCTCATCGACCACTCGGGCAATGTAAAGCTCACCGACTTTGGCATGGCGCGGCTGTCGTCTGCCGGTGGCTTTGGCGGCTCGCGCGGCGGCACCATCGGCTACATGCCACCCGAGCAGCTCGACATCGAGACTGGCACGGTTGACGAGCGCGCCGATGTCTTTGCCCTCGCCTGTGTTATCTACGAGGGCCTGTGCGGCAGCGCCCCCTTTATGGCCGCCACGCCCGGCGACTCGCTCGGCCGCATCATCGGCGGTGCCACCTACCCCAGCGAGCTCATCCCGCACTTTCCCCCGGGAGCCGAGGCTGCGCTCATGAGCGCCCTCTCCCCCATGCCGCAAGACCGCCCCAACAGCATCGAGGCATTTTGCGACCAGCTGCTCGCCGGCTTGGGCAGCGTGCGCGAGGGCCGTCGCAGCCTGGAGCAGATGGTGGGCGAGCTGTCGGATGACGAGCGCACGGCAGACGATATCGAATCGTTGCCCTATGAGGACGACGCCATCGAGGTCGACCCCGCGCTCGGCTGGGCCGGCACGCGATGGAGCCGCGCGCGCGATTACACCATGCGCGCCATCTCGGCGCTAACGTGTGGTGCCTTTAGCTTTCTGATCATGCAGACGGCAGGCGTCGCGGCGCTTCCCGGACTTATTGCCGCGGCCATCGCGATTGGGGCGGCCGCCGGCCTGGCCCCGCAGATTGGCTCGGCTATCTCGGCCGTGGGCTTTTTGGTACTTATGGCCAACGCCACCATGCAGGCGCAGGGCATCCTGTCGATGCTGCCCGTCGCGGTGCTCTTTGCCGCCACCATGTCCGGTTGGTGGATCGCCTGGGGCCGCACCGAGGCCGCCGCGAGCGCTGCGCTCACCTGCGCGGTGGCACTTGGCTGTCTAACGGGCGACGTCCTCCTTGCCGCCGGGGTCGCCACCGGCATCGCGGCCTTTTGGCTCGGCCCGGCAAGCGCCGCGGCCGCCACGGGGATGGGCGCGCTTTTTGGCCGCCTGGCTACGGTTGCGCTTTCCGCCGGAGGCGTGCTGGGGCTCGGCGATGTTGCCGCAGCGCTGGGAGACATGCTCTTCTGGGCTGCCGTCGTGCTTGTCGCGGCGACAGCTGCACTGACATCTCTGCTGCTCAACGTCCATGCCAAGCGTGCCGAGCAGGGCTCGAACCTGACTGCAATCGCTGCCATCGCCGGCTGCGGAATAGGCTCCGCGGCGTCGCTCTGTCTTGCACACCATATGGAAATTGCCAGCCTTGCGGCCGCGGTCGTCGTCAAGGCGGCGGTTGCGGGAACCCTATCCTCTATAATTGTTGGGATATGCCTATATTTGCTCGGATACCAAAGAACCTATACGGAGAGTGATCTTTCGTGAACTTCCTGAACATCTTCGAGGACCACGTGGCCGGCATCTTCGGTGCCACCCGTGCCCCGTTCTCCTTTAAGAAGCTTGCCAAGCAGGCCGCTCGCGACATGGAGGATCAGACTCTGGTGATCAACGGCGTCAACACCGCGCCGGCACTCTATACCATCCTGATCGCCGCCGACGACGATCCCATGCTCGCCCCGTTCTACCCCGAGCTTTCGCGCGAAGTCCGCGAGTTTGTGAAAGCACAGGCCGAAAAGCGCCGCTATGTGTTTGTCGGCGAACCCCTCGTTCGCTTTATGATCGACCCGCAGCTGCGTGCCGGTAAGTTCTCGGTCTTTGCCGAGAACGTCGATGCCCCCACGCTCGGTCGTCTGTACGAGGAAGAGCGCGCCTACCAGAATGGCCTGGGCCAGAACAACTCGG
>UQKY01000048.1 GCA_900541785.1 uncultured Collinsella sp.
CCTGCGCAAGACGAAGGCCACATTAAGTGGCCTTCTTTGCGTGCGGAACTCGCGACAAACTTAATGCCCGGCCCGCCGGGGCCACGCGGCACTTGGTTGTCGCAAGCGGCTCGCTTTTCGGAACTGGGCTGATATTTTCTAGATGTAAGGCGCCCTTGGTCCTAATGGGCCTGGGGCGCCTTCGCGTTTCCTCGGCTCCGCACCCTTGTGGGTTCGAATCCCTCCGCTTGTCCACAAGAAAGCGCCCTGGGCCGTTATGGGCTCAGGGCGCTCAGTTTTAATGGCTGGGACGGAGGGATTCGAACCCCCAACAGCCGGCACCAAAAACCGGAGTTCTACCGTTGAACTACGTCCCAGTATGGGTGTTGCACAAAAGCAACTCGTTTAGTTTACCTAATCTGCGAGGGCATCGCAAACGCCATCGAGCAGGCGTACGGCGAGTGTCTGCGCGTCGCTGGCCGTGAAGGTGCCGTTGTAGCGCGTCATGCCCGTGAGCTCAATGCGAATGCGTGCCGGCTTCTGCTGTGCGGCGACATTGGCAGTGCGGATGCGCTGGGCCAGGTTGTGGCACTCGGCGAGGGCAATCGTGGCGCGCGGTGCGGCGTCGGCGGGCAGCTCGTCGCTTGCGATCTCGAGCACCAGGTCAACGTCGGTTGGGACCTCGGAGTCGCAGAGCATCATGCCGCTGTTGTCGGTCGTCGCCGTGGCGATGTTCCACATGCGCGATGCTACGCTGCGCGCGATAGGGTCCTCGCCAATGACGGCAATCTGGAAACGCTCGAGTACGTTGGCCGCGCGGGCAAAGCCGATGCGCGATTCGGCCTCGGTCACCGAAGGCTTACCCTCCCACACGTGGTGCAGGCGGTTGATATAGGCGTAGGTATCCTGGAAAGCCATACCGTCGGCAAACAGACCGACGTTTTCCTGGAACTGCTGAAGGGCCGCTTCGGTGTGAGGGCCAAAGTAGCCATCGTCCTCGCCGCAGGCAAAGCCCAAAACGTTGAGCGCCTTCTGCAGGGCCTGCACGTCGGCGCCATGGAAATTGGGCATACGCAGGTAGAGGGTGCGGTCGCCCAGCTTATACGAGGCGTCGACCAGGGCACTCCAGCAGGGGATGTCAACGGCGTGGCCGGCGGCAAGACCGCTGTCGAGCCTAAAGGTGCTAACGGCCTGCTCGGTGGTGGCACCAAAGTGCTTGTCGGCGACCTCGGTGGCATCAATCGTGTAGCCGAGCTGCAGGAGACGAGACTGCACGTCCTCGACGGCTGCTCCCTGCATGCCCGTTGTAATAGGTTCCATGAACGAACCCCTTTCGGCGTATCATTCGTACTATTTGAGCGCCTGTCGGATAGACGACGCAAAGGGATGCATAAACATACATTCAACAGTGTAGCAACTTGTACCCAAATGCGCTGCCGACAGGTTTTGCAACCCCCGCTAGTTGAGTCGCTCCACAAAGAAATCTGCCATGGAGAGGAACAGTTCGCGTGCGTGCGAATCAAGCTCAACGTCCTCGATGGCGGCCTTGGCTTTGGCGGTTAGGTCCAGCGCGTAGGCGTGGGCGTAATCGATAGAGCCGGTCTCCTGGAAGATTTCCACGGCGCGCGCGAGCTGCGCGGGATCCTCGGTGCCCGAGGAGAGGATCGCTTCAATCTCATCGTGATAGCGCTCATCAGACAGGGCGTGCACGGCAACGAGCGTGCGCTTACCCTCGGTGATGTCGGTACGGAAGTCCTTGTTGGCGGCCTCCTTGGTACCGATCAAGTTGAGCAGATCATCTTGGATCTGGAAGGCAAGGCCCGTGTGCAGGCCAAAGGCGCGCAGCGCCTCGACCTGCTGTTCGCTGCCTCCGCCAATGATGGCTCCGGCGGCAAGCGGCGTGGCTCCGCTGTAATACGCGGTCTTGTGCGTTGCCATGTCCAGGTAATCGTCGACCGAGATGTCAAAACGCCCGTCACGGACCCAGCCCAAGTCGAGCGCCTGACCCTCGATGGTGCGGACGATCATCTCGGTGAGCTCGTGGAGTACGCGCAGCTTTACGTCTGCCTCAAGCGTGGGATCGTCGAGAACCGTCTTGGTGACCATGGTAAGTGCCAGGTCGCCGCAGTTGATAGCAAGCCCCGTGCCCTCGGTGAGGTGCATGCAGGGCTTGCCGCGGCGCAGCTGGCCGTTGTCGGCGATGTCGTCATGGATGAGCGCACCCGACTGAAAGTGCTCGATAGCCGCCGCCGCGCTGCGGGCGCTCTCAAAGCTGCCGCCCACTGCGGTTGCGGCGAGCATGCAGATAAGCGGGCGGTGGCGCTTGCCGGCGTTGGCGGTAAATGCCGAAAGCGGGGTATACAAGTAGCGCTCGATATCGGCAGAGGTCGCCTGTCCGTCAAAGAACGTGGCCAGATAGTCGTTAATCTGGTCAAAGTGCTGGGCTAAAAAGCTGGTAAACGGACTGGACACGGGTTCTCGCATTCTTTCTTAGGTTGCATCGTTGCGGTGTGCAGATACCATATTGCCACATTGGAGTTGCCGGCGCGTCTGTTTTGGCGATTTGGGGAAACGGGACGCGTGCGCGTGCCGGCTGCTTATATAAGCCTAAAGTGCTCGAGCGCCTTGACGACGCCATCTTTGTCGACCGAGTCGGTGATGTAGTCGGCGCGCTTTTTGAGATAGTCCGGCGCATTACCCATGGCGATACCGACATCGACGGCGTTCATCAGCGAGACGTCATTGCTGGCGTCGCCGATGCCGTATACGGTTCCGTGGTGGGGATCGAGGGCGTCGAGTACAGACTGGATGCCCCCACGCTTCGTGCATTCGCGGGGCGAGATTTCGGTTACCTCGAGTTCGAGCTCGTTAAAGCACAGCAGCGGCTCAAGTGCCTTATCTTGAGCGATGTGGTTAGCGAGCGATGTAGACATCAAGATCTTGTAAGCACTGTAATGTTGCAGCTGCGTGACTGCGTCGCCCAGGGTGCGCGCGTATCCGGGAGCATCGGGGGCATCGGCACTCATGCGCACGACGCCGTTGAGGCCCTCAAAGCGGATGACCTCGCCCGATTGCTCAAGGTAGGGGGCAAGACGCTGCAGCATGCTGGGCGTCATCGACAGATCGCGAATTGCGTGTCCGTTGATCTCGGCGTAACCGCCCGCAAGACAGACGATGCCGGTCCAGGGCAGCTCTAGAAGTTTGGGGTGGATGCAGCTGAGGGTGCGTCCTGTGCAGATAAAGGCCATGTTGCCATTTGCAACGAAATCGCGGATGGCCTGCGAGACCGCCTCGTTGGGATAGGGGGACAGGTCACGCTCGCTCTCGGGAAGCTCTTGTGCCGCTCGAGGGTCTTGCCAGGCGAGCGTTCCGTCGATATCGAAGAAACAGATATCGCTGCGATTATGGGCTGCGCTGGCGGCAGGGGAGGCCGAGGTGGTGGGCACAAATTCCGGCTCGAGGCCCATGATCTGGTCAAAATGCTCTTTAACGCGGGGAACGGAGATGCCGATGATCACCTGGGCGGTCTTGCCCGTAATGATGAGGCCCTTGGCGCCCACCGCGACAAACGACGCGTTATCTGCAACGATGGAAGGGTCTGCGACCTCGACGCGCAGGCGCGTGGCACAGTTGGTTGCGCCCACAATATTGCCAACACCACCTAAAAGCTGAATTACCCGCTCAGCGAGGATGTGATCTTGATCGGATCGACTATTGACCTCGTCATTGGGAGATTGCTCTTTGGCAAAGCCGCTTTCCGTTAAACGATCGATTGCCGCGCGATTGGCGACATGATCCTCGCGGCCCGGCGTCTTAAGGTCATAGATCAAGATGAGTGCTCGAAAACTAACAAAAAAGATGAGGCTAAAGGCAAGGCCGATACCGAGCGCCAAAAGATAGGCACCGGCATGCGTGCGCATGAGCGGAATAAAGTTGAAGGCTGCCATCTCCATGAGGCCGCCCGAGAAGATGCCGACGATGCCAAAGAGATTCATGGTTGTGGCAAGGCAAGACGATAAGACGGCGTAGAGAAAAAAGAGCCCGGGGTGGGTGAACATAAAGAGAAACTCGAGTGGCTCGGTAACGCCGCAAACCACCGAGGCGATGATGGCGGGAACAAGGATGACCCTGAGGCCAGCGCGGCGTTCTGGTTTTGCGGTGGAGTAGAACGCGGCTGCGATGGCGGGAAGGCCAAAGAGCTTGACCCAGCCGGTGGCGGTAAAACCGGCCCACGGCGCAAGTTCATTAAGGGGGCGCGTGCTATGGGAGAGGATGGGGAGCAAGCTGCTCCACGTGGCGTAGATGCCGTCGTTAATGACCAGGTTGTCGTAGTAGATCGGCATGTAGAGCAGGTGGTGCAGCCCCATGGGCTCGAGCGCTCGCTCCAAAAACACAAAGATGCCCACGCCAAAGGGGCCGACGCTCGTAAGTGCATGGCGCAGCGTTTCGGTCATTGCGTATACGGAGGGCACGATGGCGGCCGAGATAGCGGCAAGGGCAAACACGGCAAAAAAGCTGATGAGGTAGACCAGCGAGGAGCCCGAGAAGGTGCCGAGCCAATCGGGAACCTTGGCATCGTAGAAGCGGTCATGGATGGCGACGACGGTTGCCGATACCGCCAGCGGGCCGATAATGCCGGTGTCGAGCGTCTTGATGCCGTCGATGATGGTGATGCCGCTAGCGGAGGTCAAAGACGACGGGTACTTAAGTCCAAGATTGTCTCCGCTCAGCTTAATGATCTCGCTCAAAAAGAAGCAGTAGGCAAAATAGGCGACGAGAGCCTCGAGGCAGCAACGAGCCGGTTGCTTTTGGGCAAGACCGATAGGCAGCGCTACGGCAAAAAGGAGCGGGAGGCGCTTAAAGACCGTCCATGAGCCGCGCTGGATGATGGTCCAAAAAACGTACCAAGGGGTTCCGTATACGGCTAGATCGCCGACGATGTCCACAGTCGTTGCGAGAGCGGAGACGCCGACCATGAGGCCTGATATAGAAAACAGCATGGCGGGCGCGAACATTGCCCCGCCAAAGCGTTGGATTTTTTGCAGCATGTTCTGCCTTCCGAATATCGAGGCGCGTTGCGCGTGGGGAAACGTTTAAACAATGGATTCATTGTAGAGGACCAGACGATTGTCGTACCGGCAGTTTTGAGCGAAACCGATTTGGGCATGACAGAAACCGTCAACGGTTAAATCCTGTCGCTTTACCGATATTCGGTTTAAACAACTTTAAGAAATGCTATCGTGCCTAGCCGGAAATGAACAATGTAGAGGTAAAACAATGCCAAAAGCGATATACGAAGGAATCTACCGAGAAATACGTTCGCGCATCATTAATGGGACCTATGCGTTTCAGGAGATGCTGCCGACCGAAGCCGAGCTGACCGCGGAGTTTGGCTGCACGCGCAATACCGTTCGACGCGCCTTGAGCATGCTGGCCGATCAGATGTTTGTGCAGCCTATACACGGCAAGGGCGTGCGCGTTATTTGGCTCAAGGGCGAAACCGACATGTTGGGCGCACTCGAGGAAGTCGAGTCGTTTGGCGAATTTGCAAAGCGCAACAATGCCGTTGCATCGACGGACGTTAAGTCTTTTGAACATTTGATTTGCACTGAGCAACTTTCTCGTCGCCTGGGCTTTAAGGTGGGCGAGGAGCTGATTCGTGTAGTGCGTGTCCGAAGCCTCAACGGCAATGCTCGCCAGGTGGACCACGGCTACTTTTTGGAGTCGATCGCCAAGGGTCTGACGCCCGAGATCGCCGCAAAGTCAATTTACGACTATCTGGAGCACAAACGCGGCGTCAAGGTGATGGCGAGTCGCCGTACGGTGAGCGTCGAGCTTGCCAACGATGAGGACTGCAGCTATCTTGACCTCGGCAAATACAACTGCGTTGCCGTCATGGAGAGTCAGTCGTACACCTCGGACGGCATCTTGTTCGAGGTCACGCATGCCCGCACGCATCCCGAGATCTTCCACTACCGCGTCAACTCCAAGCGATAGCCGGCTAGCTCGCAGCCTGACGAGACTCATGCCCTCAAAGCGAACGAAAACGCCCGGTCAAACCGACGATGCGTCGGTTTGACCGGGCGTTTTCTCTGCATTAGATAACAAATAATTGTTTATACAAAACTTGTCAAGTATCAAGTTGAATACTACCGTTCACCGAAGTTTTTCTACCGCTCTAGTAATACTTGTTCAAACAACTAGCCAAATAGCGTATTGTACAAATCAGCAAAAGGGGCAAAGTCCCCGAGCCAATCTCCGAAGGCGGCGGCAAAGGGTGCCGCCACGGTGTGAAAGGGTGGATTGTAATGAAGAACGAAATGAGCAGAAGGCAGTTCTTGGGCTTTGCTGGTTCCGCGGCTGCGGTTCTTGGTCTGGGTCTCGTGGGCTGCGGTGGCTCCGCCGGTTCCGGCTCCTCTGCTTCTGGTGACGCTGCCGAGGTCTACTTCCTCCAATTCAAGCCCGAGGTCGACAAGGAGTGGAAGGAGATCGCCAAGGCCTATAAGAAGGAGAAGGGCGTCGAGGTCAAGATCGTGACCGCCGCTTCCAACACCTACGAGGAGAAGCTTAAGTCCGAGATGTCCAAGAGCTCCGCTCCGACCCTGTTCCAGGTCAACGGCCCCACCGGTCTTAAGAACTGGAAGGATTACTGCGCCGACCTGTCCGATACCAAGCTCCGCGGTGAGCTCATTGATGACTCCCTGGCTCTGCAGTCCGACGGCAAGGATGTGTGCATCGACTGGGTTCAGGAGAGCTTCGGCATTATTTACAACAAGCAGCTGCTCGAGAAGGCTGGCTACAAGGCCGAGGACATCAACTCCTTCGACAAGCTGAAGGCTTGCGCCGACGACATCCAGGCCCGCAAGGACGAGCTTGGTGTCGAGGGTGCCTTCACTTCCGCCGGCATGGACGACTCCTCCAGCTGGCGCTACACCACCCACCTTGCCAACATGCCGCTCTACTACGAGTTTGAGAAGGAGCACAACCAGGAGGACGACGAGATCAAGGGTGAGTTCCTCGACAACTACAAACAGATCTTCGACCTGTACATCACCGACTCCACCTGCGATCCTTCGCAGCTTGCCTCCAAGACCGGCGACGACGCCACCAACGAGTTCGCAACCGGCAAGGCCGTCTTCTACCAGAACGGCTCTTGGGCCTACTCTGACCTCGTCAAGGCCGGCATGACCGACGATCAGATTGGCATGATGCCCATCTACATCGGTGTTGACGGCGAGGAGAACCAGGGCCTGTGCTCCGGCGGCGAGAACTACTGGTGCGTCAGTTCCCAGGCTTCCGAGGATGCCCAGAAGGCCACCGAGGACTTCATGTATTGGTGCGTCACCGCTGACACCCCGACCAGCATCATCGCCGACAAGATGGGTCTGACCGCTCCGTTCAAGAGCGCCAAGGAGACCACCAACGTCTTCTCGCAGCAGGCCGTTGCCATGGCCAAGGACGGCAAGAAGACCGTCGCTTGGGACTTCGTTTACATCCCCTCCGAGGAGTGGAAGAAGAACCTCAAGCAGGCTCTCATCGCTTATGCTGCCGACAACACCAAGTGGGACGGCGTCAAGAACGCCTTCGTTGATGGCTGGAAGACCGAGAAGGCCGCTTCCGAGTAAGCAGTTGCTGCCCAAGCTATCTGATTAGCGACAGGGGGCGGGCAGACGTTGGTTTGCCCGCCCCCTGCATATTGAAAGGACCCTTTTATGGGCAAAGCACTCAAGCGCTGGTGGCCGCTCTTTATGCTGCCCACGTGCCTGGCGTTTATGATCGGGTTCGTGATCCCTTTTATCCAGGGCTTCTATCTCTCGTTCTGCCAGTTTATTATCATTAGTAACGCGCACTTTGTCGGTATCGAGAACTACGTGCGCGCGCTGTCCGATCCGCAGTTCTCCACGTCGTTCTTCTTTACCGTGGCGTTTGCCTTCCTGTCGACGGTGCTCATCAACGTGATCGCCCTGGCCATTGCGCAGGCGCTCACCCGCAAGGCGCTCAAAGGCACCAACATCTTCCGTACGATTTTCTTTATGCCTAACCTGATCGGCGGCATCGTGCTGGGCTACATCTGGCAGATTCTGATCAACTGCCTGCTTTCCAACGTGGGCGCCCAGCTCATCGCACTTAACTCTGCTGCTGGCTTCTGGGGCCTTATCATCCTGACCCTGTGGCAGCAGGTCGGCTACATGATGATCATCTATATCGCTGGTCTGCAGTCCATTCCGTCCGACTACATCGAGGCCGCCAAGGTCGACGGTGCCACGGCATGGCAGACGTTTTGGAAGGTTAAGATCCCTAACCTGATGCCGACCATCACCATCTGCCTGTTCCTGTCCATCACCAACGGCTTTAAGCTGTTCGACCAGAACCTCGCCCTTACCGGCGGCGCCCCCGCGCACTCCACCGAGATGCTCGCCCTGAACATCTACAACACGTTCTATTCGCGTGCCGGTATCGCATGGCAGGGCATCGGTCAGGCCAAGGCGGTTATCTTCTGCATCCTGGTCGTAGCCATCTCCATGATCCAGCTTAAGGCCACGAGGTCCAAGGAGGTGCAGCAGTAATGAAACGCGATAAGGTTATCAACCGCGCGCTCTCGATCTTCTTTACGATTCTGTCGCTCGCGTGGATCTACCCCGTGTTCATGATTGCGCTCAATTCCTTTAAGAAAGCGACCGCAATCAGCACCACCACGGCGTTCGATCTGCTCACGCCCGAGACGTTCAACGGCCTTGCAAACTACCTGCACGCTCTTAACGAGCAGGGCTTTGCTTCGGCATTTATGTACTCGCTCATCATCACGGTCACGTCGGTCGTGCTGATTCTGGTGTGCTGCTCCATGTGCGCTTGGTACGTAGTGCGCGTCAACAGCAAGATCTCGAACTTCTTCTATTACCTGTTCGTCTTCTCGATGGTTGTGCCCTTCCAGATGCTCATGTTCACGCTGTCCAATTTGGCGGACCGCATCGGCTTCAACACGCCGTTCAACATCTGCTTTATCTACCTTGGCTTTGGCGCGGGCCTGGCGGTCTTTATGTTCGCCGGCTTTGTAAAGAACATCCCGCTCGAGATCGAGGAGGCGGCCATGATCGACGGCTGCAACCCGGTCCAGGTGTTCTTTAAAATCGTCCTTCCCATCATGAAGCCCACCTATCTTTCGGTCGGCATCCTCGAGACCATGTGGGTCTGGAACGACTATCTGCTGCCCTACCTTACTCTCGACTCCACCAAGTACAAGACCATTCCTATCTTGATCCAGTACTTCCGCGGTGGCTACGGCCATGTCGAGCTCGGCCCCATGATGGCCTGCATCATGATGGTTGTTATCCCCATCGTCATCATGTACATCCTCTGCCAGAAGTACATCATCGACGGCGTGGTGGCAGGTGCCGTCAAGGGCTGATGCCGTAACTGTTTTGCAAGTTTCTGTGGCGCCCTCAACATGGCGCCGCATATCGAAAGGTAAAGACATGGCCGAGATCGTTCTCAAGCATGTTCAGAAGGTGTATCCCAACACCGAGTCAAAAAAGAAGGGCTTCTTTGGCAAAAAGAAGAAGACCGAGGAGAAGAAGCACAACCTCAAGGTTACCGAGGATGGCGTGCTCGCTGTTGAGGACTTTAACCTCACCGTTCACGACCAGGAGTTCGTCGTCCTCGTTGGCCCGTCTGGCTGCGGTAAGTCCACGACGATGCGCATGGTCGCCGGCCTGGAGGACATTACCTCGGGCGACGTGTTCATCGATGGTAAGCGCGTCAATGACGTGGCGCCCAAGGACCGCGACATCGCCATGGTGTTCCAGAGCTACGCTCTGTACCCCAACATGACGGTATACGAGAACATGGCGTTTACGCTTGAGCTCAAGAAGGTCCCCAAAGACGAGATCGACCGCAAGGTTCGCTCTGCTGCCGAGATCCTGGGTATCACCGAGTACCTCGACCGTAAGCCCAAGGCGCTTTCGGGCGGCCAGCGCCAGCGCGTCGCTATCGGCCGTGCCATCGTGCGTGACCCCAAGGTCTTCTTGATGGACGAGCCGCTGTCCAACCTGGACGCTAAGCTGCGTAACCAGATGCGTGCCGAGCTCATCAAGCTGCGCCACGAGATCAAGGGCACGTTCATCTACGTCACCCACGACCAGACCGAGGCCATGACCCTCGGCGATCGCATTGTGGTCATGAAGGACGGCGTCGTCCAGCAGATCGCCACCCCGCAGGAGGTCTTCAACCATCCCGCGAACATCTTCGTCGCCGGCTTCATCGGCGTGCCGCAGATGAACTTCTTCGATGCCCAGCTGGTGCGTTCGGGCGAAGGCTTTACCGTCAAGACCGAGGATATGAACGTTGTTCTTGCCCCCGAGACTTGCGCTCAGCTTGCCCTCAACTGGGACGGCGGCGACGTGAAGGGGATCACGGCCGGCGTGCGCCCCGAGCAGATCCTGCTTGCCGACAAGGGCGAGGAGGGTGCGCTCCAGGGTACCGTCGAGGTGACCGAACTCATGGGTTCGACCGAGCATGTCCACGTGACTGCTCCCGATGGCCAGTTCGTCCTGATCATTCCCGTTGTCGACCTTGAGGCCAAGGGTGCGCTCAAGGCGGGCGACCCCATCTGGTTCAAGTTCGAGAAGAACGCGACCCACCTCTTCGATAAGGTCTCTGGCAAGAACCTTATCTAGGCCCGGTGCATCCAGGCCCTCCCTTTGGGCGACTGCGGTATTGCCATCCTTTTGCCGCGGTCACATATAAGACTCCCCTCCCGTCCACTGGGCGAGAGGGGAGCCTTTCTTTATGACGGGGTTGTCTGGTCGGTCGTTTGTCTCGATTTGTAACAAGTAGAGGATCGAATTGGCTTTAGATGTTACAGAACGAGATTGAGTTGAGCCGCCTGTCCTTCCGTCTCGATCTGTAACAGTAAGGGCGGATTTCGGACGTTAGATGTTACAGACTGAGATAAACCCTAGGGAAAGAACCGGTTTGTCTTGATCTGTAGCAGGTGGGACCGTTTTGGCCGAATAGGTGTTACAGATTGAGACGATTTAGTCGAGGCGGCTCACAGGGGCAACGCACGGGCACAAAAAACGGAGCCGTGTTGCCACGACTCCGTTCCTCAAGAGGATGGTAAGGGGAATGGGTTAGTCCAGGTGCCAAATCTCGTCGTTGTACTGGGAGATCGTACGGTCGGACGAGAAGGCGCCGGCGTTGGCGATGTTGATCAGCGCCTTGCGCATCCAGGCATCCTGGTCCTCGTAGTCGGCCAGCACGCGCTCCTTGGTCTGGATGTACTCCTCAATGTCGAGCAGGGCCATAAACCAGTCCTTGCCCTTGATGTCGTCGTGCAGACGCTGCAGGCGCTCGGCGTTGCCGGTCGCCATAAAGGCGGGGTTGGTGATGAAGTCCACCAGCAGTTTGATGCCGGGCTTGCGGTAGAGCGCGCCGGCGTTGTAGGTGCCGTCGGCGTAGAGCTGCTCGACCTGTTTGGACGAGGCGCCAAAGGTATAGATGTTCTCGTCGCCCACGAGCTCAGCAATCTCCCCGTTGGCACCGTCGAGCGTGCACAGGGTCAGGGCGCCGTTAAGCATGAACTTCATGTTAGAGGTGCCGCTCGCCTCTTTGGAGGCCAGGCTGATCTGCTCGGAGATGTCGGCGGCGGGAATCACGCGCTCGGCGGCGGTGACGTTGTAGTTCTCGATCATGACGACCTGCAGGTAGGGAGCCACGTCGGGGTCGTTGGCGATCCACTGGGAAAGCGTCAGGATTAGGTGGATGATATCCTGAGCGATGGTGTAGGCAGGGGCCGCCTTGCCGCCAAAGATGATGGTGACGGGGTGCTTAGGCTTATTGCCGTTTTTGATGTCGAGATACTTCCAGATGATGTAGAGCGCGAGCATCTGCTGGCGCTTGTACTCGTGGATACGCTTGACCTGAACATCGATGATGGCGTTGGAGGGAATGGTCACACCCTGCTCGAGCGCCATGAACTGGCGCATGATGGCCTTGGCCTCGGTCTTGGTGGCAGCCAGGCGCTCAAGAACATCTTTGTCGTCGGCGAACTTGGCGAGTTTGCTCAGATCGCCGGTGCTGCGCCAGTCGGTGCCGATCACATCGTCGAGCAGGTTGGCGAGCGCGGGGTTGGCTCCCTGGATCCAGCGGCGGAAGGTGATGCCGTTGGTCTTGTTGGAGAACTTCTCGGGGTAGATCTCGTAGAACGGATGAAGCTCGGTGTCCTCCAGGATCTTGGTGTGGAGTGCGGCGACGCCGTTGATGGAGAAGCCAAAGTGGATGTCCATGTGGGCCATGTGGACGGTGTCGTACTCGTCGATGATGGCGACACGCGGGTCGTCGTGCTCGGCCTTGGCGACCTCGTCGAGCTTGACGATAATGTCGGCGATGGCAGGGGAGACCTTCTGCAGGCTGGTGAGCGGCCACTTCTCGAGCGCCTCGGCAAGAATCGTGTGGTTAGTGTAGGCGACCATGGAGCGCACGATGGTCACGGCCTCGTCAAACTCGATGTCGTGCTTGGTGGTGAGCAAGCGAATGAGCTCGGGGATGACCATGGTGGGGTGCGTGTCATTGATCTGGACTACGGCGTAGTCGGCCAGGTCGTGCAAGTTGCTGCCGCGCTCGATGGCCTCGTCGATCAGGAGCTGGGCGGCGTTGCTCACCATGAAGTATTCCTGGTAGATGCGAAGCAGGCGGCCCTGCTCGTCGGAATCATCCGGATAGAGGAACAAGGTGAGGTTCTTGGCGATCTCGGTCTTGTCGAAGTCGATGGAGCTGCCGGGGACCAGGCCGTCGTCGACACTTGCCAGGTCAAACAGGCGCAGGCGGTTCTTGGTGGGCTGGCCATAACCGGGCACATCGATGTTGACGAGCTTGGAAGTAACGGCAAAATCACCGAACTCGACGGTGTAGGAGCGGTCGTCGTCGATCAGGATGTCTTGCTCGCCAAGCCACTCGTCGGGGACGGCCTTCTGCTGGTTGTCGACAAAGCGCTGGCGGAACAGGCCGTAATGGTAGTTGAGGCCCACGCCGTCGCCGGTAAGGCCCAGCGTGGCGATGGAATCCAAGAAGCATGCGGCCAGACGGCCCAGGCCGCCGTTGCCGAGCGACGGCTCGACCTCGAACTCCTCGATCTTGTTGAGGTCGTGGCCCGCGGCGGTGAGCTGGTCCTTAACCTCGTCATAGATGCCAAGGTCGATCATATTGTTGATGAGCAGCTTGCCGATCAAAAACTCGGCAGAGATGTAGTAGAGCTTTTTCTTGCCGTTGTTGAGAGGACAGGCAGCAGAGTGCTCCTGCACGAGCTTGACCAGCAGCTTATAAATACGACGGTCATCGAGCTGCTCGAGCGAAGTTCCGAAGGACTGCTCGGCGAGTTCTGCGAGATTGATACGGGGCATGTTTCCTCCTGTGATGGGTTGATTACATGTCAGAAATACAAAAGAAGCCCGCGCGAGGGATTGGAATGGCCTCGCGCGGGGAAAACGGACGCGTCCGCACGATGGAATGGGGTCGGGTGCGGTGGCTCCTATTGGGGAAGCTCAATTTCGGCTTCCGACGGAATGCGGAAGTAGGTTTCGGTCCAGTCGGTGAGCTTGTGCTCGAGCTCGCGGGTGATGGCACCATCGAGCATGCGCCAGGTCCAGTTGCCGCCCAGGGTGGCGGGGGTGTTGATGCGTGCCTCGTTGCCCAGGTTGAGCAGGTCTTGCATGGTGTAGATACAGGTATCGCTCACGCTGGCGGCGATGGTGCGGTTGAGTGCATCGGCCATGGGCTCGCCTGCCTGCTGGTGGGTGTACAGGGCCGCCTGCTCGCGCTGGCGCGGGGTGGCCGTTCCCTCAAACCAACCGCGCGCCGTCTCGTTGTCGTGTGTGCCCACATAGGCGACGGTGTTGGCAATGTAGTTGTGCGGCAGGTAGTACGAGTTGGTGCCCTCAAAGGCGAACTGCAAGATCTTCATGCCGGGGAAGCCCGAGTTGTCGCGCATGTCGATGACGCCGGGGGTGAGGAAGCCAAGGTCTTCGGCGATGATGGGCAGCGTGCCGAGCTTTTCCTCGAGCGTCTTGAAGAACTTGAGGCCGGGGCCCTGCGTCCACGAACCGTAGGACGAATCGGGTGAGGAGAACGGCACCTCCCAATAGGCCTCAAAGCCACGGAAGTGATCCAGGCGGATGACATCGTACATGTCGAGGGCGGCGCGGATACGGCCCTCCCACCAGGAGAAACCGTCGGCCTCCATGGCGTCCCAGTCGTAGATGGGATTGCCCCAGTACTGGCCGGTGGCCGAGAACTGGTCGGGCGGCGTGCCAGCGACACTCACAGGATTACCGGCGGCGTCGATCTTAAAGAGCTCGGGCGTGGCCCACATCTCAACGGAGTCGCGCGAGACATAGATGGGCAGGTCGCCGATGATGAGGATGTCGCGCTCGTTGGCATAGGCCTTGAGGCGGCTCCACTGACGATTGAAGAAGTACTGCGTCATCTGGTGGTAGAGCATGCGCGCGGGATGGGCGGCGCAGACCTTGGCAGAAGCCTCACCGCGGGTACGGAGCTCCGCGGGCCACTCCCAAAATGCCTTGAGACCGCACTCCTCCTTGACGGTCATGAACTCGCAGTAGGGGATGAGCCAGTCTTCGTTTGCTTGGACAAAGTCGTCGAAGTCGGCTGGCTTGTCGGCGGCAAAGCGCTCGGCGGCGCGGTCGAGAATCTGACGACGGCCACCAAAGATGGCGCCATAGTCAACGTTGTTGGGATCGGAGCCCAGGCACACGCCGTCGATATCGCGCTGCTCCAGATAGCCGGCCTCGATAAGCTCGGCAAAGTCGATGAAATTGGGGTTGCCCGCACGGGCCGAGAACGACTGATAGGGCGAGTCGCCATAGCTCGTCGTCGTAAGGGGCAGAATCTGCCAGTAATGTTGTTTGCACGAGGCAAGAAAATCGACAAAGTCGTAGGCATTCCAGCCAAAGCCGCCGATTCCGTATGGTCCTGGCAGAGATGAGACAGGCATGAGGACACCGCTTGCACGCTCCATGAATGCGCTCACCAACCTTCTTGTTGTGGGGTCAGCCTGCCGATGGAAGAGCAGTCCGCCCCCGGTGTTCTGATTCGATACATCTATTGTAGAACATGTTGTTTAAACATGTACGGGCAAGATAAAAAAGTTGGCCCATTTTCGGTAAATGGTTACGCGCCATGAAAAAAGCCCCGGTCTCACATCGTGAGACCGGGGCAAGAACGCTATGTAGGTTTTATCTACTCGGCGTCGGCGAAGCCGTTGGGGTTATGGCTCTGCCAATTCCAGCTGTCGCGGCACATGTCCGCGATGTCGTACTGGGCCTTCCAGCCCATCATGCGTTCGGCCTTGGAGGCATCGCACCAGTTGGCGGCGATATCGCCGGCACGGCGCTCGCGAATCACGTAGGGCAGCTCCTTGCCGCAGGCCTTGGAGAAGGCGGCGACGACCTCGAGTACCGAGGTGCCGGTGCCGGTGCCCAGGTTAAAGATCTCGACGCCGGTCTTGCCGTTCATCCAGTTGAGGGCGGCAACGTGACCAGATGCCAGGTCGCACACGTGGATGTAGTCGCGCACGCCGGTGCCGTCGGGGGTGGGGTAGTCGTTGCCAAAGACCTGAACGGCCTCGAGCTTACCGACGGCGACCTGGGCGACGTAGGGCACCAGGTTGTTGGGGATGCCCTTGGGGTCCTCGCCGATCAGGCCCGACGGATGGGCACCGATGGGATTGAAGTAACGGAGCAGCACGACGTCCCACTCGGGGTCGGCGGTGTGGACGTCCATGAGGATCTGCTCAATCATCCACTTGGTCCAACCATAGGGGTTGGTCGCGGGCTTCTTGGGGTCCTCTTCGGTGACGGGCGGATTGTCCGGATCGCCGTAGACGGTCGAAGAGCTCGAGAAGATGATGGACTTACAACCGTGGTTGCGCATGACATCGATGAGCACCAGGGTGTTCTCGATATTGTTGTGGTAGTACTCGACGGGCTTGCTCACCGACTCGCCAACGGCCTTAAAGCCGGCGAAGTGGATGACGCGGTCGATCTGGTGGGTATCGAAGATCTTGTTCATCGCATCGCGGTCGAGCACGTTGACCTCGTAGAAGGTGAGGTTCTTGGCGGCCTCGTCGCCCACGATGGTCTTGACGCGGTCGATGGCAACGGCGCTGGAGTTGGAGAGGTCATCGACGACGACAACCTGGTAGCCACCCTCGAGCAGCTGAACGACGGTGTGCGAGCCGATAAAGCCGGCGCCGCCGGTAACGAGGACGCAGGTGTCTTTGGGGTCGAGTGCTTTGGACATGTAGTCTCCTATCGAATCAGGAACACTTCTTGAGGGGAGTATAGCGCAGCTGGGCGCGCCTAAAACACGCGGGTCAGGAAAACCAGAGGAATGATGTTAACGTACTCATAGGGTGTTATTTGCATAATCCTTACCTTTGGTGTGGGACGTATTTGCGAGCCGCTGACCATGCTTTTCCAGCCGTTCGTGGAAATAGTTGGGACAAGCGCGATGTGCGTTAATATGTTTGAGTTGAGCGACATATAAATAAGCATGTAACGGAGTACATATGTCACCAAACAACGATTCCATCTTTACGCAGGAGCTTTCGCGCCGCACTGCCCTTAAGGCTCTTTTCGGCGCCGCTTCCGCGGCTTTTCTTTTTGGCCTGCCCGCCCGCGCCCATGCGGCTGAGGCCAGCCAAGAAACCACCGACAAACTGAATGCCGCCCAGGCCCAGCTCGACGAGGTCCAGGCCCAGCTCGACAGCATCGCTAATGAGTACGCGACGCTCGCCAACAAGAATGCCCAGACCCTCAGCGATATCGAGGGCGTACAGGGCCAGATTGACGAGACGCAGGCTCAGATCGACACCAAGAAGGCCGAGCTCAAAGAGAAGCGCAGCGATCTTTCCGATCGCGTTGCCGCCAGCTATAAGTCGGGCGGCACCAACATCTTGTCGTTGCTGCTCGCTTCTGGTTCGTTTGAGGAGCTCGTCGCCAACGCGCATTACGTCGAGAAGATCAACAAGAGCGACCGTGACGCCATCGAGGACATCCAGACCATCCAGAAAGAGCTCGATACGCAGAAGTCCGAGCTCGAGTCGCAGAAGGCCGACCTGGAGAAGCTCAAGGACCAGCAGACTGCTCAGATGCAGGACATGCAGGCCAAGCAGCAGGAGGTCCAGACGGTTCTGAACGGCCTTTCCGATGATGTTAAGGAGCTCATGGCCCAGCGCGATTCCGAGATTCTCGCTGCCGCTCAGGCCGAGGAAGCTGCCAAGAAGGCTGCCGCTGCCGCGGCTGCCGCAAACAAGAACAATTCCTATTCGGGTGGTTCAAGCTCGGGTGGCGGCTCGTATGCCGGCGGCACCCCGCAGCAGAATGCCGGCTCGGGCAAGCAGCAGGCCGTCGTCAATGCATGCTACTCCACGCCTTCGCCTGGCCTGAACTGGTGCGCCGCCTGGGTTACCAACGTGTTCCGCAACGCCGGCGTGGGCTACTTTGGCGGCAACGCGTGCGACATGTTTAACGCCTGGTGCTACAGCTCCGATCGTTCGGCGCTGCAGGTGGGCATGATCGTGGCCGACTCGTCGCACAGTGGCACCGGTACGCCGGGTCTGCTGTACGGACACGTGGGCATCTATGTTGGCGGCGGCATCGTTATGAGCAACGAGGGCGCCATCACGTCTAAGTCGCTTGACTCGTTCATTGGGTTCTACGGCACTGGCTCTGGCGTGCGCTGGGGCTGGCTCGGCGGTATTGCGCTGTCGTAAAGCCGACTGGGCCGCGTGCCCGCCCGCAATATATTTGATTGCCTGCTCGGGCAGTCCTGCGCAAGACGAAGGCCCCTTTCGGGGCCTT
>UQKY01000049.1 GCA_900541785.1 uncultured Collinsella sp.
CCACATATCCTTCATCGGGATGTTGAGTTCCTCGATGCGCTGGCTCAGCTTCTCAAAGCTTTCCTCGCTCAGGCA
This sequence comes from uncultured Collinsella sp., assembly GCA_900541785.1. Lineage (GTDB taxonomy): Bacteria > Actinomycetota > Coriobacteriia > Coriobacteriales > Coriobacteriaceae > Collinsella. Next base: position 76 of record UQKY01000049.1, read on the forward strand.
GTGCTCCATGTGGCAGCCCTCTTGCGACGCGACATCCGCCGAAACACCGGCTTCCTCGAGCAACCGCACGAAAAAGCAGTGGCGCTCCCACATTTGGCGAGCGACCTCCAGACCACGTTCCGTCAGATGAACGTCGCGCTTGCCCATTTCGACATAGCCGCTGCTCTCCAGCGTCGCCATGGCTTTAGAGACGCTCGCCTTGGTCACGCCCAGGTATTCGGCGACGTCGATTGAGCGCACCGTGCCTTGGCGCTCCGAGAGCACATAAATAGATTCGAGATAATCTTCTCCAGATTCACGTAGGGCCATGGGCCGCCTTTCGCGATGATTGTTAGTTAGCCTTTGGATACTTTACTGCAAAAGTTGCCCATGTCTTACTACGTTGTTTAAAAAGTTAACCGTGTTTCACAAAATGCGCGGGGCAAGCAGGGCGACACCGTACGCAACGTACAAGGAGTGTCCCCAGCTGCCGGCACAAAAGGAACGTCCCCAAGTGCCGAGCCGCAGCTATAGCAGGTCAAAGTGCTTGGCGGCGTTGTAAATTCCGTCGTCGTCCACGGCGGTCGTCACGTAGGTCGCCGCGGCCTTCACGGTCTCCTGCGCGTTACCCATGGCCACACTTGTGCCCACGGCCGAGAACATCGACAGGTCGTTCTCACCGTCGCCAAAGGCAATCGCCTCGCTCGCGTCGATGCCCAGGCGCTCCAGCGTCGCCGCCACGCCCAGGTCCTTGCCGCCGTTTGCCGGAATAATGTCGCAGAACAGATCGCACCAGCGCGTAGTGAGCGAATGCGACACGGCATCGGTCACGATATGCTCGTCAACCGGGTCCACAAAGGCGCAAAACTGGTAGACCGGCGCATCGAAGGCGTGCTCAAACGGCTCCTCGTGGTAGACGATTCCCGCGTTGCTGCCGGCCGTCACCACGCGCTCGGAGAGGCGGTTCACAAACGAGTTCTCGCCCTGCATGCACAGCGAGTCGTAGCGCCCCTGTGCCACCTGGTCCACAATCACCGCAACGTCGCCCGGGTCAATCGGGCAGCTACGGTAGACGCCCTCGGCATCAAAGCAGTGCTGGCCCGAAAGCGTAATGTACGCATCCCAACCCAAGTTGAGCAGCCAATCGGGCATCTGGTAGGTCGGGCGACCCGTGGCGATCACGCACGCAATCCCCTGCTCGCGAAAGCTGTCGAGCACCTGCTGCGCCGACGCCGGAATCCGGTGGGTCTTAAAGCTCAGCAGCGTGCCGTCGATATCGAAAAACGCGGCTTTGATCATCCTCGTCTACTCCTCGCCCTCGAGCTTTTCGCTCGCCTCAAGCCACGCCATCTCCAGCTCGTCCATGGCGGCGTGGGCCTCGTCGATCTTTGCCTGCTGTTCGCCCAGCGCCGTGTAGTTGGTGGGATCGACCTGGGCCATGGCGGCCTCGGCCTCCTCCACGCGGGCGCGCTGCGTCTCCATCTTGCGCTCGAGTGAGCTTACCTCGCGGCGGAGCTTCTGGCGCTCGGCGTTGGACAGGCCGTTGGGCTGCCCGCTCGCCTTGGGTTTTTCGGCCGCAACCGCTGCGGCGCCGGTGTCGAACGTGCCGGTCTTGGCGTTCGGCGCGCCCACGGGCTCGCCCTCGGCGGTGGCGTTGCACAGGCGCAGGTATTGGTCGACGCCGCCGGGCATATGCGTCAGATGGCCATCGAGCAGCGCCCACTGCTGGTCGGTCACGCGCTCCATGAGGAAACGGTCGTGCGTCACCAGGATCAGCGTGCCCGGCCAGCCGTCGAGCAGGTCCTCGACAATCGCGAGCATGTCGGTATCCAGATCGTTGCCCGGCTCGTCCAGGATAAGCACGTTGGGCTCGTCCAGGATCGTCAGCAGCAGCGACAGGCGACGGCGCTGGCCGCCCGAAAGGTCGCCGATACGACTCCAGAGCTGTTGCGTCGTAAAGCCCAGACGCTCGCAAAGCTTCTCGGGCGAGGTCTCCTTGCCGTCGATGACGTAGTACTTCTTATAGTTGCTGAGCACCTCGCGGATCGTGTCGCCCATGTAAGGCTCGAGCTCCTCGAGCTGCTGCGACAGCACGCCAAAACGCACCGTCTGGCCGATCTTCACGCGGCCGCGCAGGGGCGCGATCTTGCCCTGAATCACGTCGAGCAGCGTGGACTTACCGGCGCCGTTCTCGCCCAAAAGACCATAGCGGTCGCCCGCGCCGATAAGCCATGTCACGTCGGAGAGCACCTGCTTGGGCGCGCCATCGGTATCCGCATAGCCGGCATCCACGTCGATCACGTCGATGACCTGCTTGCCCAGGCGGCTCACGGCCAGGCGCTTGAGCTCCAGCTCGTCACGCACGGGCGGCACGTCGGCGATCAGCTCGCGAGCGGCATCCACGCGAAACTTGGGCTTGGTGGAGCGGGCTTGGGCGCCGCGGCTCAGCCACGCGAGCTCCTTGCGTGCCATGTTGCGACGACGCTCCTCGGTGACGGCGGCCATGCGGTCGCGCTCCACGCGCTGCAGGATGTATGCCGAGTAGCCACCCTCGAAGGGATCGACCTGGCCGTCATGGACCTCCCACATGCTGGTGCAGACCTCGTCCAAGAACCAGCGATCGTGCGTGACCACGAGCATGGCGCCCTGACCGCGCTGCCAGCGGGCCTTTAAGTGACGCGCGAGCCAGTTGATGGTGCGCATGTCCAGGTGGTTGGTGGGCTCGTCGAGCATGAGCACGTCGTAGTCGCCGATCAGCAGGCGCGCGAGGTCCACGCGGCGGCGCTGACCGCCCGAAAGCTCGCCCACCGTGCCCTCCCAGGGCACATCGCTAATGAGGCCGGCGAGGATCTGGCGCGTGCGGGGGCTCGACGCCCACTCGTACTCGGGCGTGTCGCCGACGACGGCATGGTGCACGGTGTCGGTGTCGACAAGCTGGTCCTTTTGGCCGAGCAGACCGATCGTGGTGCCGCGGCGATGCGTCACGCGGCCATCGTCGGGCTCCAGCGTGCCGGCGAGCACGCTCAGCAGCGTCGACTTGCCGTCGCCGTTTTTACCGACGATGCCAATACGGTCGCCCTCGCCCACGCCGAGCGTTACGCTATCGAAAATATGCTTGGTGGGAAACTCTAGGCTGACGGAATCGCATCCCAAAAGAATCGCCATATGCCCTGCTCCTTCGTAGAAATTCAACGTTGTCCATGATAGCAGCGAGCCCCACCCCAAACCACCACGAAGGTGCCTGTCCCCTTTGTGGTGGTCGTTTCGGTCGCAGAGCAAAAAGGCGGGCCATCTCCCGCAAGAGATGACCCGCCCCTCCAATCAGTCCCGTGGCGACCGTGGCCACCGCGGGCCTCAAGCATGTCCCGGACTAGGAGAACATGCCGGTGAGGTAATCATTCAGCCGCTCATCCTTGGGCCGCTGGAAAATCTCGTCGGTCTCGTCGTACTCGACCATATCGCCCATGTAGAAGAACGCCGTGCGGTTGGACACACGCGACGCCTGCTCCATGTTGTGCGTCACGATGACGATGGCGCGCTCTGCCACAAGCGACGACATAAGGTCCTCGATCGCCAGCGTCGAGATGGGGTCAAGCGCCGAGCAGGGCTCGTCGAACAGAATCACGTCGGGGTTGAGCGCCAGCGTGCGTGCAATGCACAGGCGCTGCTGCTGACCGCCCGAAAGCGCATAGGCACTCTTGTCGAGCTTGTCCTTGACCTCGTCCCACAGCGCCGCGCCGCGCAGGCTCTCCTCGACCATGCGGTCGAGCTCGTCACGGTCGGTGATGCCGTGGCGCTTAGGCGCAAACGTGATGTTGTCGCGAATGGACTTGCGGAAAGGGTTGGGCTGCTGGAACACCATGCCAATGGAGCGACGCAGCTCATAGGTGTTCTCGGCCTTGGTGTTCACGTTGCGCCCGCGGTAGTTGATCTCGCCCTCCACGCGGCAGCCGCGAATCTCGCGATTCATCAGGTTGAGGCTACGCAAGAAGGTCGACTTGCCGCAGCCCGAAGGCCCGATGAGCGCCGTGATCTCGCCCTTGTGAAAGTCGAGCGACGTATCGTGCAGCGCATGGTGGTCGCCATAGTACACGTTGACGTCCTTGGTGGAGAGCACGACCTCGTCGCTCACGGCCTTGCCGCTTACGCGCACGCGCTTCTCGCTCTCCCCCACGCTCGACAGAAAATCCTGAGTCTCGGACGATGTCGCTTCGGTTGCGGGCGTTGCATTCATCTCGCTCATTCGGCCGTCATCTTCCTTGCCAGTTGCTTGCCCACGATACGGGCGACTACGTTAAACAGCAGCACGCAGATCATCAGCAGTGCGGCGGTGCCCCAGACGATCTGCTGTGCCTCGGGGCTGCCCTCGCCATAGGTCTTGTAGATGTGCACGGCGAGCGACTCACCGGGGCGGAACACGTTCCAGGCGCAAGTGGGGCTCGACAGGTTAAAGCTCAAGAAGTTGAGGCGAACCGGCGAGCTCATGCCCGAGGTAAAGAGCAGCGCCGCGGCCTCGCCAAACACGCGGCCGGCCGAAAGCACGATGCCGGTCACGATGGCGGGCATGGCCTCGGGAATCAAAATGTGCAGCGTGGCCTCCCAGCGAGTGAGGCCCATGGCCAGGCATGCATCGCGCTGGGCCTGCGGCACGTCCTCGAGCGCCTGCTGAATCACGCGCACCAGGATGGGGATGTTGAACATGGTGAGCGCGACGGCGCCGGAGATGATGGAGTACTTCCAGCCCAGCTGCACCGAGAACACCAGAAAGCCGAACATGCCGACGACGATGGAAGGCAGCGAGGACAGCGTCTCGATGGCGGTGGAGGCGATGTCACGGATAGGGCCGTTCGGTGCGTACTCGACCAGGAAGACCGCGCCGCCCAGGCTGATGGGCACCGAGATGACCAGAGTGATCAGCAGCAGATAGAACGAGTCGAACAGCTGGTAGAGTACGCCGCCCTGGGTTCCGTTGGCGCGCGCGGGCTGCGTGAGAAATCCCGGCTGGAACAGCGTCGAGATGCCCTCGAACAGGATGTAGGCCACCATGGAGACGACGATGAGCATGACGATGGCGGCGATCGCCGTCAGCACGCCCGTGGCGATGCGGTCCTGCTTTTGGACGCGCCCGAGTCTCGCCTCGTCGATGTGGATGCGCGTGCTAGCCACGAGCCTTCGCCCCCTTGCGGCCGATAAGGTGGATGATCAGGATGAAGATGAGGCTCATGCCCATCAGCAGCAGACCGAGCGCCCACAGAACATCGTCCTGGGCCGAGCCCTCGGCATAGACCGCCATAGACGTGGTGAGCGTGGTGGTGATGGTCGAAGCCGGCGACAGCAGCGACGTCGGCATGGCCTCGATGCCGCCGATGACCATGCGCACGGCGAGCGTCTCGCCAAAGGCACGGGTCATGCCAAGGATGACTGCGGTCATGAGCGACGGCATGGCGGACTTGAGCACCACGTGCCAGATGGTCTGCCAGCGGGTGTAGCCCAGCGCAAGCGAGCCCTGACGGTAGCTGTCGGGCACGGCGCGCAGGCCATCGACCGAAAGCGTGGTCATGGTCGGCAGGATCATGACGGCCAGCACGATAGCGCCGGGCAGGATGCCCAGGCCCGTGCTCACATGGAAAACACTCTTCATAAGGCCGACAACCACGTGAAAGCCGATCAAGCCAAAGACGACCGAGGGAATGCCGGTCAAAAGCTCAATAAGCGGCTGAAAGATCCTGGAACCAAACTTAGGCTGGATCTCGACCGCAAAGATGGCAGAGCCGATGGCGATGGGCAGCGCGATGAGCGTGGAGAGCACCATGACTGCAAACGAGGTGACGATCAGGGGCAGAGCGCCGGTATAAGGCAGGCCGTTTTCGGCCGTGTTAGCCAGGTCCCACATGGTACCGGTGAAAAACTCGACGACCGAGACGCCGTCCTTGACAAAAGCCGAGAGGCCCTTTTGGGCGACCATAAAGATGAGCGCGGCAACGACAAGCGTCACGAGCGCAACGCACGCGCCCGTGACGCCCAGGCCCACGTTCTCAAGGTCGCGCTTTGGCAGCTGTTTTGCCATTGCAAACCTTTCCGGGGGCGATTACTTATTTAGCGGAGACCTTGCCGCTGGCGTCCTTGACGACCTTCATGGCAGAGACGGGAATAAAGCCCTGCTCCTCGACGAGCTTGCCCTGGACGTCGTCGCAAAGCATGAACTCCAGGAAGGCCTTGGTAGCCTCGTCGGCGTCCTTGGAGCAGTACATGTGCTCGGTCGCCCAGATCTTGAAGGAGTCGTCGGTGACATTCTTGCTCTTGGGCTCGACGCCCTCGACCTTGATGGCGTTGAACTTGGAGTCATCGAAGTGCGAGAAGTCCAGGTAGGAGATGGCGTTGTCGGTGCTGGCCATCTGAGTCTGGACATCGCCGGACTTGTCGAGCTCGGCGTCGCCCTTAAAGTCGACGGCCTCGTCGCCAAAGACGGCGGCCTCAAAGGTAGCGCGGGTACCGGAGCCGGCCTTGCGGTTGAGGACGACGATGGTGGCGTCGTCGCCGCCGACCTCCTTCCAGTTGGTGATCTGGCCGGAGAAGATGCCCTTGAGCTGCTCGAAGGACAGATCGTCGACCGTCACGTTCTTGGAGACGACGGGGCCCATGCCCACGACGGCGACCTCGTGGTCGACGAGGTTCTTGACCTGATCGGCCTCGAGCTTGGACTCGGCGAAGACGTCGGAGTTACCGATGGTGACGGTGCCGGCGGCAACAGCGGTAAGGCCCTTGCCCGAACCGTTGCCCGAACCGGAGATGGAGACGTCGGGGTTGGCATCCATGAACTTCTCGGCAGCAGCCTCGACGAGAGCCTGGAACGAGGAGGCACCGTCGTAGGTCACCTCACCGGAGACGGACTCGGCAGCAGCGGCGCTACCCTTGTCGGCAGCGTTGGAAGCGCCTGCGCCACCGCAACCAACGAGACCGAGGCCGACGATGCTGGCAAGACCACCAGCGAGGCCGAGGAACTGACGACGAGAATAAGCCTGATCGAGCATGATCTTCCTTTCATACATGCGACTCGCGGGCACCCCGCCCGCTTTGCTGTTTGGAAAGATACGGCCCCGACCGGGCAACGTCCGCGCCAACTGCGGTTTCTTACAGGCATCTGATAGACCCTTACCGCAAGCGCGGCTCGGCTTTACAAACGAATAACAATCCCCACCCAAGCATGGCGCGCCTTTTACACCAATAAAAACAAAGTTGCGGTGAAATAGTTCCTGTTTGGCCATCAAATGGCCCATTCTAGGAACTATTCCACCGCAACTTAGATTGGGAAACCGCGAAACCTTAAAGCTCTAATTCATTCAAACGGAGGATTGCCACGATATAGATCTTGAGCGCTTGCTTGAGCTGTTCCTCGTTGGCGCACTCGTTGGGGCCGTGCATCTGGCCGCCCCATGCGGGCAGCTCCAGGCCGGTTTCCTCGGGGCCAAATGAGACGGCGCGGGCAAAGTTGCGTGCGTACGTGCCACCGCCCATGGCGAAGGGCTCGGCGTGCTTACCCGTAAACTCGTTATAAGTGTCAATCAGCGCCTTCACGGCCGGATCGTCAGCAGAGACCGAGAACGGCACCTTGGTACGACCCACGCGATACGTCACACCAAAGCGGCCCACGAGCGGCTCGAGCTGCTCGCAGATGGTATCGGCGCTCGTGCTGTCGGGGAAACGCACGTCGATGACCTGCTCAATGTGGCCATCCGCCACGCGGATGACGCCGGGGTTGCAGGTGAGCGGGCCAAACGCGGGGCTCGTCGCGTCGATACCCAGGCCGCGGCCATAGGCGTCCGCATGCACAAAGGCCAGAAACTTGACAAACTCGTGCTCGGCAGGCGTCAGCAGGCGCTCGTCGCGCGCACCAAACGCGTCCTCGGCCTCGCGCAGGTACGTCACGATCAGGCCGACGGCATTGATCGTTCCCTCAGGCATCGAGGCATGACCGCCAATGCCGTGGGCGAAAATCTGCGCATGCCCGTTATCGAGTGCCGTAATCTCCAGGCGGTCGGCGTTCTCAACGGGCGCCGGCAGCTCATCGGCGGCAATCGCAAGCTCGCAGGTAGACTGCGACGGAATGGCGTTGCTCGCCTCGGCACCGCTCCACGACACAATGCGCCCGCCGTCAATCTTGGAGCTCACAAACGTCGCCCCAAACTGGCCCTTCTCGGCATTGCAGACCGGGAACTCGGCATCGGGTGTAAACAGAAAGTCGGGGTTTGCATAGTTCTCCAGATAATGGTGAACGTCGGACATGCCCACTTCCTCATCGCAGCCCAGCAGCGCGCGGAAGGTATAGCGCGGCACGATGCCGTGCTTGAGCAGATAGGCGCCAGCGTAGAGCGACAGCACCGCCGGACCCTTGTCGTCGATCACGCCGCGACCGAGCAGCCAGCCCTCGCGACGCTCCATCGCAAACGGGTCGGTGTTCCAACCAGGGCCGGCGGGCACCACGTCCACATGGCAGATGGTCGCAAGCTGCTTGTCGCCGCGGCCAAGGATATCGGCAATGCCCACATAGCCCTCGTCGTCGCTCGTCCGGTAGCCGAGCTTCTGCGCGATGCCGAGCGCGCAATCGAGCGCGTCACGGACCGGGCGGCCAAACGGCGCGCCGGGCTCCGCATCGGCGGAAACTGCCACGGACGGATAACTCACCAGCTGCTCGATATCGGCGACGACATCCTCCCAGACCTCGTCGACATACTCGGTAACGTTCTGCTCCACCTGATTCATGGAGGACCTCCTTACCAATGAGCGGCGAGCGTGCCCGCCCCTCACATCACATACTTATATTGCGAAAAGTTTAGCAAGCTCGGCCACCGAGTGCACCACCGCATTGGCTTCCGCGGCCTCGTGCTCGCCCGGCGACGCCGCGCCCGAATAGATGCCGATACACGGCACGCCCATCGCGTGCGCACCCTCCACATCGTTGAAGCGATCGCCGATCATCACGGCATCGTCCGCGGTCGCGCCCAGGGCCGCCAGCGCATCGCGGACCGAATCCGCCTTGGTCTCGCGCCCTTGCGGCGGGTTCATGCCAATCACGGCTTCGAACTGAGAAAGACCCAGCTCATGCACCATATCGATGCACTTCGCCTCCATGCGAGACGTCGCGACCGCCATGCGATGCCCCCGCGCGGCAAGGCTGTCGAGCAGCTCGGGGACTCCATCGAACACGGGGTACTCTTCCGGTCCCAGCTCATCAAAAAAGGCACGGTACTCGTCGGCCACCACAAGCGACTCCTCGCGCGAGAAGCCGTAAAAGTCGTGGAAGCTCTTCCACAGGGGCGGCCCGATCATGCGGCGCAGGTCACCCATCTGCGCCTCAGAAAACCCGCGCGCAGCCAGCGTCTTGCGCGTCGAGGTCATCACCGCCCGGCCCGTATCGGCCACCGTGCCATCGAAATCAAACAGCACGACCGGCCGCTCGCATAGCTGTAATGCCGCCATCGATATCCTTCTTCCCCAGTTGGCGATTTCCACACCGACACTTCAAACTGTTGACTATTCAACAATTAAAGCTGGCAATGTGGAACGACTCTACTATACTTGTCGCACTTTGCTCTCAGAAGGCGGCGCGCAAACGCCCCAACGAAAGGTGCAATTATGTCTTTTGCCATCATAACCGACTCCACGTCGGACATCTCCCCCACCCGCGCCCAAGAGCTCGGCATTTACGTGATTCCGCTGCATGTGATTATCGAAGGCGAGGACCTGCTCGACCAGGTGCAGATCACCGCCGAGGAGTACGTCGCCCGCATGGCAGGCTCCGAGCAGCTACCGCACACCTCGCAGCCGAGCGCCGGTGAGTTCAAGGAGCTCTTCGATCGCGTGCGCGCCGACGGCCACGACAGCGCCATCTTTATCTCGCTGTGCAGTGAGTGGTCTGCCTGCTACGCCAACGCGTGCCAGGTTGCCGATACCCACGAGCTCGACGTGCGCTGCATCGATTCGCGCACCGGCTCGGGCGCCGAGGGCCTGCTGGTGGAGTACGCGCTCGCCATGCGCGAGGACGGCCGCAGCCTGGACGAGACCGAGGCGCAGATCCGCGCGACGCTGCCCGACGCCCACCTGCTGCTGATTCCCCGAACGCTCGAGAACCTGGTCAAGAACGGCCGCGCGCCCAAGCTCGCTGGCCAGCTGACGCAGATGCTCAACATCCGCCTGGCCGTTTCGCCGGAGTGGAAATCGGGCGAGATCAAGGCCATCAAAAAGGGCCGCGGCGCCAAGCGCATCGTCGCCAACACCATGGCCGTTTGCCTCGCATTTTTGGCAGAACACCCGGGTTCAAGCGTGCGCGTGCTCACAACCGGCGCCGCCGAGGAGCAGGAGCTCGTCAACCAAGCGCTCGCAGGCCAGGACTACGTAGACGCCGGCACCGGCCCCATCGGCTGCACCATCGCAACCCACGTAGGCGTCGACGCCATCGCCATCAGCTACTGCCCCCGCTACCAGCCAACTCGCTAGGGACGCCCACATCAGTTGCGGTGAAATAGGGACTGTTTTTGGCTTATCAGCCGCAAATCAATCCCTATTCCACCGCAACTTAGAAATCGGCGATCAGCCCAGCGGACCCTGGAACAGCTCCTCATGCGAGCCCATTCTGACCAGCCGGATCACAGGATTAGTCTTATGCGGCAAGTAGAGAACGACCACATCGACCAAGCCATCGGATAGGTGGAAATCGATGTGGCCGTTATAGTTTCCGCCCGGGTTTGAAAGCTCATGGGCGCCATATTCCGCGGGAAGCGAGCCGTGAGCTGCAAGCTCTGCGACTGCCGCCTTAAACTCGGTTTTTAGTTGCGGATGGATGCGCATCGTCCGTTTGTAATCCGCCTTAAACTGAGCCTCGACTTTAATCTCGAACATCGCTAGTCCTCATCGAGGAATGATATGAGCTCATCAGCGTTATTGAATGACGGGCTGTCGTCTGGCAGAATCCCCAACTCATGAGCCTCGGCAATCACCATGGCGCGTCTCGTCGCCTCGTTGGGCACCTCCGCCCTTCCTACGATCTCAAAAGGAATCTTTCGTTGATTTACCAGCTGTCGAACAGCAAGGTTGAGATACGAATTGAGACTCAGGCCAACCGTATCCAAGAACTCAGTCGCCTGTTCCTTGAGCCCTTCTTCGATGCGAACCGTCGTAGGCTTAACCGTTGCAGTAGACATACGCGACCTCCTCGCCCTCGTCTTTTGCATCAGTATACCCAGTATAGATGGCAGACTGATGTTAAATAGCATCAATCTGCCGTTCTCATTACTACAACAACAGGCACGCTCGCCCTACATCAGCCCACTCAGGGCAATGTCGACGGCTTCGTTGAGGTCGTCGGTGATGTGTACGAGCTCGGGATCGAGCGGGCTGATCATACCGGCATCCATCACCGGGCCGTTGAGCCAGTCGAATAGGCCCTGCCAGTACTCGGTACCCACCAGCACAAGCGGCATGCGCTTGACCTTGTGCGTCTGCACCAGCGTGAGTACCTCGAACATCTCGTCGAGCGTGCCAAAACCACCGGGAAACACGATGGCGCCCGAGCTGTATTTGACGAACATGGTCTTGCGCACAAAGAAGTAGCGGAAATCCATACCCAAGTTCACGTATTTGTTGAGCCCCTGCTCGTGCGGAAGCTCGATACCCAATCCGACCGACTTGCCGTTGGCGCTCGCCGCTCCCCTGTTGGCCGCCTCCATGATGCCAGGGCCGCCGCCGGTGATGACCGCCACGCCGCGCTGGGCGATTTTGCGGCCGACCGTGCGCGCCGCCTTGTAGAGCGGATCGGTCTTGGGCGTGCGGGCACTGCCGAAGATGGTCACTGCAGGACCAAGCTCGGCAAGCGCGCCAAAGCCATCGACGAACTCTGCCTGAATGCGCAGCACGCGCCAGGGGTCGGCGTGCAACCAGTCGGTCGAATCCTCGGGCGCCAGCAGGTTGGCGTAGGTGTTGTCCTTAGGAATCATGGGGCCGCGCATGACCACGGGGCCGCGGCGGTACGTCTCGTCGTAGGCAGGCTCGCCCTCGACATTCTCGTTCTTAATCATGGGTACTCCTATCGAAAATAGAAACGGGCGGGGTCGACGCCATGCGTCAAACACCCGCCCGAACATCAACTATTCGGTATGGTACCCACGATGCATCAAGCGCTTGCAAGGCATCGGTCAGCGGTCGCGGCTCTTAGTAGTCCACCGCCGCAGGACTGTTCATCCAGTCGCTCACAAACGCGCCGTAGCAGCCTTCAATAATGGCCTGGCGGGCACGCTGCATAAGGTTGAGCAGGTAGTAGATGTTGTGCATCGACAGCAGAATACCGCCGAGCATCTCCTTCTGCGTGACCATGTGACGGATGAGCGCGCGGCTGTAGCCGCCCGTGCACACCGGGCAGGTGCAGGTGGGGTCGATGGGGCCGTCGTCGTGCGCAAAGCGCGCATTGCGGAAGTTAAGGCGACCTTCACTGGAGAACGCCGTACCCATGCGGCCGGTGCGCGTCGGCAGCACGCAGTCGAACATGTCGATGCCCACGCCAACGCCGCGCACGAGCGTGGTAGGGTTGCCAACGCCCATGAGGTAGCGCGGCTTGTGCTTGGGCATGTATTCGGAAACCAGCGGCGCCAGCGTCTCGAACATGGTCTCGTGGTCCTCGCCCACCGAGTAGCCGCCGATGCCGTAGCCGGGGAAGTCGCCGCACTCCTCCAGGTGGCGCAGCGAGCGCAGGCGCAGGTCCAGATGCATGCCGCCCTGAACGATGCCAAAGAGCGCCTGGTCATCACGGGTGTGGGCCTTATAACAGCGCTCGGCCCACATGCTCGACAGCTCCACGGCGCGCTCGACGTAGGCGCGCGTGGCGGGATAGCCGGGGCACTGATCGAGCTGCATGCAGATGTCGGAGCCGAGCTTCATGGCAATTTCCATGTTGTCCTCGGGCGTCCAGAACACGTGGCGGCCGTCGTAATCGTTGACGATAAAGCGCACGCCCTCGTCGGTGAGCTTGACGGCGTCGTTGTGGCTGAACACCTGGAAGCCGCCCGAGTCGGTAAGAATGGGGCCGTGCCAGTTCATAAACTTGTGCAGTCCGCCCAGCTCGGCGATGGTGTCCTCGCCGGGACGCATGGACAGGTGGTAGGTGTTGGCGAGCACGATCTGCGCACCGAGCTGCTTAACGGTCTCGGTGGGGATGCCCTTGACGTTTGCCTTAGTGCCCACAGGCATAAAGATCGGTGTCTCGATGTCGCCGTGCGGGGTATGCAGCACGCCGGCGCGCGCGTGCGTCGTCGGATCCTCGGCGATTAGGTCGAATTTAAAGAGATTCTGGTCCATAAACTGGAACTCCTTGATTGCGGTTCATACGCAGACCATTATACGGGCAACCCGCAAGAAGCACCGACTCGACAGAAACTGGCGCAAAGGGGTCATAGTCATTGGGGATGTTCTTAAATGACTAGTCGTCGGGGACAGTCTTCAGCGCCATCTTGCAAAGGAGTGTCCCAATCTGCCGGCACTCAGGGACTGTCCCCAAGTGCCGGCAAGAGTGTCCCTTTCGACTAGTCATTTAAGAGCGTCCCCAACGACTACTTTTCGTCAGCAACGCAAACGCCGATGCCCTGGCAACGCCAGCGAGCGGTCGCCAGGGCGAACAAATTGGCATGAAAAGAGGGCGGCATAGACCTTCTGGTCATGCCGCCCTCTTTGAATGACAAGTTGTCGCCCTGGTGACCGCGCAGCGTCGGCCCGTTACGGCGTTTGGTAAAACGCCGTAACTCTTAAGGCCGCTGGCCCATGCCGCCCTCGAGGGTGACGGTCTCGCCGTTCATATACTTAAAGTCGGGGCCGCAAAGCTGAACGACCACGCGGCCGATTTCCTTCTCGACGTCGCCGTAGTGGCCCGCCGGCGGCATGTGGACGTTGGCCTTGAACGCCTCGGGGTAAGCATCCTGGAAGTTCTCGAGCGCAGCAGTCCAGGCAAGCGGGCACACGATGTTGACGTTGATGCCGTCCTTGCCCCACTCGTTGGCGGCGACGCGGGTCAAGCCGCGGATGCCTTCCTTGGCGGCGGCGTAGCTGCACTGGCCGTAGTTGCCAAACAGGCCGGCGCCCGAAGCAAAGTTGACCACGGAGCCCTTGGTCTCCTTCAGGTGCGGATAGGCCTTCTGCATGTACAGGTAGGTGGCATACAGGCCAGAGTAAATGGCCAGGTTAAACTGGTCCATAGTGTGGTCGGCGATGGTCACGCCCGAGGCGCTGGCCTGGGCGTTGTTGACGACGGCGTCGATGCGGCCGAACTCCTCAATCGCCTTGTCGATAACGTTCTGTACGACGGCCTCGTTGTCCTGACCGGCAGAAACATCGGCCTGAACAGGCAGAACCTTGACGCCGTACTCAGCCTCGAGAGACTCCTTGGCGGCCTCGAGCTTGGCGACGTTGCGGCCGGTGATGACGAGGTTCGCGCCCTCCTTGGCAAAAGCGATATCGATGCCGTAGCCGATGGAGCCAGCAGAGCCGTCCTTAAGCGTGGCCTTGCCGCCGCCGGTGACGATCACGGTCTTACCAGTGAAAAGTCCCATACGAAGTCCTTTCAAAATCGCGACGGGCACGCCCGCCGACTGCGCGCATCCAAAATAAACGCGCCAAAAGCTGAAATGCAACTTTAGCTTCTTCAAGTGAAAAGAAAAGGCCTCGGCAGGCGAACGGCATAACGTCTTTCGGCGAAGGGATTGTCAAGTACAAACTGGATAAAGTGGCCGAGTTTTTGCTATCGACGCGAGCCATCGAACACGTTTTGAAACTTTGCTGCGGCGCGCGGGATGTCGGCGCGAGACTTTATCATAGGGTGACAAACAACGATGAGGAGCACATGCCTATGACAGACGAGCTGGACCCCCAGACTCAGCAGCATATTGATGATTCCGCAGACGTCGCCGCAGATACTGACGCTGCGACCTGCAATGATACCGACGTCGACGACGCCACTCTGGATAACGGCGCTGCGGCGGAAACCCCTGCGACCGAAAATGCCGACGAGCAAAACGGCGATTCGGCCGCTCAGGACGACGCCCCCGAAAAGGACGCCACCCCGCAACCAGCGGGCCCCATCGAGGTGTCTTCGGAAGAAGAGCTCGACGCCGTCATGGACTCCATGATGGATGCCGTCAAAGCGATGAAGGACGCTGTCGCCGATGCCGATGTCGACGCCGAGGAAGAGGAAGCCGCCGAGGCTGCCTCGACGTTTGTGCCCGGCGAGACCCCGGTTGCCGACCAGGGCAGCACCATGCCCTCGTTCCTGCAACTCGAGCACCCCACGATCGGCGCCGATGCGGTCGACCCGCATGCAGCGGGCTTTTCCGTGATTGAAGGCGGCACCGGCAATATCGCCGCGCCGCAGACTGCCGATACGAATGCCGCCGAGGCCGTACACCCGACCACCTCGCACGCCCCCGCCACGAGCCGCGACCTGGGGAGCGCCGTCTCAAATACCGCTAACGCCGTGGGCACTTTTATCGCCCAGGGCGCGTCGGCCATGCGCGAGATGAACGCCGCCAAGAAGGCACTCGCCGATGCCCGCGCCCATTTAGCCGAGCTTGAGCAGCGCATCGCCGACCAGGCAGAGGAGCTCGAGACGCGCCAGGACATCGCAGGCCGCTACGATCAGATCATCGCCGATCAACGCCAGGCGATTGCCGCGGCACAAAAGACCGCTGCGGCAGCTGAAAGTAACCGTGATGCCCATGCCGCCAAAGCGACGGAGCTCAAGGGTCAGCTCGAGCAAATGAAGGCAGAGGACGATGCGACCGAGCTCCGCCTGAAGGCTGCACTCGACGCCGTGGAAGCCCGCGAGGCGAGCTCGCGCGAGACCGGCAACCGCCTCGTTCGTCGCCTTGAGGATTCCAAGCGTATCCGCGACAAAGTGAAGGCTGAGCGCGATGCCGGTGTCGCCACCGCACGACAAACTGCCGATGCTACGCGCGCACAGCTCGAGACCTTGCGTCGCGAGTATGCCGAGCTGCAGCGCAACCCTTCGGCAAATCCCGCCAATTACACCGTACGCACCAACGAGTTGTCTATGCAAATCTCCGACGCTGCCGACGCCCTCCGCAAGGCCGAGGAAGATATTCCGCGCGTGACTGCAGATCTTGAGCATTCACTTGCCGCCGCCGAGCAGGCCGTCGAGCAGGCACAGGCCCCCATCGCCGACGCTAAACGCGCGCACCAGGCCGTAACGGCTGAGGCAGATGCCGCGCGCGACGAGCTGCAGTCCGCAAAAACTACCGCCGCGACGCGCCAGCGCGAGCTGCGCGAAAAGATCGCCACGCAGGACAAGGCACGCCGCGAGCAAGAGCAGGCCATCGCAAACGCCCGGGCAGATGCCGCGCATGCGCAGTCGATTATCGAGCAGGCGACCGAGGTGCACGACCATCCCGAGATCACCGAATCGCTCGCCGGGTCCTTGGCGCGCGACAAGGCCGAGCATACCGAGACCGAGCGCGAAGTTGCCCAACTCGAGGCCGCCGAAGACGACGTTCGCAAGCGAACCCGCGACTCACGCGTCAAATTCACCGGAGCCATCGCCTGCATCATCGCAGCAATCCTGGTGATCATCCTGATCTGGCTGTTCGCGAGCAAGTAAACCCGCTGCCAAAAACGCTCAACGCAGTTGCGGTGAGATAGTTCCTGTTGAGCCCTCAAAAAGGCCAATTCAAGAACTATCTCACCGCAACTTTTTGATTGGTGCAAGGTAGTCATTGGGGACGTTCTTAAACGACTAGTCATTCAAGAACGTCCCCAATGACTAGTTGACGA
>UQKY01000050.1 GCA_900541785.1 uncultured Collinsella sp.
GGGCTTGCAGCGACGGACCTCAGGACACTCTTACACCACGTCTGCGCGCGCCACCAAAGTTAGCCGTCTTGACGAGGTCTTTGAGGAAATCACGCAGCAATCAGTAGCATCGCCCCAGAAAGATATCGCATCTGCTCGCACCCTAACTCCAAAACAGTCGGATACTCGGAGAGGGCAGCCTGAATCAGCACGAAGGGACATCGAAAACAAGCATAAAAAAGTGGCTAATCGCGGACAAACCGGCACGTCGGACATTGAAGTTCAGGCAGATGGGGAATTTCATGCGCCGGAAATGCACGGCTCCTCGCTCTACGCCACAGCGGAGAATGCTGCCTCTACAGACAAAGCGCGAGAGCTGGACAATAACAATGAGATGGGCATCAAGGCGAGCAGGAATCAGCGTAAGCGACTGAAGCAAACTCATACGCCTAGATCGTCTACAGGCACTGATGCCAAGGTGAAAGACGGCATTGAGACGATTATTAGACGCTTTACCCAGTCAGATTATCTTTATGATGGCAATTGGGCGCAGAAGAATTTGGGGCTCAGTCGCCATCTCAGAAAAAACCCTCCAATTGGGCGTGAAGCTACCTTTTACTCGTCATTGAAGGTAGACGAGACTACGTATTGGGTGTGTAGCAAGTGGATGCCCAATCAAAAAGCCCGGCTCACCCGCTTTGTCAACAAACTATCAGAGAAAGCGGGTGAATGACGCCCCCTCCTTCATGTTAGGAATATCGCTCTCAGCGAGAGCGAGGCTATTGCGCGGCATGCGATGCGGGCGCAATCGATCTCATGTGCACCGTCGGCGTTGAAATGACGGTCGCCGACTAGAGGCCGGAAAGAGGGGCAGAGCTGAGGATTTGAAGATCGAGGCATGGGACTAGAAGGGAGCTCGGAATTCGCGGGCCAGGATCCGAACATCGACCCGCGCGCTTGGCGATTCTTACCAGTTCAGACGGTTTGCAGGCTATTCGCGCTGCGGGAGAGACTCGCACCACTGCAGCAATGCGCTCAACACAGCGGGCCTGTCTTGCACGAACTGCTCGCGCTTCACACCGCGGCGCGGCTCAAAGCGAATGACGTTGTTCCTCATGTCCAGGTACACGTCATAGCTTTCGGGGGCGCCGGGCAAGTTCAGCGCTGCATGGCGCGTGCTGCGAATGCGTTGCGGCGCCTCCGTAAGAGACTCGTTGGACAGCTGACCGCCGCATATCTCTTCTAGTGCGCGGAAGCGGCGTCCGAAGCTCAGGTAACCGTGGCAACCGCTGTCTGCATGCCCGGCACAGCAGAACTGCGTTTTATAACCCTTATCGTTCAGAATGCGCACGTGGGGCTGCAGCTCGTGGTCGATCGCCACCAGGTGATCAGGGCGCTTGCCGCATTCGCATTCGCCCAAGGGCTTAAAGCACTTCGGGCACACGAACAGCATGCACTTCATGGTTTGCTCGGGCGTGAGCTCCGTGATGCCCAGGGCTGCGATTTCCGCCGCAGGGGCCTCGGGCTGCACGCAGGGGCAGCCGCTTGCGCGCAGAATGGCGTCGATGCGCGCCACGGTGGTGCGCTCCATTTCCAGGGCGATGGCTTCGTCGCGCATCGCGCCAAACGCCTCGATGTCTTTCGTGACTGCAGAAAGCGGCGTTCGCTGGGAGATGTACACGAATGCGTTCTCTTCCCTCGAAGTAGGTTTGCCCTCAATCTCCACCGTGACGTCGGCTTTTGCATAGGTGCCGTACTGCACGCCGTTCGCTTTGTCCAGCGCCTGGACCTCGCCCCGCGTGAGGCCATGCCACAGCACGCCTTCCACAAACGATCCTTCCTTGCGCACGATGGTGGGACGGCCCTTCGCGTCGCACGCCAGCGTGTAGCCATAGAGCTTCGCCTTGGTTGCATAGACGTAGTGACCGCTCTCGAATTTTTTAGCGATGCGGTCATGGCTGATGTCAAAGCCATATGCGAAGTACGGGGTTTCCGCATGCACGCGGGTGTCGGCGGCGTGTTCGCGCGCGCTGAACGCCGGGCCAGAGGGACGAATAAAGTTGTGCACGTCAAACTCAGGCAGGCTGTTACACCAGTCGAGCAGGGTGCGCAGCAGGGCCTTGCGCTGCTTTTCGAACTCATCCAGCGTAAGGGAGTAGCTAAGGTCCGCCTGCAGCGCAGGGTCGCTGCTGCGCACCGCGCGGAACCCTTCGGGAACGTCGATCTTGTAACCGAACTCGCCTGGGGTCTTGATTGCCAAGTAGATGCGGTGCGACCCGCAGAAGGTGGCTTCACTCGCTTCCATCACCTGGTAGCGCTTGGAGCGAAGGATGCGTCCATGCTGCTGAAGGCCGCGGGGGAAACGGCGTGCGTAGTAACCGGTGTGACCGCATGTGCAATCGGCGATCTGGTGACCTTCACCGCACACGAAGTCGGAGTATTCGCGCACGGCGGGGAGGTCGATCTTGGCTGCGCCATACGCCGCCGACTCTTCTTGCGCGCGCAAGCGGTCCAGGCTGTCGGCGCGCATGTCGGACATCTGCGCCAAGGTTGCCTCATCGAGCTGCATCACGCGGCCGGCTTCGACCACGCGGTCGATGTAATCGTACTTTTCGGTGTACCTGCGCAGCGGGGTGCGCTCAGAGATGTAGACCATCGCCTCAAGGGTTGCGGGAACCACATCGCCTTCGCGCCCAACGGTCACGGTTTCCTTGCGGTAGCAACCAGATGCAACGCCTTCGTAGCGGTCGAGAGACGCCACGTGAGAGCTATCGAGCGCCCACAGCGCGCCTTGCACATGCGACCCCTCGCGCTTGGTGATGGTGAGGTATCCGGCGGTGTCGAACGCCAGTTCATAGCCGTTCAGGGTCGCTTTGCCCAGCAGCACCGCGCCGGGGCAGCGGGTTTCAACTTGATGGATATCAAGGTTGCTACCGTACGCGAAGTTGATGATCGAGGGTGCAGTCTCGGGGTGACGGGCTGAGACGTTGTTGCGCTTCTCGTTGTACTTCATGGTTCACGCCTTTCGGTGTTGTGATGGGCTTCGGTCGCTCGAGCTGATTGCAGCATACAGTCTGAAGCCGAAAGGCGTGAAAACCTGAGGTTGACATTTTTAGAAATCCTACGAAAAGGGCGCGATGCCCGAAATCGCTGTTCAAGCGTATTCTGCGAAAAGATACCCGTTTTTCTAAACGCAACTTTTCGTGTGCTCGTAAAAAATCGAAACGATAAAAACTAGTACAACCCTTCTGAATGGGTGGGCGGCTGTTTTGCTTGTAAGCAAACATGAAATCGGCCGCAGCAGCACCGCCTGGGAGGGCGGGCGAGGGGCTTGGCCGCAACTTAATTCCCGGATGCGGCCACCACGCTAAATACTTGAGAATCGTCGACCGCCCAGTATCTGCCATCCAAAAGTTTAAACACGATATAGCTGCCGTCTTTGCCTATTTCGGCGGCGTTTACGCATTTCTGAAGATCGGCGTGGTGCGCGAAGCAGCCGACGAGCACATCTCCATTTACAAGCCCGACTTTAAGATTGAGACCCATCTTCTCATACATAACGATACGATCCGAATCGTCCACGCCCTTGCTTGAGTCGAAGTCGGGCCTTAGCCCAGCGAGGCGAACCCCTCGCTCATCCAATGCTTTGTCGATTCCGTCCTTGGCGTAGTCGCTCAGCTGGTAATAGATTCTGCGCGCGAGATCATCTGCCACGACGCGCTCTGGGTCCCCGCCTGACCGTTCCGCTCGAAACTCGCCTAATGCCGACAGCATCAGGTACACCTCATGCAATCGCAGCGGCAGAAAGATCGGGTGAGCCGTCGACTTCAGGCCGCCGCGGCTTGTCGGCTCGGCCTTGATGTAGGAGTCGCCAAAACGCACGCCGTCTGCCAGGGCGCTCAGGCGCTTTTGCACCGCCGTGCGCGAGCAGCCCAGGTACGCGGCGATCGCTTGCTGGGTCATTCCCTTATGCGCCGCTTTGAGCAGCATGAGATTTGCCTCGTCCGTGCCTATGAACGACTTGTCCAGGTTGTAGTGGCGCTTTTTTGGGGCGCCGCCGATCTCGTTGCCCTTTTCGAACAGCTCGTGCACGCTCAGGAACAATTCATGGCGGCCGTTGCTTTGGGGGCCTTCCTCTGAGTTGGCATAATCTGCCAGCGCCTTGCAAAACAAGCGATAGTTTTCGTCAGTGACGAAAGTGGGCCACTGCATGTTGTGAAAGCGTGTGCCTTCACGTGTGTCGGCGAATTTCGAATACGCAGACTCAGGATCGCAACCGACCCTTTCCGCAATTTCCGCAACTCTCATGCCAATCCCTTCCGCAACCCAATCACACGCACGAAAAACCTATCAAGCCAGAAGATTGATGTGGCAAAAAAGAAGAAGAGGCATTACACCCCTCCTTCTGGACAGCCTGCACCCCGGTTCCCTGCCTGCCAGTTCGCCCCCCGAAACCCTCGGGGCGCTGTGGGGTCGAACCCCTCCGCATGGAAAATTCTATCGCGGCCATGCCCGCTATGCGTGTCACGCACACCACGCCAAACGTCAGGTTTACCAGCCGGGACTGAGCCCTCTTTCGAGAGCAGGGTTATATTAGCATCTACAAACTCGAAAAACCCTGCCGCATTTGAGGAGTACCAAGAAAACGGTCTACACCTTGAGTATCAACCTCATCCGAACACCTCCCGCATTCACACGAACATGTACGGATGAATGCGGGAATCCGATACCCTGAGGGCCTGATCGGCCGGCCCACTAGGCACGAGCGGGACACGGTCCAGAGGATGCCGGAGCGCAAGGTCCCGTGCAGGGAGATCGCGGGGGAGCCGGGCAGGTCGCCCTAGACGGTGAGCGCCGAGGTGCCGTCGCGCCCACCCATGAAAAGAGGGTTTCTTTGCGGGCGCCGCATCCGCACGCCCCCGCAAAGAAACCCTCGCACTCGCATCTCTACCTGCGAACCCGCACGCGCCCTCGCGCACGCGCCGCGGCAGCTGCTAGTCGCGGTAGAACGAGCCCATGTAGCGGATGTACTCGTCCTCGGTGTGGTTGGCCTTCCAGTCGTGGACGGAGTCCTTGTTGCGCTGGCCGGCGATGACGGAGAGCTCCTTACCCAGCTTCTCAAAGGCCTCGTCGACGCACTCCTCGGGGGTGAGGGCGATCTTCATGACGGCCTCGCCCTGCGGGCCGCCGGGGAGGTTGGACAGCAGGCTGGGGGTTAGGGTGGTGCCGAGGGTGATGACCTCGACGTCGACACCGGTGCCCTCGCACTCGCAGGCCACGGCCTCGGTCATCTTGAGGATGAAGGCCTTGCCCGCGCCGTACTGGCCGTTCCAGGGGCTGGAGCTGATGCCGGTCATCGACGAGACGTTGATCACGGCGCCGCGGTCCTGGGCGGCAAAGATCCGCATGTAGTGGTGGAAGCACTTGAGGAAGGTCACGACGTTGACGTTGATCATGGCCTCGTGCTTCTCCCAGGGAGTGTCCTGGATCTTGCCGAAGCTGTGCAGGCAGGCCACGTAGCTCATGAAGCCCATGTCCAGGCCCTCGGTCGCGGCGAAGACGGTCTCGGCAGCGTCGGGCTGGCTAAAGTCGGCGCGCACGACCTTGGTCTCCACGCCGTAGGTCTCACGGATCTCGCCGGCGAGCACGTTCAGCTTCTCCTCGCGACGGCCGACCATGACGACATTCATGCCGCCGGCGGCGATCTTCTCGCAGAACGCCTTGCCGACGCCCTCGGTCGCGCCCAGGATCAGGCCCCACTCACCGTACTTTTCCCTCAGGTTCATACTGCATCCTCTCTCTCGATGCCCATGCGGGCACCTCTCCTTTAGCGTGCGGCCGCTCAGCCGCATACGGTGCGCCATTATGCGCTGAACAAGAGGGGAGTGCGTTCACGACTTTGCGAACGAACCCGAAACAACGATGAACGGTGTCGGTCTATCACCACAATGAAACCCTTGCAGTATCAAGAGGGGAGGTGCTGGCGGGTGGAACCAAAAGGTGAACGCCGCCCTGGCGTGAGCGGCGTTCGATGTGGTTTTACCCACCTTGGTAGCTATTCACCAGGAGGGCATTGCGACCTCCGGTCGCCTTTGCTGTATCCCCTTGTGTGCCCATGTACAAAGGGATGCATCGCTATTCTGCGCCGGTGCTCGACGTCACCG
The DNA here is from genome assembly GCA_900541785.1 of uncultured Collinsella sp. Lineage (GTDB taxonomy): Bacteria > Actinomycetota > Coriobacteriia > Coriobacteriales > Coriobacteriaceae > Collinsella. Next base: position 6,144 of record UQKY01000050.1, read on the forward strand.
CTTCGGTAGGCTCGGCAAATACGTTTCTCGCAATGTTCATGGTCGGCGTGATGCTCGATGTGCACATCGATACCGAAGACCTGGGACCTCATGCGCCTCATCGACTACGTTGCGGCGCGCGGCGCGTGGAGTCTGCGCGAACTCGGCTGCGTCGGCTTTTCCGGCGGTGCCATGCAGACGCTCTGCCTCGCTGCGCTCGACGAGCGCGTGCGCTGGGCGCTCATCAGCGGCTACCTCTACGGCGTGCGCGACGCGCTGCTCACCCTCAACAATAACTGTAGCTGCAACTACCAACATAGCCCTCGCGGCTACTTCCTGTGAGGGTTTTTTGTTAAAGCAACGGCGCGAGAGTCCTCGTGGCACCCAGCAGCGTCCTCCACATGTCTGGACTCTCTATGCTTACGCTGGATAGACATCGCTAGAACGGGTATAGTATCGAAAGTTTTGTCGTTTACCAGCGGGGGAGTCCTGTGGGCATCAAAAAGAAGATCAAAAAGGAGCTTATCGGCACTTCCGATTACCCGTCGAATAAGATCTTCACGATCTCCAATTTCATCACCTTTACGCGCCTGATCCTCACGCTCGTCTTCCTGTACCTGTTCGTGACGGACAACAACCGCGTCGTCGCAATAGTCATCTATGCCATCGCGGCCTCCACCGACTGGATGGACGGCCAGATTGCCCGCATGACCAAAACGGTCTCGTGGCTCGGCAAGGTTATGGACCCCATCTGCGACCGTGCACTGCTGTTTACCGGCGTGTTGGGTCTGGTGGTCCGTGGCGAGTTGCCCATCTGGGTCTGCGTGCTCATCATCGGCCGCGATATCTACCTGGGCATCGGCACGCTCATTGTGCGCCATTATCACCGTCGTCCCATCGATGTCGTTTTTCCCGGCAAGATCGCCACGGCACTGCTCATGACTGGCTTCTCACTCATGCTGCTTGGGTTCCCCGTCGTGGACGGCTGGCATCTGCTGCCCGCCACGTTCACGGCATTCCCGGGCCTCAATGGCAGCTCGGTGCCCCTCGGCATCTTCTTTGTGTACGGCGGCGTGATCTTCTCCATGCTCACCGCTGTCATCTATTCCATTAAGGGAGGGGCGGCCATTAAACAGGCCATCGCGCATCCCGAGGACGAGGACACCGACTTTCTCAACCCCGAAATCGAAGACTGATTCATTGGGGTATGATTACGTACGGTTCATTCTTTGCGGCGTGGCCGCGTTAGATAGGGGTTGTCATGGACAACAAGGTTAACAATATGCCTCAGAACGATAAGACTGCGGACGCTACCTGCGTTTTCCGCGTTCCTTCGAGCGATGTCACCGTTCCCGACCTTATGGCCAACGTGCGCATCACCGCTCCTGTTCTGTCCATCGTCAAGGGTCCGCAGACCGGAGCTGCCTTTGAGCTCGAGGACGACGTGACCACCATCGGCCGCGATCCCGCGAACGGCATTTTCCTCAACGACATGACCGTCTCGCGCAGCCACGCACGCATTATTCGTGAGGGCCTGGGCGCCCGTATTGAGGATCTGGGCTCGCTCAACGGCACCTGGGTCGACGGCGCCATCGTCAACGGTGCTCCGCTGCACGACGGCTCTTCCGTTCAGATCGGTACGTTCACGCTCATCTACCACGAGAGCACGCCGGAGCGCATCGAAACCGGTGAGTAGGTAATGGCCGAACGCAACTATCTGAGTATCGGCCAAGTCGTCAACCTTCTTCGAGGCGCATACCCCGATCTATCGAACTCAAAAATTAGATTTCTAGAAGATGAGGGGCTCATCACCCCTCATCGCACGCCTAAGGGGTATCGTCAGTACTCCAAGGAAGACGTTGACCGTCTCGAGGTCATCCTGCACCTGCAGAAGACCCGCTACATGCCGCTCAACGTCATTAAGCAGCGCTTGGAAAACGCAACGGACCTGTCCACTTTGGCTTACGAGGTGGGTCTTCTGTCCGATGTTCCGCTTAAGACGGAGCCCAAGGAGACCAAGCAAAAGCTGCATCCCATCGAGACCATTCCCGACATGCTCGGCGTTGAGATCTCGTTTATCCGCTCCCTTGCCGAGAACGATCTTATCCGCATCATCAAGAGCCCGCAGAAGCGAGAGCTCGTCGATGGCCGAGATTTCCCGATTATCCGTTACTGCTCGGAGCTGTCGCGCTTCCACATTGAGCCGCGTAACCTGCGTCAGTACGTATCGTCGGCAAATCGCGAGTCTTCGATGTTTGAGCAGGTTCTCGTGAGCATGCTCGGCATGGATACCTCCGATGACGAGCGCGACGCCAAGCTCGAGCGCGCTTTTAAGAAGCTACACGACCTCACCGAGGGCGTGCACACCGCGCTCCTTAAGAACCGTGTCTTTGAGTCGCTCAACGCCGTGGTCGAGGACGCTGACATCGATGCTCTCGATGAGGAGATCGCGCGTTCCGAATCCACCAAGGCTAAAAGCGATGGTGCAAGCCTCCCCGCGGTTGCCGCGCACGACGAGTCGCTCGTGCAGCCGTCCAAGGTTGTCGTCCCCTCGCATAACCCGTCTGCCAACACGGGTAAATAACCGCCGTTCACCCGGCAATCCATGAAAGGTCACCCATGTACGACTTCGAATCTCATATCGTCGATATCCCCGACTATCCCGAGCCCGGAGTCGTCTTTAAGGACATCACGCCGCTCTTTGGCAATCCCGAGGCCCTGAAGGCCATGGTGGATGCCTTGGCCGAGCATTTTGCTGACATGGGCATTACCAAGGTCGTAGGACCCGAGGCCCGCGGCTTTATGGTCGGTGTGCCCGTGGCCGTCGCCCTAGGCGCCGGCTTTGTTCCCGCACGTAAACCGGGCAAACTACCGCGCAAGACGGTAAGCGAGAGCTACGAGCTCGAGTATGGAACGGATTCTATCGAGATCCACGCCGATGCCATCAGCTCTAAAGATACCGTGTTGATTCTGGACGACTTGATCGCGACGGGCGGAACCGTCGAGGCAACAGGTAAACTGGTGCGAGATATGGGCGCAAAGCTTGTGGGCTACGGTTGTATCCTTGAGCTTGCGTTTCTCAACCCGCGCAAGAAGCTCACGCCTTCTAACGAGGACGTTGAGCTCTTTAGCCTGGTAACGGTGGACTAGCCGCTACCCTTAGATACCGGAAAGGAAGCTACATGCGCACAGCAAACACGCACAGAAACATGGCACGCTGCGCTGCTACGGCAACCCTCGCTTGTGTTTTGGGCCTGGGCCTCGTGGCTCCGGCCTACGCCGATACCGCATCCGACCTTGCCGCTGCTCGAACTAAACTCGAGCAGATTGGCACCCAAACCCAGCAAATTCATGAAGAACTCTCCGCACAGACGCAGGAGCTTGATCAGACTGCAGGCGAGATCACGCAAAAGCAGCAAGAGATTGCCGAAGGTCAGGCAAAGCTTTCCAACTACGTTGCCGGTGAGTACAAGACCGGCGGTCTGAGTCTCCTTCAGGTTCTGACGGGCGTCGATGATCTGGGCGACATGCTCAACCGTCTCTTCTACTACGGTAAGGTGTCCGACAAGCAGGCCCAGACCATTCAGGAGGTCAAGGACCTTAAGCAGCAGCTCACCGATAAGCAGACCGAGCAGGAGAAGAACGTCGCCGCGACGCAGAAGAAGGTCGACGAGCTCAATGCCCAGCAGGCTGAGGCCCAGAGTGTCGTGAACTCCCTGGATTCACAGCTGCAGGCCGAGCTTGCTGCCGAGGCTGAGGCCAACGCCGCGCTGCAGGCCGGTATCAACGCCAGCACTGCCGAAAAGGCCACGGTGAGCAACGACACCGCCGGTACGACCGAGAACACTCCCGCCCCCGCGCCCACGCCGCAGCCTTCGACGCCCACTCCTGCTCCCACGCCGCAGCCCTCGACGCCTGCTCCGGCTCCGACGCCTTCCGCACCGAGCCAGTCCGTTGACGGTGGTACCGTTGTTTCGCGCGCCTACAGCAAGCTCGGTTATGCTTATTCTTGGGGCGGCATTGGACCGAACAGCTTTGACTGCTCCGGTTTTGTAAGCTACTGCCTCACCGGCCGTTATTGCCGCCTTGGCACCACGGGCACCTTTATGGGCTGGACCCGCGTGTCCGATCCCCAGCCTGGTGACGTCGTGGTTAACTCTTACCACACCGGCATCTACATTGGTAACGGCCAGATGATCCATGCTTCCGACTACAAGACGGGCGTTATCATCAGCTCCGTTGCCGCTGGCATGAACAACAATTACATTTTCGTTCGCTACTAAGTGTTGTAACTCAGTAAACGAAGGTGGACCTCGCATCCTTTGGGAGCGAGGTCCATTGTTTTATCTCGACCGCCCGTTTTGCGTATAAGCAACAATCTAGTTTTGAATACTAGATATGCACAGCATCTGTCCAAAAGATAGCTATAATTGTTGAGGAACAACTAGAAAGGACCCTCAATGAGCTGGGCACTTATCTCCGATTCGAGCTGCAATCTTCGCGATTGGCAACCAACCGCACCTCATACTACCTTTGCATTTGCACCCCTTAAAATCCGAGTGGGGGAGCGTGAATTTGTCGATGACCTTTCGCTCGATGTTCACGAGCTTAATGTTGCCATCCAATCGGAAGCCAGCGCATCATCGAGCGCCTGTCCAAGCGTAGGGGAGTGGGCCGAACTCTTCAGGCTTGCCGACAAGACGATCTGCATGCCCATCTCCGAGGGCGTCTCGGGAAGCTACAATGCCGCGGCCACCGCACGTGACATGGTGCTTGCCGAAGAGCCCAACCGTCAGATTCATTTGGTTAACTCGCGAGCCGCAGGTGGCAAAATGGATTTAATCTTTTTGCTGTTCGATCGCTATCTAGCAAGCAACCCGGAAGCCTCCTTTGAGGACGCCTGCGATTACTTCGATAGTCTCGAGCAGAACAGCAAGATTCTCTTTAGCCTGTGTAATTACGAGAACCTTGCAAAGGCTGGACGCATTCCTAAGGCAGCCGGCGTTATTGCCAACAAGCTCAATATTCGCATTTTGGGCACGGCGAGCGAAGCGGGCAAAATTGAACTCGTTGGGCACACGCGTGGCGAAAAGAAGATGCTCACCAAGATTGTCGACACCATGGAGGCCGAAGGCTTTACCGGCGGTGAGGTCGTTATCGACCATGTTGAGAATGAGGCGGGCGCCCAGGCACTTGCCAGCCGCATTGTGGAGCATTGGCCCGGCTCTAAGACCATCATCATGCCCTGCAACGGGCTAGATTCTTACTATGCCGAGATGCACGGCCTCATCATCGGCTACGGCATGGGCGTGGCTTCGGGCCGATAATGTCCAACTAAACAAACGCACGGGCGGGATAAGGGGCCAATGGCTCTTTATCCCGCCCGTCTTATGCCTCGATTAGCTATTAAACCCATTAAACTTAAGGTAGCTCATCAGGTACGCCTTCGATACAAAAGACGAAACCGCACTGCGTACGAGCAGCGATTCGCGCGTAACCTGGTGTGCGGTATCGGGCACGGGAGTCTGCTCGACGGAAAACGCCGCACGAATCGATGCCTCAAGTTGATCGACTACATAATCGAAAGCCGTCGGAGCGTCGTAACTCAAGCGCTGAATATTAAAGAGCGCCTGAACCGCAGCGATGGGCAGCACCTGCTTAAAGATACAAATGGCGATGAGACGCGCAATCTGCTCACGGCCATACTGCTTTTTAACCGGAGCAGGAACGAGGCCGACCTTCACGTAGTTATTGATCATCGAAGGCGTGATAACGGGCTGCTCTACGCAAATCGAAAGCGGCTCCATCCACAGCGCAACATATTCAATAACCTGATCGCGATAGAGCGTTACGTTGGGCAGCTGATCATAGCGTGGCAGGCTCAACGCGTTGAGTTTACCCACCATATCGGACTGAATAAATGCATCCGGCAGCACCGTCGGCTGAATATCCTCCGGCTTAATGCTGACCGATGTATCGGACATCGGGATAACATGTTTGACGTGGTTCATAAGAGGCCTCCGATCGTTTTCTATATTGTATTCTAGGTTATCTAGTTTTGCATACCACATAGCCGCTAAGTAAAAGTGGTTGGACAGCACGTTGAAGCACCGTCCAACCACTTTGTTTAAAGATAACAACCTTACATAAGATATATTATCGTACTTATCCGCGTAGGAAAGCGTATGCGCTGGTAGCCGCTATAGCTCCGTCCGAAACGGCGGTCACAACCTGGCGTAAACGCTTGGAGCGGATATCACCGGCTGCGAATAAGCCGGGCGTACGGGTGGCCATCGAATCGTCGGTAACAATGCCGCCGTCCGGAGCCAGATCGACGAGATGCTCAACCAGCTCGGTGTGTGGCTGCGTGCCCGCAAAGACAAAGATGCCAAAAGAGCCAGGCTCAAAGGACTCAGTGTGCATTTCACCAGTCGCATTGTCCTTGAACGTGATTGTGGTGGGCATCGCTTCACCAGAAAGCTCAACAATACTAGTTTGGTACCTAACTGAAATATTGTCGTTGGCAAGCACCTTATTCACAACACCCTCGGGTGCACGGAATTGATCGCGACGCAGCACGATGGTCACGCTGCTGGCGATTTCTGACAAGAACAGGGCTTCCTCGCATGCGGAATTGCCGCCTCCGATAACAAAGACTTGTTTGCCGCGAAAGAGCATGCCGTCACATGTTGCGCAATATGAAACGCCACGACCGCGATACGTATCCTCGCCAACAAAACCAGCAGGACGCGGCGTGGCACCCATGCACGCAATGACGCTCTTGGCCGTTGTGTCGCCCATATCATGATGGATGGTAAATTGAGCCGCATCGGCATCGTAATCGACGCCTGTCACCATACTCCATTCAACCTGAGCCCCCAGGCCTTCAGCATGCTGTTGGAATCGCTCACCAAGTTCGGCGCCGCTCAGCAGTGGAATACCAGGATAATTCTCAATCTCGTTGCTCGTGGCAATCTGTCCGCCCGACATGCCCTGCTCAAGGACAGTCGTCGTCAGGTTGGCGCGCGCCGCATAAATGGCGGCAGCATAGCCCGCGGGGCCGCCGCCGATAATCGCAACATCGATTGTCTGATCGGTAGTCATGAAGAGTCCTCTCGTCGAAACGTTGTCGTTCTTTGCGCTCATACCCAAATTTACGTGAACGTGACACTCATGCACTACAATGATAAATCCGTGATACAACGTCGAAGGGGAGTTATCGATGGATCAGACGCAGACGAGCGACGACGCTCCCCTGCTCACGCACAGCACTCCCCAATCGGAGCAAACCACGCTCTTGGCACAGCAAAAACCTCTCGTGACCATCGTGCACGCCTCGGTCGGCTCGGGTCACAAGGCCGCCGCAAATGCGATTGCGCAAGCATTCGACCTCATCCGCGGCACCAATGGCATCCCCGAGGACGTTGAGATTGAAGTGCTCGATATCCTTGATTTTGGACGTATTAAATTCGACGGCAATAAGACCGCGGCTTCTTTTACGGGAGCCACGCGCCCCATTTACGACCTGACCTGGCGATATACGCTTACGGGACATCTTCTCTGGGGTGGCGGTACGGCATGGTCGCGAATTATGTTCCCTGCCTTCAACGAATATATTCGTAACCGCAGGCCCATAGCCGTGGTCGCAACGCATATCACGGCAGCCAACGTTGCCGTGGGCGCCCGCGTAATTACGGGCATCGACTATCCGGTCATCTGCGTCCCGACCGACTACGAAGTCGAGGGCTGGTGGCCCCACAAGGACACCGATCTCTTCTGTGTTGCCAACGAATTTATGGCCGAAACGCTGCGTCCGCGCAAGGTGCCCGAGACAAAGATTCGCATTACCGGCATTCCTATTCGCGCCGGATTCGACACGGATTACGATCGCGAGGAAGAGCTAGCCAAGTTCAACCTCCCCACCGACAAGACCGTCGTGCTGGTAATGGCCGGAGCCAGTTTACCTCAGCCTTACGTCCGCTTTCGCGCGGCGATGGACCACACACTCCCCTTCCTGCGCAGCTTCGAAGACATGCACTTTGTCTTTTTGCCCGGCAAAGACGTGGAGTATGCCACCCGGCTGAAGACGCTCTTCGATGCCATGAAGCTCGAGAACGTCACGGTGTTGGACTATGTCGACGACATGGCGGCCCTCATGCACGGCTGCGACCTGGCAATCCTCAAATCGGGCGGGCTCACGGTCACCGAGTGTCTCTGCGCACATCTGCCGATGATCCTGCTGGGCAAGTCATATGGCCAGGAAAAGGCCAACACCACCATGCTCACCGGCATGGGCGCCAGCATGCACGTCACCACGGCACGAGAGCTCATCGTGACGTTGCGACATCTCCACGATCATCCGGAGTCGCTCAAGGCATTGCTCATCAATGGCGAAGTACTACGCCGCCCCCACGCAGCCGAAGACATCGCCGTCGCCACCATGGAACTCGTAGGCAAACCCCAAAAGCGCAAACGAGCCTTCTGCCGCTTCTACTGGGGCGGAAAACCTGCGCATATCAGGTAGACAAAAGTCCGCTGCTCGGCGGGAGCCGCCCATATATCGTTCCACGCGCAGTTTCGCAGCGCAGCGAGAATGTTTGAGCATGGAATGATATGTGTGAGAGGCAGGCGGGAGGGATATGAGCGCCCTAAGCGACGCCGCTGGAGCCGAAGCCGCCGGCTCCTCGGTCGGTTTCGTCTAGTTCTTCTACTTCTACGAGGTTGACCGTGGGGACTTCTTGGATGACGAGCTGGGCGATGCGGTCACCTTTATTGATTTGGATGTTGTTCGTGGGGTCTAGGTTGATGAGGATAACTTTGAGCTCTCCTCGGTAGTGGGCATCGATGAGACCGGGCGTGTTGACTATAGACAGGCCCTGCTTAATGGCTAGGCCGCTGCGGGGTTGGACGAAGCCGGCGTAGCCGTCGGGCAGGGCAATGGCTAGGCCCGTGGAGACCAGACGACGCTCAAAGGGCTTCAGAATGCAATCCTCGTTGGAACGCAGGTCCAGGCCGGCATCCGTGGGATGGGCGTATTTGGGAAGCTCGACGGTTGGGTCGAGACGCTTAATGTTAACGGTAATGTTGGACATGAAATCACCTTAGCTTGTCGAGCTCTTGCAGAAACTCATCGACGTCTTTGAAATCGCGATAGACCGAGGCAAAGCGGATGTAGGCCACTTTATCGATCTTGGCCAACCGCTTAAGAACCATGTCGCCCAGCTCATGGGAAGTAACGGCCGTAAGCGTACGAGAGCGAAGCTCGACCTCTATATCGTCAATGATCTCGTTGAGCTTTTTAGTGTCGATATCTCGCTTGATCGTGGCGCGCATCAAACCGACCAGCAGCTTATTGCGATCGAACTGTTGCTTGGTTCCGTCTGACTTAATGACCTCGATAGGGTCTTCACAACGCTCAAATGTCGTAAAGCGATAATTGCACGAGCAGCATTCGCGACGACGCTTGATGGTGTTATTAGATTCCTGCATGCGGGAATCAACGACGCGGGTATGTGCCTTGCCGCATTTGGGACAGCGCATGGTACCTCCTCTAAAACGATTACAAGGGTACCATGCGACGGTACGTAAATCTTAGGAACGTGCGGGAACTTTAAGATGCGCACCGGCATCGAGCGAGCCATGCTCCAGGTGATTGACGTCGCGGATCATATCAGAGGTCTCCTGTGTGGAAAGACCCTCAATCGGATGCTCCTGGGCAAGCGACCACAAGGAATCGCCAGACTGAACACGGACGGTCTCGTAGGTAACGTTGGATACCGACTCGGCATATGCGGCGTGACGAGCGGTGAAGATGGAGGTAGCAAGTACAAAGAAAAGCGTGAGCGCAACGGCCAGGGCGACAATCGTCGAGACCTTTAGGGCAACGGGGGCTGAGGTCGTGGCGACGCACTGGCTGCGGACGGGCTTACCAGGCAGTGTTTGGAAACCAGACCGGCCGCCTTTGACAACCGTGAAAGCCGGCGCCGCAGGCGCCTCGAGCTTAAGGGCGAGGTTACCCTGGACCATATCCGTTGCGTTCATCATGTTCTCCTCTCGCGTGTTTTGCTGAGAACAGTTTTATCAAGCCGCGCGGACAAAAATGTCTAGCGCGAGAACGAATGTTCGGTTATTATTATCTTCGAACAGTTGTTCCTGTCAAGCAAAATCGAACATTTGTTTGGCATTGGCAGAGAGGATCCCCTGATGGCTCGCAAAATTACCAAGCGTCAGCAGCAGATTTACGACTTCATCAAGGAATATCAGCAGGAGAAGGGCTATCCGCCCAGTGTGCGCGAGATGGCATCGGCCGTAGGCCTCTCCTCCCCCAGCACGGTGCATGCTCATCTCTCTGCCCTGGAGGCTCGAGGACTGCTCAAGCGCGATGCCACCAAGCCTCGCGCCCTAGAGCTCTTTGATGAGGACGGATCCTCTGTCTCGATTTCCAAATCCGATGAACCCACAGCGCCCCGCGGAACGGTCTCGCTGCCGCTCGTCGGTCGCGTCGCGGCTGGGATTCCCATTCTGGCCGAGCAAAATATCGAGGACACCTTTACCATCCCGACCGAAATCGCCACAGACCAGGGCTCCTTTATCCTTGAAGTGCACGGCAGCTCAATGATCAATGTCGGCATCTACAACGGTGACTACATTATCGTTCGCGAGCAAAAGAGCGCCATGAACGGCGAAATCGTTGTGGCCAT
>UQKY01000051.1 GCA_900541785.1 uncultured Collinsella sp.
GGCTTGCAGCGACGGACCTCAGGACACTCTTACACCACGTCTGCGCGCGCCACCGCAACCCCAAAGGTCTGTGGGCAAAAAAGGCCAAATATGAGTACTGTTACCATTTTAGTAGCAGGTAAAATCACCCAAAATGACATCCGGGCGACCCCTACAGCCCCCTAAAGCAGCCAACCTGACTGCTTTAGGGCGTATTGGGGGCCAATTTTAATGGACATACTATAGGTTATGTTCATTATCTTCTTGGATGTAAATGCTATTCACTTAGCAACAGTACTCATATTTGGCATTTTTTGCCCACTGCCATATAACTAGCACCCTATAGCAGACAAAAAACAGGCCGCAACCCATCGCTGCAGCCTGTTCGGAGGCAAAAGTGGGCGCTAAGCGCTGTAGCCCATTGCCTGTAGGACAAACATGACGACCGTCAACACCGTAATCACGCCGATAGTCGCCCACGTGAGCACGTTCCATACGCGGCCGTTGCGGTTGGCGCCCATAATGTGGCGATCCGCCGCGATAACCACCTGGAATACCAAGACTACGGGCAGCAGCACGCCGTTGATGACCTGCGAGGTCATCATAATCTGGAACAAATCGACGCCGGGCATGAGCACCAACACGGCAGAAATGCCGATGATGGCCGTAATGATGCCGCGGTAAACCGGGGCCTCGTCCCAGCTGCGATCGGCGCCGCGCTCCCAACCAAAAGCCTCGCAGATAGCACTCGACGTAACACCCGGCAGCACGCAGGCAGCCAAAAAGCTCGCTGCGACCAGGCCCGAGGCAAACAGCACCGTGGACCACTGACCCGCGATGGGCTCCAGCGCGCGGGCGGCATCGGCGGCATCGCTAATCTGAATACCCGCCGGGAACAGCACCGTACCGGTCGTGATGATAATGAAGCCCGCAATGATATCAGCAGCAATCGAGCCGCTCACGGTATCAATACGCTGCAGCACGATGTCGTCCTCGCCCGCATTCTTATCGACCACGTTGTTCTGAGCCAAGAAGATCATCCACGGTGCGATGGTGGTACCGATCGTTGCGACCACGAGCGACACGTAGCTGGGGTCGTTTTGAATATTGGGGACGACCAAGTCGACCGCGACCTCACCCCAGTTGGGGCCGGCCATAAACGCGGCGACGATGTAGGTCACGAACACGCAGCTTACCAGCAGCAAAATCTTCTCGATGCGCTGGAAACTACCCGACATGGTAAGCATCCACACCAGCAGCGCCACGAGCGGCACCGAGATGCTCGCCGGAACGCCAAACAGCGCAAGGCCACTCGCGATACCCGCGAACTCCGAGATGGTCACCGCCGTGTTGGCGATCAACAGCGCCGCCATGGCCAGCACGCTCTTGCGCACGCCAAAGCGCTCGCGAATGAGCGACGCCAGGCCCTTACCCGTGACGCATCCGCAGCGCGCCGCGGTCTCCTGCGTCACGATGAGCAGCACGGTCATGACGGGAAGCATCCAGAGCATCTTATAGCCATAGCTGGCGCCCGCGCTGGAATACGTGGCGATGCCGCCAGCGTCATTGCCCGAAAGCGCCGCCAGAAGACCGGGGCCCATGGCGCCAAAGATGGCCGCGATGGTCAGCTTTTGCTTGGTGCTCGGCTTTTGCTTCGTATTTTGCACGCGACCACCTACCCCATGACCGACATGGTGAGCAGCACCGCGGCGATGCAGTACGCCACACACGAGATCATGACGGCGATGACGTTCATGGCGGTACCCGACGTATTGAGGTCGTGCTCATCGCGCCAGAACAGCACCATCAGGTAAATCACGGCGCTCATGTTGCCCACCAGGCAGATGATGGCCGCGATGTTAAAGCAGCCGGTAAAGAGCTGCTCCTCAAACATAGGGGCATCGAGGAACGCGGCAGTGCGCACCAGCTGCGCGCACAGGTAAGTAACAAGCGAAAGGATCAGGCCCATGCCCGTGCTCTGGAAGAAGAACCCCAGATACGGCTTGGGCTCATCGTCATGGCCGTCGTATTCCAGGAAGTAGTTCTTGACGAACGACACCATACGCGAGGCAGCCAGCAACACGAGTGGCATGGCGCACATGGGAAACACCACCAGATGCGCGGAGCCCAGCGCCGTCCCCAGCACTGTTGCCATGATGCACGAGGCAATGCCCCACACGACAACCCAGTACTGGCGATGCACAAACCAGCTAAGCACATTCGTCGAGTCGTCGGACGCGCTGTCGCCCGAGCCGACGCCTGCGATCTGCAGGTCCTCCTGGTGCTCCTCGGCGATAACGTCCATGGCGTCGTCAAAGGTCACGATACCCAAGATGTGACGGTTCTCGTCGCAAACGGGAATGGCAACCAGGTCGTACTTGGTCATCTCGTCCGTTACGTCTTCCTGGTCGTCGTCGGGCGACACATAAACCAGGTCGCGATAGGCCAGCTGGCCCAGCGTGGCGTCGCGGTCGGCCACGATAAGCGTGCGTAGCGAAAGCACGCCGGTGAGCATGCCGCTCGGGTCCTCGGTATAGACGTAGTAGACGCTTTCGAAATCCTCGTCGAGCTTACGAATCGCCTCGATGGCGTCACCGACCGTCGCCGTGGCGGGTAGGGAGACAAACTCCGAGGTCATGATACGGCCGGCGGTGTTGTCCTCATAGCCCAGCAGGTTACGAATCGCCTTCTCCTCCTGAACACCCATCAGGCGCAAAAGCTTCTCGGCCTTCTCGTAATCGAGCTCGTCGATCAGGTCGGCGGCGTCGTCCGGGTCCATCATGGCCAGCATCGACGATGCGTCCGTGTCGGACAGGCCCTCGAGCATCTCGGTCATAAGCTCGTCGTCATCGAACTCCGAGATGGCCTCAGCGGCCTGGGCGGTATCGAGTTGCGCGAACACCTGCGCACGCAGGCGCGGGTCGAGTTGCTCGATAATGTCGGCAATGTCGGCAGGGTGCAGCTCGCCAAGCGTCTTGTGCGACACCGACAGCTGGATGTTCTTAGTCGAGCGGTCGAGCAGGTCCATGTAGGACCAGGCGATGATATCTTCGCCGAGCGGTTTGCCCAGGTGCTTCATAAAGCTCTCGACGACATGCTCGAGTGCGGGGCTGATCGCGCGCAGCAGGCCGCGGGCGCCGACTTCGGCACCCAGCAGACGCAGCTGATTTTCGCCCGACATGGAAAACTTGATGTCGTTTACGCGCACGACCTTCATGCCCTGCGTGTCGACAATCTGCTTGTTGAGCACGTCGCGGGCGAGCAAGAGTTCGGTCGGCTGCAGGTACGAAAAACGGATTTCGGTGGCCGGCGACTTAAGGTGCACACCCGTCTCGTCGATACGGTCGACCCATTTGCGCCAGCTGATCATAAACGGCGTCTTGCCGGGTCCGCGGAACGCGAGCGACGTCACGTGCGGAAAAACTTCGCCGGTAGCAATGCCAAAATCGTTCACAACGCCGAGCTTTTCGCCATCGACGTCCAAGACCGGCAGTTTGAGCATCTCACTCAGATAATTCACTGGTGCTCCCCATCATTATCCCTTCGGACTGCGGCCATGCCGGCACGCCATCCGTGGGCTTTTAGATATGTATACGCATGCGCGGGCGGCACGCCGCTCGGCGCTCACACCCCGTGCATGCGCGAGAAGCACCTGCATGGGGTCATCGACTGTATGGTCGAGGTTTGGATTTCACCTGCAACCTTTCTCTTGACCCTTGTTATCCGCAGTAACTATAGCATCAGCATCGCGCCGTGGCGCCAAATTTATGCTCCAAACATCGCAGGCATACCAAACGCTGACGCATCCGTGACATAGTCATTGGGGACATTCTTAAATGACTAGTCTGTGGTGTCATCATCTTCGGCGAGCTGGGGGAACACGGCGTTTTTGGGCATGGTGACCTTCGTCAGCGAGGTGAGCTTTTTGCTCAGCGATGCGTCCGTCTTGACCAGATCGCTCAACGTCACGATTTTGTAGCCGTCGGCAATAAGCCCGTCGATAATCTGCGGCAGCGCCTCGAGCGTCTGCTCGGCGCACTTATCGTTATCGGTCAGCAGCACAATGTTGCCTGGCGTCACCGAATCGAGCACCGTCGAGACCTGCTCGTCGGCACCGTTGAGCAGCCAGTCGCCCGAATCGATATTCCACGAGACCACGGCAGACACCAAGTCCATCGCATCAATCCAGTTTTGCTCGTCAAAGGCTGCGTAGGGAGCGCGCAAAAGCATCGTCTTCACGCCGGTCGCGGACTTGATCGCCTCGGTGCCCTTCGAAACCTGCTCGCGTACCGCCTCACGGTCCTGACCCTTGAGCGAATCGTCGCTGTAGCTGTTGGATCCGATCTCGCACCCGGCGTCGACAATCGCCTTGGCCGTGGCAGGCGAGGCCTCGGCCGCATCGCCCGAAAGGAAGAACGTCGCGGTGACGCCCTTTTCCTTGAGCACCTGCAAGATCTGTTTGGTGGCGCCGCTCGGACCCTCGTCAAACGTCAGTGCCACGTACTTTTTGTTGCCCTTGGGCGCCACGCTGGCGCACGCAACAACGCAATCGGTGGCGGGCACAACCTCGCCGCGATCCTGCGTCTTGCCCGACTGCTCACCAACCCACACCTCGGAGCGGCCCTGGACACCCCACGTCTGCACATACTCGATAGCGCCCGTGCCCTCGACCTTGAGCTTGGGCTCGATAACCGTAGCCTGAACCTCGTGTTTCTCGTAGGTGTTACGGCCATCCTTGACCGTCACCTTCTCGCCACCCTCGAGTTCGCGGCTATCCCATTTGCCCTGCTTCACGCGCTTGCCGTCGACCTTCACCGACAGCTTTTCGCCTCCATGGCGCTTGAGCACACTGTCATCGACGGCCAGCAGGTCGCCTGCGTCGTAGGTGTCAGTCAAATCCTGTTCGTCGATGAGATTCTGCAGCGTAGAGCCCACGCGCACCGCGGTCTTCTGGCCGTTGAGCTCCACGTCCACGCTGCGGTTGACGTAGCCCACGACGGCAGCGATAAACAGCACGAGCGCGCAACCCACGGCGATGAGCGCATAGGGCAGGCGAGACGAACGACGGGGTGTGCGGCTGTTGCCGATGCGCGCGCTGCGATCGCTAAAGCCGCGGCTATGGTTGAGATACATCGCGCCGGGCTTACGGTGACGCTTGCGCTGACCGCTAGGCAGCTGCACCAGGTCGCGGCGCGCCGTCGGACGCGCACCCGAACGCCCGTTTAAGTTGGATCCGTTTTGGCGCATGTGCCCTCCCCCATAAACACAGCAAGCCGGAGCAACAGGTCTCCGGCTTGCCTCCCATCATTTGGTACGTCGCTATTTTGTAGCTTTTGACGAGCCTCCGCTCGCCTTTTGGTATTCGTCCTTAAAGGCCTTGAACATGCCGCGCGTCTTGCCGAGCTGCTTGCCCAGTGCGCGACTGCCCTTGTCCACGGCAACCGATCCCTTGTCGTCGAGCACCTTGGCGCCCTTTTTGACCTTGTCGCCCACCACGACGCTGGCCTCGGCGGCCTTGGCAGCCGCACCGCCCGAATACCCGAGCGACTTGACCTCGTCCGAGACGACCATCGCGCCGTTCTCGTAGCCGCGCAGCATCGTCGGCGGCACCTGCGTGTCACCAACCAAAACACTCGAAGCAGCACCGGCGGTCACATAGAATGCCTGCACGATGCCCGAGCGTGGCTTGAACTCAACATCCGAGCAATAGCCCACGACGTCGCCCGATTCCGTGCGCACGTCCATACCGACCCAGATGATGCAATCGTCCAGGTTGATGTCGAGGCGCTTGGCGGCGGCGGCATCGTACGTGTCCTTGACGTCATCGACCGCAATGGCGCCCTCGTAGACGCCAATGGCGTCGAGCGCTACGAATCGGTCGGGACGCTCGATCATGCCCGCGATATCGGACTGGCGGACCATAAAGCCGACCACGCGCGTACCGCCCGGGGTAAAGACCGGAAAGTGAATCTTTCCGAGCTTTTTAGGGCTGCGCGGCGTGCCGTCCTTTTTGGTGCGCTTGTCCTCGGTAGGCTTGCGATAGATCTTGGCGCCGACAAAATCCCCGGCGCGCATTATGCCTCGGTCGAGGGCTCCGCAGCCTCGGTATCAGCCTCGACGGCGTTCTCGACCACGACGTCGGCGGCAGGCGTCACGTTGCCGCCCGAAATGGCGTCGTTGAGCTGCTCGCGCAGCTGGTCCATGCGCTCGCGAGCCAGGTCGACCTTGGCGCGTAGGTCGTCGGTCTTGGCGTCGACCATCGGGCCAAAGTCATTCACCGCAGCACGGGCCTCCTCGGCGCTGTGCTCGTAGGTGTCGCGCATATTGTCCCAGGCGTCGTTGGCGATATCGGCAGCCATGGCGCGGGTCTCGGCGCCCGAGCGCGGGGCCAGAGCAACGCCGACAATAGCGCCGGCAGCGGCACCAAAAAGTGCGCCGGAGACAAAGCTGAAAGTCTTACCCATGATCATTCCTCTCCTGCGGGCACGTCGGTGCCCACCGTTTGAATGCTGTCCATTATACCCGCAGCGCATCACTTGCCGCTCCGCTCATCTGCGTACGGCAAAGGCGCAGGTACGTGATGGTGATAAACGCGTAGGCCTACTCCTGGGGCATAGCCGGCATGGCCACCGTGGCACCCGGGTCCTCGCCGGCGCCGTCCACGAGCGGCAGGCCGCCCTCATGCGCAGGTCCTGCCGGAACCGTCGCCGCACCGCCAAAGACGGCAGCGGAGGCCTCGTGATTCTCGGCAACCGCACCCTCGGTATCAATCGCCACCTGGGGCTCGTCGTCAAAGTTGGGGACGCCCTGGGGCTCGGTGGGAACGGGCTCGGCGGTCGCATCGGCAACGGGCTCGGCGTCGACCGGCACATCGCCCTCGTCAGCGCCCTCGTCCTCGGCAGCATCTTCGCCGTTCGCAGCGGCGACGGCCTCGTGAGGATCCTTGCCCTCGGCCTCGGCGCGCATGCCCAGCACCAGGTTGCGCAGGCCCGCGACCGTGCCCTCCACGTCGGGGGCAGGCTGGTCGGCGTGCAGGTACGCCCAGTCCATCATAAAGGTGGCCGAAGACAGCGCACCGATGGCCAGCGCGTCGTCGGGACACGAAAGCTCAACCTCAAAAACGCGCTCGTCGTGCTCGCTTACGCGCGTGCGGCCGCACGAGATGCTACCGGCAAGACCGGTCTCGTTCATGAGCTCGACCGTCACATGCTCAAGCAGATGGCAAAGCTCGGTCTGGCCCATGCAGTCCTGGAACTCGCGGCCGGAATCACCCAGGCACAGGTGCTTGGCAATCGCCGGCACCAGGTAATACACGCGCGCCGTAGCCTCGATATCCTCCGAGGTCATGAGCGGCATGCCGGGGTTCACCAGCACGTGCGCGCAGATCTTGTCCTCGCTGACGGTGACCTTAAGGATGTTGAACAGGCCTGCCATAATTCTCCCCTACTCTTCCTTGTCCTACTCGTCGCCGTCGTGCGGATTCGCGGAACCCGCACCCGACGTCGTCGGCTCGTCTACCGAAGACTCGGAATCCTTCTTATCGGTTTCGGCCGGAGCGATCACGCGAATGAGCGAGATGCGCTGGCCACGCATCGACTGCACTTTAAACTTGTACCCCGCAACCTCAAACACCTCTCCGATGTCGGGCACCGAGTCGCAAAGCTCCAAAATCCAGCCGGCGATGGTCTCATAATCATCGCTTTCCTCAAGCGGCCAACCAAGCTCAATCGCGTCATCGCACGAAAAACGCCCATCAACGAGCCACTCGCGGCGCGAAAGGCGCGTGAGATACTTGTTGTCGGGGTCGAACTCGTCCTCGATCTCGCCGACGATCTCCTCGACGATGTCCTCGATAGTGATAATGCCGGCCGTGCCGCCGTACTCGTCCACGACCACCACGATCTGGTCGTGCGAGGTCTGCATCTCGGACAGCAGCGGCAGGATGTCCTTGGTGTCGGGCACAAAGGTGGCGTCGCGCAAAAAGCCGGCGATGGGCTGGTCGCCCTTGCCGTCGAGCGCGGGCTGAATCAGGTCCTTGATGTGCGCAATGCCGGCGACGTTGTCGGGATCCTCGTGATAGACGGGGATGCGGCTAAAGCCGGTCTGGCGCATGGTGGACAGCACGTCGGCGACCGTCTCGTCGTCCTCGCACATGGTGGTGTCCACGCGCGGCACCATGACCTCGCGGGCAACGGTGTCGCCCAGGTCGAAGATCTCGTGGATCATGCGCTTTTCCTCGTCGAGCAGGTCGTCCTGCTCCGAGACCATGTACTTGATCTCTTCCTCCGAGACGTTTTGGCGGTCATCGGCGCTCTTGATGCGCAGGATGCGGGCCAGGCCATCGGAGCAAGCGCCGGTCAGCCACACGAGCGGACGGGCGATCTTTTGGAAAAACGACAACGGTCCCACGACCTGCTTGGATACGCCCTCGGCATTGGCCAGACCAATGCGCTTGGGGACGAGCTCGCCGATCACGATGGACACGAAGGCGACCGCGACGGTGATGATGACCGGCGCCAGCCCGCGCGCGATGGCGGAGATCGGCGCGATGCCAAAGCTCATGAGCCACGTGGCGAGTGGGTCAGACAGACTCGTCGAGGCGACGGCGGACGAGGCGAAGCCCACGAGCGTGATGGCGACCTGGATGGTGGCGAGCAGCTGGTCGGAGTCGGCAGCCAGCTTAATGGCACGCTCGGCGCGCTTGTCGCCTTCCTCTGCCTCGTGCTCCAGCACGGCGCGCTTGGCCGTGGTGAGCGCCATCTCGGACATAGAGAAGTAGCCGTTGATGAGTGTCAAAACGAGGGTGGTGATAAGGGAGATGGTTATGTCCATCGGGAGTTTCTCGAACCTCCAAGATTCGGGACGTCGGATTAAAACGTTGACGGCGGATACGGCAATTGCACCGGCGCCCAAACAAGGACGCGGGCGCGCAGGCGTGGTCGCTAGATTACGAAGAGAATCACCGCCATGAACTGGAAGATGCTGCCGGCGAGCACCCACAGGTGAAACACGCTGTGAAGATAGCGCACGTTTTTGGCGATATAGAACGGCACGCCCGCGGTGTAGCACACGCCGCCGACGGCGAGCAGGGCAAGTGCCACGGGGTTGAGCAGCGCCACAAGTTCGGGCAGCTTAAAGACGACGAGCCAGCCCATCAGCAGGTAGACCAGGCCGC
The DNA here is from genome assembly GCA_900541785.1 of uncultured Collinsella sp. Taxonomy (GTDB): domain Bacteria; phylum Actinomycetota; class Coriobacteriia; order Coriobacteriales; family Coriobacteriaceae; genus Collinsella. The sequence goes on from UQKY01000051.1 coordinate 9,155, forward strand.
TTACCCAGTGCGGTTGACGCTCGCGTAGGAAGCACTCGAGGGCGATGCCGATAATGGCGATGGCCCATACGGCAAAGAACAGCACGGCGCCGCCGTCGTTTGCCAATGTGATGAGGCAAAACGGCGTATAGCTGCCGGCTATGAGCAGGTAGATACAGCTGTGGTCGATAATGCGGAACACGCGCTTGGCGCGCGCGGGCTGAATCGCGTGGTAGAGCGTGGAGGCTAGGTATTCGAGGATAATGCTAACGCCATAGACAATTGCCGCGGCCATGTGGGCCGGGCCTCCGCCGCGCAGGGCGGCGAATACGATCAGGAGCACCAGGCCCGCGATACCCAGCAGGCAGCCGACACCATGGGTGACGGAGTTCATAATCTCCTCACCCACCGTGTAGTGTGGAACGGCCGCGGTCTTGGGTCGCGGCTTAGAACTGTCGCTCGAATCGGACATGCCGGTTACATCCTCCAACGTAAAGAGTTCTCAACACTATATCAAAGCGTCTGGGTACGTGCGAAATTTGCACTATACGTGACCCTTTGTTTACCCATTCTTTGCCTGTTGACGCATCAACGGCGAACGTCCATAATGCGCTTGCATTAAATGTTGATGTATTAACATCTTATAGGAGAATACCGCATGGCTCAAAACGCACGTTCCCATCGAAAGCTCAAGATAGCCGGCATCGTTGCACTGGTGGTTGTCGTTGCGCTGCTCGGATTTGCCGGCAACTTTCTGTTTGACTTCGCGCTGAATCCCCGCGCGCCATACACCATGAAGATGATGCAGGATAGCAAGAACGACAAAGAAGGTGAGCAGCCGGATGCCGAGGATACCGAGGCGCGGGCATGGTTTAAAGAGAACCGCGAGAGCAGGAGCCTCACCGCGGACGACGGGACCGAGCTTGCCGCCTGGTATTTTGCTGCGTCGGAGAGCACGCACGACTACGCCGTCTGCCTGCATGGATATACCAACGAGCCCATCGGTATGGCCCGATACGTCAAGCGATTCCACGACCGCGGCATGAACGTACTCGCACCCGCCGCACGCGCCCACGAGCGCTCCGGCGGCGACTATATCGGCATGGGCTGGCCCGAGCGCCTCGACATCGTCGCATGGATCGAGCGAATCGTTCAGGCTGACCCCGAGGCGCGCATCCTGGTCTTTGGCGAATCCATGGGTGCGGCAACCGCCATGAACGTCGCGGGGGAACCTCTGCCCGCAAACGTGAAATGCATTATCGAGGACTGCGGTTATACGAGTGTTTGGGACGAGTTTTCTCTGCAGCTCAAGAACGTGTTCGGCTTGCCCAGCTTTCCCTTGCTCGATGTAGCAAACTTGGTATGCAACGTGCGCGCGGGCTACGACTTTCATAAGGCGAGCAGCGTGGAGCAACTCAAACACGCGACGGTTCCCATGCTGTTTATCCACGGCGACCAGGACACTTTTGTGCCGTACGATATGCTCGACCAAAACTACGACGCGTGCGCCAGCAAGGTCAAGCAAAAGCTCACCATCCATGGCGCCACCCACGCCAAGAGCGCGCAGGTCGACCCCGAACTCTACTGGAACACGGTCGACAACTTCCTCGACGAGTATTTTTAGGCAAAAAGCAACGTCTGGGGTTTTGTTGCCAAAAAACGGTTTGTGGTCGGCGGGATTCGATTTTTCGCCGCACTTCCAAAAAGCCGCCCGTGAGCGCTGTGCTCACGGGCGGCTTTTGCTCAACTAACGCTACAAAGGCGCTTATTTTGTCCAATAGCTAGGCGCTACTTGACCTCGATGAGCTCATACTCGCTCGTGCCCAGGCCAATCTTCTCGGCGTGCGCGATGCACACGCGCCAGTCGGTGTCGGGATGCGTGATGCAGAAGGGATCCTTGGCCTGCTCGCCCTCCAGATGCTCGTGGTTGTGCTCCATCTTGGCCGCGCTATCGGTGAGCTCGGTGTTGGGCAGCGGCTCAGACGCCATGACGGCGTCGGCGCAGGCCTGGTCGATGGCGACCGGGTCGAAGCTCGCGAACATGCCGATATCGTTGACGATAGGCGTATCGTTTTCGGGATGGCAGTCGCAGTTGGGACTGATGTCCATGGCAAGCGAGATGTGGAAGCTCGGGCGACCGTCGACGACGGCCTTGGTGTACTCGGCGATCTTGCAGTTGAGCACGTCGGCCGCGGCCTCATAACCGGGCTTGATGCAGTCCTGGTTGCATGCCGCAATGCAGCGTCCGCAGCCCACGCAGCGATCGTGGTCGATGGCAGCCACGTGCACCGTGCGAGTAGCGCCGCTGGCAAGCTCGCGCTCGCGGGTGCCGTCGAACGAGATAGCGTTGTGCGCGCAGATCTTTTCGCAGGCATGGCAGCCAACGCAGTGCTCGGTCGCGACGTTCGGCTTGCCGGCGGCATGCTGCTCCATCTTTCCGGCACGGCTGCCGCCTCCCATGCCCAGGTTCTTCATGGCGCCGCCAAAACCGGCCTGCTCATGGCCCTTAAAGTGGGTGAGGCTGATCACGATATCGGCATCCATGAGCGCCTGACCAATCTTGGCCTCGTGTACGTACTCGCCGTCCTCGACCGGAACAAGCGCCTCGTCGGTGCCCTTGAGGCCGTCGGCGATGATGATCTGGCAACCCGTAGCATACGGGGTAAAGCCGTTCTGGTAGGCGGTGTCGATGTGCTCGAGCGCGTTTTTGCGGCTACCGACATAGAGCGTGTTGCAGTCGGTGAGGAAGGGCTTGCCACCCAGCTCCTTCACGACATCCGCGACGGCGCGGGCGTAGTTGGGGCGCAGAAAGCTCAGGTTGCCCAGCTCGCCAAAGTGAATCTTGATGGCGACGAACTTGTTCTCGAAGTCGATCTGCTCAATACCGGCGTGACGGATGAGGCGCTTGAGTTTGTCGAGCTGGCTCTCGCGAGCATGCGTGCGCAGGTTGGTGAAGTACACCTTAGCGGGTGCTGCGGGTGCAGTTGCGGTCATAGATATATCCCCTCGGTCTATATGGCGTTACAGACATAGAGGATGGTACCAGTTAAAGCAGAGTTAAAGTCAAGTACGGCACCTAGTCGTTGGGAACGTTCTTAAATGACTACTCTTGGACTTTGAGGGCTTCGGCCAGACTGACGCGCTTGATGGAGCGCGTGTGCAGCAGCGCCACGACCAGGTAGGTCGCAAAGCCGATTCCTGCGCACGCCGCCATGGACCACCAGGGCACATAAATCTCGATATTGCCGTTGTAGGCGAGCAGCATCGAACGGAAGATGGCCGTGAGCGAGCCAATAATGATCGGCAGGCTCAGCACGAGCGACGCCGCCACGCACAGCGTGATCGAGTGGATGTACAGATGCGAGATCTCGCCATCGCGATAGCCAAAGACTTTCATGTAGCTGATCGAACGGGCGCTGTGGTCGATCACAGCCTTGGTCAGCAGGTACATAAACAGCAGGAAGATGAACACCGCGAGCCCGACCATCATGCCGATCATTTTGCTCATCATGCCGATGAACTGGTCGCCCACGGCACGCATGTCGTCGGGCGTGGTGTCGCCGGCAAAGTAGCGCGCGTCGAGGTCGAGCTTCTCGTCGTTCACATAGCCGTTGAAGTAGGCCGCATCGTTGCCAAAGAGCTCGTTAAAGTCATCGATACTCATATAGATATTCATGTCCGACTTGGAGCCCCAGGCACAGTCCTTGCCCGCGTACTCAAAGGAATAATGCTCGCCCTCATACTTGTCGCCGAGCGTGACCTTCTGACCCTCGCTCCAGCCAAACTTGTCGAGCAAGCCACCGCCAAAGACGACGCGTCCGTTGCCGACGTCCAGCCCTTTCCAGTAGCGCGAATCGGGCGAGATGCCGTAGATGGAAATCGTCTCCTCGCCATTTCCGCCACCGCGGTCGTATTGCAGCTGGTAGACGGCGTATTTCTCGGCCTGTGCGATTGCGCCCGCGCCGTTATCGGTCGTATTGACCGGGTGGATATCGTCGTTGTCGGTGTCAATCTTAGAGGCCTTGTCGATCAGGTCGATAGCCTCATCGCGGTCGCAGCCGAGAGCATCGGCAAGATCATCGAGGCGCGCATAAAGCGCATCCTTCTTGTCCTGGACCTTGGCGAGCGCGTCCTGCGCTGCGACCAGGCTCTCGGCAGACGGAGATGCGGTCGCGGCATCGGCTGCCGCCTGCGCCGCATCGGCCGCGTCGTCAAGCTCGTCATCGGCATCCTGAGCGGCAGAAAGCAGTGCGCCGTCAACCGACTGCAAGCGCTCGAGTGCCGACCACTGTTCGCGCTCCTCGGCGGTTCCCTCGAGCTCCAGCGGAGCCTTGAGCGTGTACTGGTGCTCGGCGACCAGGCTTGTCTCGAGGTTGTCCGCGTAATGCGTCATCGTGGGCAGAATCGCCAGGCCAAAGAGCAGTAGCAGCGAGGCAAACGCAATGCCCACGAAGAGCGTGGCGAAGTTGCCCAGATTGCGCAGGAAGATACGCAGGCGGAAGCGGGAAACAAAACCCATGCGCTCCGGCAGCTGCAGGCCGCGCTTGGTGCCCGATTTGCCGCTCGCCTCGTGACGAAGGAACTGCAACGGCGTCTTGCCCATCTTGCGAAGCAGACCCACCAGCGTGATGAGGATGAGCGCGGCGGCGGGAACCACGGCGCACTTCACAAAGATCTCCCAGCTCCAGTACACCTGGAAGGGCGGCAGGCTGTACGAACCGTAATAGAGGCTGCGCATGGGCTCGGTAAAGAACACGACGCCGAGCGCAGTGCCCAAAAGCGCCGCAACCACGCCCACGATGGCGGGAAGCGCCAGGTAGTGCAGGGCGATCTCGCGACGGCGATAACCGCTGGCGAGCAGCGTGCCGATGATGGCACTCTCCTCCTCGATGGAGGCGTCGGTAAGGACCACAAAGACAAACGCCATGATCACGATGATGATGTCGAGCAGCGTCATCCACATCATGGAGTCGCCGTCTACGTCGTCGCGCGCATAGCCAATGCCCTGGTTGGAATCGGCGTCGATGAGGTCATCCACGCGTGCATCGGCATCGGTCAGCGCCTCGACCATATCCTGCTCGGCATCGATGCGGTCTGCAGTGGAGAGATCGCGATCGGTAAAGGTAAAGGAATAGGTGTAGGCGGGTGCGCCGCCGGCGTCCTCGAGCGCGGCAAAGCCGGCGTCGCTGACCTCGGCCACGCCATAGGTGATGGTGTTCACCGTAAAGTCCGAATTGTTGAGGAACAGCGCCTGGTTATCGGGCTGGGTCATGATGCCGCAAATGGTGTAGGTGCGACCCTCGAGCTCGACTTTATCGCCCACGGACAGGTTGTTATTGGTGGCAAAGACACGGTCGATGGCCACCTCGTCATCCGCCTTGGGCTCCTTGCCCTCACAGTAGGACGCGATATCGACCTTGGTGCGGTGCGCATAGGTGCGCAGCGTGCGCTTGGTGCCGTCGTCGCCGGACACCTTTTTGATGATGGCGTCGATGGAGAAATTCTTGTAGAGCGTGACGCCGCCGACGTCGCCGGCTGCATCCTCAGCGGCCTTAAGCTGCTTGTCGGTAGCCTCGAAGGAGGTGGTCACGCGGCCGTCCTCAATCGTGTACGCATCGCGCATGTCGTCGATAAGGCAGCCGATGGAATGCGCTGCGAGCAAAAAGCCCGAGGTGAGAGCGATGCTTCCGCACATAAGCAAAAAGATGCCCAGGTACTTGCCGATATTGCGGCGCAGCTCGCGCGGGAGACGTTTTGCGAGAGGTGTCATGGCGCCGCCTACCAATCGAGTTCGGCGGCTGCGACGGGCGACTCGTTGAGCTCATCCTCGACGATGCGCCCGTCGCGCAGGCGCAGCATGCGATTGGCCATGCGCGCGATGGCGGCATTGTGGGTGACAATGATGATGGTGCAGCCGTAGGTGCGGTTGACATCCTCCATGAGCTGCAAGATTTCCTTGGACGTCTTGTAGTCGAGCGCGCCCGTGGGCTCGTCGCACAGCAGCAGGCCCGGGTTTTTGACGAGCGCACGGCCGATGGCACAGCGCTGCTGCTGACCACCCGAAACCTGACGCGGGAACTTGTTGCGGTGCTCGTAGAGGCCCAGCGAACGCAGCAGGTCGTCGACATTGAGCGGGTTTTTGGACAGGTGTGCCGTGACCTCGATGTTTTCCTTGATGGTGAGGTCGGGCACCAGGTTGTAGAACTGAAAGACAAAGCCCAGCTCGCGGCGGCGATACTCTCCCAGGTCGGTAGGTTTGAGCACCGTGAGGTCGCAGCCGTCCACCATGATGGAGCCGGCGTCGGCATCCTCCAGGCCACCGATCAGGTTAAGAAACGTCGACTTGCCCGAGCCCGAGGGCCCCAGCATGACGCAGATCTCGCCGCGATTGATGGACGTGTCGATGCCGTCGAGCACCGTCAGGCGTGCATCTCCATCGCCGTAGTGCTTTTTGAGATCCTTAACCTGGACGTAGGCCTCCCGCGTTGCCATGGTATCCCCCATTGTTAGCCTTGTACTACTTTATGAACATAATAGTAAACCTTGGCGAACTATTTTTGGGCGAGGCCTGGATTTTATTTCAGACTAGTCATTGGGTGTTCCTATAGTTTTGTCAACCGTCGGGGCTACTCCCGGTAGGG
>UQKY01000052.1 GCA_900541785.1 uncultured Collinsella sp.
CGGTCCCGGGCTGACAATTTCGACTGTAATGGACGTTCTTAAACGACTAGTCATTAAAGAACGTCCCCAATGGCTAGTCATTTAAGAACGTCCCCAATGACTAGGTGGGATTTGGGGTGCGCCGGACGCTGGGGTATCATGGCTTGGTTGCTATAACTTGCATTTTCGCGCCTTGTAGGAAGGGGCTGCGCCCATGGCTTTTGAGCCCGCTCAACATAGCTTTATCACGCTCGAGGGCGTCGACGGCGCCGGCAAGTCCACGCAGGCGCGCCTGCTTGCCCGCGCGCTCGAGCTCGCTGGCTACCAGGTTGTGAGCCTGCGCGAGCCGGGCGGCACCGCCATCAGCGAAAAGGTCCGCGCCCTGCTGCTCGACCCCGCCAATACGGTAATGGGCGACACGTGCGAGCTGCTACTCTACGAGGCCGCGCGTGCCCAGCTGGTGTACGAGGTCATAGCTCCCGCCCTCGCTGCCGGCAAGGTGGTCCTGTGCGACCGTTTCTACGATTCCACGACCTGCTATCAGGCGTTTGCCGATGGCCTCAACCGTCAGATGGTTCGCGATGCCAACAACCTGGCTGTCGCCGGTACGCATCCGGCGCTCACGCTCGTCTATCACATCACGCCCGAGCGGGCGGCGCTGCGCATGGCGGCCCGCGGTGCGGCGGATCGCATGGAGGCCAAGGGCATGGCATTCCAGGAGCGCGTCTATCAGGGATTTTGTGCCATTGCTGCCGAGGAGCCAGACCGCGTAAAGCTCATCGACGCCACTGCGTCGATCGCAGACGTCTTCGCGCAGACGGTCGAGCTGGTTCGTGCGTACGGTCTCGACATTCCCCAAGACGCCGTCGCCGCCGCGCTTGCCAAGGAGGCCGAGTAACATGGCCCCCGCTCAGGCAAGCCTGCTGGCCAAGCTCGACACCCAACAGCGCGTGCGCGACTTTTTGACCAACGCCATCGCAAGCGGCCGCGCATCGCACGCCTACCTGTTCTTGGGCGCGCCCGGTGCCGGTAAGCTCGACGCCGCATGGGCGCTTGCCCAGGCATTCCTGTGCGAGCAGGACGGCTGTGGTTCGTGCGACAGCTGCGTGCGCGTCGCGCGCCATACGCACCCCGACGTGCACTATTACACCCCCGAAAGCGCTACGGGCTACCTCATCGCGCAGACCCGCGAGCTGCTCGACGACGTGCCCCTGGCGCCTATCCGCGCCAAGGCAAAGGTCTATATCATCGACCGTGCCGAGCAGCTGCGCGCCAACACCGCCAATGCGCTGCTCAAAACGCTCGAGGAACCGCCCGAGGGCGTCATGTTCATCCTGTTGGGCACCTCGGCCGACGTGATGCTGCCCACCATCGTGAGCCGCTGCCAGTGCGTGCCGTTTCGGCTGGTGTCGCCCACTGTGGCCGCGCAGGCCGTGAGCCGCGCCACCGGTCAAGATCCTGCGCGCTGCCGCATGGCCGTCGCCGTGGCGGGAAGCCCCACGCGTGGCATCGAGTTCCTCAAGAGCGCCGAGCGCCAGGACGCCCGTCGCCAGATGGTCCGCGCCATCGACTCGCTCATCGCTGCCGACGAGGCCGACGTGCTCAGCCGCGCCAAGTCACTCATCGTCGCCGTCAAGGCGCCGCTCGCCGAGGTCAAGTCCACGCAGGAAAAGGTGCTCGAGCAAAATGCCGACTACCTGTCGCGTGGAGCATTGAAGCAGCTTGAGGACCGCAACAAGCGCGAACTCAACGCGCGCGAGCGTTCGGGTATCATGGAAGCGCTGGCGAGCGCGCGGACGCTCATGCGCGACGTGCTGCTGACGCTTCAGGGTGAGGCGGCAGACGTTGTGAACGAGGACGTGCGCGACACGATCGGGCGGCTTGCCGCCGCGACGAATGTTGCGGGTGCCACCCAGGCGCTCGAGGCGGTCGCGACCGCCGAGCGCAACATCGCCAGAAACGTTACTCCCCAGCTGGCCATCGAGGTCATGCTGTTCGATATCAGGAAGGCACTGAAATGCCGTTAGTCGTACCCGTTAAGTTTACCTACGCCTCGCGCGACCTGTGGTTCGATCCGCAGGATTTGGATATCCTCGAGGCCGATTATGCCATTTGCTCCACCGAGCGCGGAACCGAGATCGGCCTGGTCACGGCCGATCCCTTTGAGGTGCCGCAAGACGAGATCGGTCAGCCGCTCAAGCCCGTGCTGCGCGTGGCGAGCGACATCGACCTGCAGCTTGCCGACGACCTGGCCATCCAGGGCGACGAGGCCATGGTCGACTTCCGCCGCCTGGTCAAGGAGCTCGACCTCGAGATGAAGCCGGTGGGCGTCGAGTACCTGTTTGGCGGCGAGAAGGCCGTGTTCTACTTTGCGGCCGAGGAGCGCGTCGATTTTCGCCAGCTCGTCAAGGATCTGTCCTCGACGCTGCACATTCGCGTCGACATGCGCCAGATCGGCGTGCGCGACGAGACCCGCCTGGTGGGCGGCTATGCCCAGTGCGGACAGGAACTCTGCTGCACGCGCTTTGGCGGACAGTTTGAGCCCGTCTCGATTCGCATGGCAAAAGAGCAGGACCTGCCGCTCAACTCGTCCAAGATCAGCGGCGTGTGCGGCCGCCTGATGTGCTGCCTGCGTTATGAGTTCGAGGCGTACAAGGACTTTAAGAGCCGTGCGCCCAAAAAGAAGACGCTCATCGATACGCCGCTTGGCAAGGCGCGTATCCAGGAGTATGACACGCCGCGTGAGCAGCTGGTGCTGCGCCTGGAGAACGGCAAAGTCTTTAAGGTCAACCTGGCCGATATGACGTGCTCGGAGGGCTGCAAAAAGAAGGCCGCCGAGCAGGGCTGCAACTGCCGCCCCGACTGCGTGACGCGCGATGTGCTCGAGCGTATCGAGTCGCCCGAGATGCGCCTGGCGCTTATGGAGCTCGACCGCGAGAATGGCGTCGACGTGGGCGATGGCCTGTCGAGCGCCGACCGTCTGGCGGGGACGACGATGCCCAAGCGCCGCCGTCGCGATGCGGACGCCGATACCCGTGCGGGTCAGAGCCAGGGCGAGGGTCGCGGCCGCGGTAAGGGTCGCGGCAAGGCCGAGGCACCCGAGGCCGAGGAAGCTGCCGGTGGACGTCGCCGCCGCAAGCGCTCGGGTTCGGGCGATGCCGGCGAGGCTGCTCCCGCAGGCAAGAATTCCTCCCGCGAGCGCGAGGCCCAGCAGCCTCAGCAGCAAAACCGCGGCGGTGGCATGAATCCCACGCGCCGTCGCCGCCGTCACCTGTCGAGCGAGGAGCGCGAGGACGCCTTCCGTGCCGCAGCCGCTCGCGAGGCCGGCGCTGCCCCCAAGGGAGGCTCGGGTTCCGATACGCCTGCCGACAAGGGTGGCAAGCAGCGCAACGATGACGAGCGCGCCCCGCGTCCGCGTCGTCGCCATTCCTCGGGCACGCAGCAAAAGCCTTCGGTGCCCTCTGTGGCCGATCAGGTCTCGGATGGCGAGGTCAAGGTCACACGTCGTCGCCCCGGAGATGGTGGGGGAGCGGCTGCCAAGGCTTCGCGTGGCGCCGCTCGCGACGAGCGCGAGCCGCGCGGTGGCGAGGGCTCGACCGACCAGGGTCAAAAGCGCCGTCGCCGTCGCCGTTCCCGCAAGCCGCGCCAGGATGGTGGCGAGGGCTCGACCCCGTCTTCGTCCGCATCACAACCGCCTGCCGGCGAATAACGCCCGCGAGCGGATTTAGCCCGCCTTGCCCCGAGCGCATCGGGGTATCATAGCGCCGAATCAACAACCCTCCCTGCGACCGAACGTAGGGAGGGTTGTGTCTTGAAGAGCCATCTGAACATATTGAGCCGTCTGCAGGGCGCCGGTGCCCTGCCGTTTGCGGACGAATTGCTACCGTTTGCCGAGCACGCGACGTACGAGGCGCTTGAGGCGTTGTCGCCCACGCGATGTGCCGGCTGCGAACGCGCCGGTGCGCTTATTTGCCAAGACTGCCTGGCCGCGCTTGCGCTCATCGACCCGCGGCATAGCTGCACTCGATGCGGCGCCCCGTTTGGGGACTTGCTGTGCACCGAGTGCTCGGTCGAGGGCACGTCCTCGGCAATGGCGGAGGCGCTCGACCGCTGCCTGGCGTGCGCCGTCTATGCGCATCCGCTGCCGCGCATCATTAAAGCGTACAAGGATGCGGGCGAGCGACGTCTGGCTCCGTATCTGGCGGAGCTGCTCTACGACACCGCCCTGCATGCCCAGGTCGTAGCGCCCGATCGCTATGGAGGTGTGCTGTCCGGCGCCGATGCCGTGGTGTTTGTGCCCGCGACGGCGGCGGCGTTTCGGCGGCGCGGCTTCGATCATATGGAAGCCATCGCGCGCCCATTTTGCGAGCTGTCGGGTGTTCCGCTGCTCGACGCCCTCGTTAAGTACGGCCATGGCGACCAGCGTGAACTCGGTCGTGAAGAACGCCGTGAACGCGCCCGAGGCATGTATGAGACCGTTGAGGACGTGCACGGCCGCCACCTGCTGCTTATCGATGACGTTATCACCACGGGCGCGACGATGGCCGCGGCTTCGGCGGAACTCAAGCGCGCCGGCGCTGCGGCAGTCGATGGCCTTGCTATCGCACGTGTTTGGTAGGGGTGATTCATGTGGCGGTAACAATCAGGTGGTGCAACAAACCGACAAAAGAGCAGCTAGCGGCTTCCGTAATCCTAACTGGCGCCTCGGCGCTACGCATGATGCGCGCCGAGCGCCGGCAGATGGGCTACATAAGCTGGAAGGACCTTAATCCCGATGAAGAGCGCCGTGTGCTGCGCACATCGTCGCCCTCGACCGAGGACATCTATCTTCCCGATTTGGTGCGGATTGGGGCCGCAAGCGGCGAGGTGCAAGAGGATTTGTGCTTGCTGGTAGGGTCTGCAGCGCAGCGCCGCCGTATTCTTGGCGTGAGCTGGTCCGTATGCTCCGAGTTGCCCGCCGGCTCGATTCTAGAGGTGGAACCGGGGGTGTACAGTCTATCTCCCGAGGCCCTTTGCGTAGCCGTCGCGCGCGAGGTCGGCTGCATCCAGGCATTTGCCCTGGCCCAGGAGCTGTGCTCTAAGATTTCACTGAGTGACCGCGGGAAGTATCTACCTCCCTACACATCGCCTGTCGTGAACAAATTGGCAAAGGACAAAGACCAGCCGCCAGATGTCGGTTACTTTGAGGTCGAGTCCGTGCTGACACCCGATTGCCTGGTAGATTACCTCGCGGCATGCAAGGGGAGCGCGGCCAAGCAGCTGCGGCGGCTGTGTCCCTATCTGTCGGAAAACCTGCGTTCACCCATGGAGTGCATCATGCTTGCCATGTTTTCGCTTCCGTTTTCCTATGGCGGATTTGCCTGTGGTCCCTTTAAGACCGACTACAAGATCGAGTTCAACGACCGTGCACAGGCGATCTCGGGGATGCCGCATGCGGTTTGCGATGCCTTTCAGGAAGCAGCCCGGTTTGACTTGGAATACAACGGTGAGCTGGGCCATTCCTCTCGGAGGGGACGTATCCATGATGAAAAGCGCAACACGGGCTTGATTACTATGGGAATCGAGGTCGCGACGGTCAACAACGAAATGCTCTGTGACATGGAAGCGATGGAAGCACTCGCATGGCGCATCCACCAGCGTATGGGTAAGCGATATCAGAATCGCGTAGAGGCTCGTCGAAAGAGGCAAGATGCTCTGCTGAATACGCTCCGAGCGTGCTTTGGGCTCAAACCAGCGTAAAACTATGGCTTTATAGGGGGTCTGTTTATATGCTCTGTGCAAAAAACGGCAAATATGAGTACTGTTACTAGATTAGTGACAGCAAAAACAAAGAAACTTGGGCCGATAATCTGGATTCAGCGAAGAGATAATAAACGAATGTGGAATATCTTGGCGCCAAGCAGGCTGTGCGGAACTCAAAAAGGGCTCGTGAGGCGGTAATACGCTGCTACTAAATTGGTAACAGTACTCATATTTGCCGTTTTTTGCACACGGCACCCTGAGACGGGTGTCCCGGAGCTCCCCGTAGGGGAGCTCCGGGCTTCATAGGGGCACGAATGGTCCGCTCCGACCCGCAAAATCTGTACTCGAGATGCGAATGACGCCCCTAACCTTAAACTTTAGCTTGAACTTAGTTATAATGCGCTTCGTTCCTACCAGGCTGTGGTTGCGGACGGACGAAATGCCCGTCCTAGTCCAAGACAGACGCGGTCAAAGGGATCCACGTAAGCGACCGCGTACGCGCGGCGCGATCATGGCGCGTCCTAGATGTAAGCCGCACCGTCCGTTCTACTTTCTTTGGGGCAATACCGCCTCGCGGGCGAGCGGGCCAGTCGTGAAGGTGGCTGCGGCCTCCCGAGCAAACACCCCGGTGCGCAAGTGTGGGGTCAAATACCAGGTCAGCTGGTGGGAACAACCTGATATTCCGCGCAACGCACGGATCGTATACGACACAGAAGGCAGGGTAGTGGACATGGTGAGGGGCAGCTTGATGCACGCGGCTCGGTTAGGTGCTGGGACCGCAGCGGTCATCGCCGTTTTGGGCCTGAGCGGATGCGCGTTCAACCCGCTGTCTACGTTCACGACTCCCACGATCGACCAGATCGAGTACGAGACCGTCACGCCGGCGGTGTCGGACGATGCCCTGGTCACTCCCGGAACCCTGACGGTCGCCCTCGATACTTCCGATGCGCCGCAGGCAATGCAGGGCGCCGACGGCGAGCTCACGGGGTATGCGGTCGACGCCGCCCGCGCCCTCGCAAGCCGCATGGGCCTTAAGGTCGCCTTTGTCGATGCGTCCTCGGCAGGTTCCGCGCTCGGCGACAAAAAGGCCGATATCTTTATCGGCGAGATTAACTCCACGGACGGGGACATTAGCTCACTCGGCACCTGCCTGTACGATGCCACTTCCGTGTTCGGTAAAACTAGCGATGGTGGGTCGCTAAGCGTTTCCACCGATACCCTTAACACGTCTACCCTGGGTGTCCAGATGTCCTCGGCCTCGCAGGAGGCGCTTGCCAAGCAGAGCATTACCGCCAACCAAAAGACCTACTCCAGCATCAACGAGTGCTTTGAGGCGCTCGAGTCCGGCGAGGTCGACTATGTGATCTGCGACTCCACGGCCGGAGGCTACCTTGCACGCCTGATGAGCGAGGTCTCCTATGTCGGTGCGCTCGAGGCGCCCTCGACGCTTGGTGTTGCGGGCCTCTCATCCAATGACGAACTGTGTCGTGCTGTGAGCGATGCCCTCGACGACATCACGGCCGACGGCACGCTCGAGGCGGTCCACTCTGTCTGGTATGGCACGATGCCCTACGACCTCACCACTAAGACGGTTTCGGGCGCTAACGTGCAGCCGGGCGATTCTGAGTCCAGTGAGACCATGTCCTCCGGCAGCGAGTCCTCCGATTCCAACAATGAGACCGCATCCTCCGAGGACAAATCGTCCAGCCAGGAAGGCGCCATCACCGACGACGACATTAACAAACTCAATAGCTAGTTATTGCTAGGGGTGGTGTCTCCTATACGTTGGAAAGGACACTTCTTCACGGTTTCAACACGCACTGCCGGGCTTCCCCGATGGGGGAGCCCGGCTTTTTCATCCCAATAAAACTAGCAGGTCAAAGCCAATTTTCGGGACCAAATACAAAGCCGCCGGCCCCCTCCTATAGCGCACTTTGCCACAGAAAAGTGCGAGACTTCGGTATGCGGTATCAAGCAATCGTTATTCGGGTCTTTAGGAATCCGCGTGATTAAATGCACGGCAATGGGTACATAGCCAGTACAGTAAGTCCCCGAGGCAGATTGGAGCCACGTATGGATATCAAGGTTTCTGGACGCAAGACGACGGTAACCGATGCTCTGCGTGCGCATGTGGATGAGAAGATCGGCGAGGCGCTCAAGGTTTTCGATATCGAGCCCATGACGGTCGACGTTGTACTTCGCTATGAGAAGAACCCCTCGAACCCCAACCCGGCAATCGTCGAGGTTACGGTTCGTGCCCGCGGCTCTGTGATTCGCGTTGCCGAGCACGGCGCAGATATGTATGCCGCCATCGATCTCTCCGCCGATAAGGTCACCCGCCAGCTGCGCAAGTTCAAGACCAAGGTTGTGGACAACCGCCAGGGCGGTGCCAGCGCCGCGGATGTCGCACCGGTCGAGCGCGTTGAGGATCTGGCCGACCTGCTGCTGCCCGAGGAGGAGGACGACCTGCTCGTCCGCGAGAAGGTTATCGACGTCACCCCGATGACTGAGGAGCAGGCGCTGGTGCAAACAGATCTGCTGGGCCACGACTTCTACGTGTTCGAGAACGCGACGACCGGTCTCATCAATGTGGTGTATCACCGTAAGAATGGTGGATATGGCATCATCAAGCCCCGCATCGAAACACTTGACGAGTAAAATACGTTAACTTGCATGAGTTAACGGTTGGCGGCCATCCCATGCGGGTGGCCGCCTTTTTACGTAAGGAGTCGCTTTGATGGACAAGGCCGCATCTACCGGTCATTCGGACCGTTGCCGCATCGTCGTCGATACCTGCTGCGACTTTAGCCCCGAGGTCGCCGCGAACCTCGATGTCGATATCCTGGGTTTCCCCTTCATTATCGATGGCGAGGAGCGCACGGATGACATCTGGTCGAGCATCACGCCCAAGGAGTTTTACGACCGCATGCGCGCTGGTGCCCGCGTGTCCACCTCGGCTGTGTCGCTCGGTCGCTATATCGAGTTCTTTACCGAGTGCGCCAAAGAGGGCACGCCCACGGTCTACCTGTGCTTTACCTCGGCGCTGTCGTCGAGCTACAACTCCGCGTGCCAGGCGGCGGACGCCGTGCGTGCCGAGTATCCCAACTTTGAGCTCTACGTGGTCGACAACGCTCTGCCCTGCGCGACCGGCGCGCTCTTGGCGCTCGAGGCCGTGCGCCAGCGTTCGGCGGGACTGACCGCCACGCAGCTGGTCGATTGGGCAAACGAGGCCAAGACCTACGTGCACGGTTACTTTACGCTCGAGAGCTTCGACGCACTGGCTGCCGGCGGCCGCATTCCGCCCGCGGCGGCGCAGCTCACGGCAAAACTCGACGTCAAGCCCGAGCTTTCCTACGATCTGGCCGGCTCGCTGTCGCTGATTGGCGTCAACCGCGGCCGCAAGAAGGCGCTCAAGTCCATTCTCAAGTCGTTCCGCGAGAACTACGTGCCCGATCGCACCATGCCCATCGCCATCATGACGGCCGATGCCGAGAAGGACGGCGACTGGCTCGAAGCTGCCATCCGCAAGGAGGAGGGTTGCGCCGACGTCACGATCATTCGCGGCTCCGTGGGTCCCGCCATCGGCTCGCACGTGGGCCCCGGCATGGTGGGCTGCGCGTTTTGGGGTAAGAACCGCGCCGACAAGGCGTCGCTTTCCGACCGTATCGCCCGCCGCGTGCGCGGTCAGTAGGCAAGCGCTGCGTCCGTAATCGCCCTCGACTCACAGCCCAAACGCTGGCACCGAGTATTCAACCTGGTAACAACACCCAACCCAAAAGGAAAGGTTTCATGGCAAACAAGCTCTCCGTCGCATTTATCGGCACCGGAATCATGGGTGCCCCCATCGCCGGCCACATTCTGGACGCCGGCTATCCCGTCACGGTCAACAACCGCACCAAGTCCAAGGCGGCGGCGCTTATCGAGCGCGGTGCCGCCTGGGCCGATACGCCGGCCGATGCCGCGGCGAACGCCGATGTCGTCTTTACCATGGTGGGTTATCCCTCCGAGGTCGAGGAGCTCTACCTGGCGGGCGACGGCCTGCTCGCGTGCACTAAGCCCGGCGCGGTCCTGATCGACCTCACCACGAGCTCGCCCGAGCTCGCCCGTGACATTGCCGAGGCCGCCCAGGTTTCCGGCCGCATGGCGTTTGACTGCCCCGTCACCGGCGGCGAGTCGGGGGCTATCGCCGGCACGCTCACGGCTATCGTGGGCGCCACCGAGAACGACATCGCGCCGGTCCGCGACATCCTTGCCACCTTCGCGGCCAACATCTGCTGCTTTGACGGCGCCGGCAAGGGCCAGGCTGCCAAGCTCGCCAACCAGGTGTCGCTGGGCGCCTGCATGGTCGGCATGGCAGACGCCATGGCATTTGCCGAGCTGAGCGGCCTTGACCTGGAGAAGACCCGCCAGATGATCCTGGGCGGTACCGGCAAGTCCGGCGCCATGGAGAGCCTGGCTTCCAAGGCGCTCGACGGCGACTACAAGCCCGGCTTTATGGTCGAGCACTTCATTAAGGACCTGCGCCTGGCGCTCGCTTACGCCGACGATCGCGAGCTCGCGCTGCCCGGTGCCGACGTGGCCTTTACGCTCTACGACATGCTCGACGCCATCGGTGGCGCCAAGCTGGGTACCCAGGCCATCACGGTACTCTATAAGGAGGAGGCCGACGCCATTGCCGCCGGTCTGGACTGGTCGCAGTATCGTCCCGAGGAGCACGGTGCTCACGAGGAAGGCTGCGGTTGCGGCGAGCACGGCGACGACCACGAGTGCGGTTGCGGCCACCACCATGGCGAGGACCACGAGTGCTGCGGCGGCCACGGCCATGACGACGGCCACGAGTGCTGCTGCGGCCACCATCACGGGGAGTAGCGCCCATGAGCTGGACGTTCGTGGTGCTTGCGCTGGTGCTCTTTCTCTTTGCGATCTACATTGGCTTTTTGTGCGGTCAGTGGGCGTGCGAAAAGCGCGTCATCACCAAGCGCGACTACTGGATTGCCAACTTTGCGGGAGCGGCGGCAGTCGTCCTGCTGACCTGGGTGTTCTCGCTGTTCCCGCTGGTGCAGTTTGCGCCGATCGGCTGGCTCGGCGGCTTTATCGCCGGTCTTAAAATGAGCTTTGGCGAGTCCGTTGGTCCATGGCGCAAGCACGACGAGGTTTTTAACGTCAACAAGGCTCATCGCGCCGCCGCCGACGCGGGCGACGCCGAGGAGCGCCGCCGTGCGCGTCGCAATGGCGCGGCCGACCGACAGCTCATCTCGGTCACCGATGACAGCAAGGGTGCTGGCAAGCACGCTAAGAAATAGTAAGAAGAGGTAACTATGGCAGAAAACAAAGACGAACAGCTCACCGACGAGGAGCTGGCACAGCTCCAGCTGGCAGAGGAGAACGAGAACGCCGTCGACCGCCTGGTCCAGGAGCTCGGCTGCCCCACGCGCCGTATCCGCCAGTTTGCCGCCCGCGTGCTGCACCTGCTTGCCGAGCGCGATCCGCAGCGCGTCGTGCCCTGTGTGCCCGCGCTGATCGAGGCGCTCGATCGCCCTGAGGCTCAGACCCGCTGGGAGGCCCTCGATGCCCTGACGGCGCTCGCCACCACTTGCCCCGAGCAGCTGGGCGATGCCTTTGAGGGCGCCGAGACCGCGCTGTTCGACGAGATTTCCTCCACGCTGCGCTATGCCGCCTTCCGCCTGCTGTGCGTGTGGGGCGCCACGAGCGTCGAGCGTTCGCGCGAGGCTTGGCCCATCCTGGACGAGGCCATCCAGTGCTACCACGGCGACCTCGAGTATCGCGACATGCTCGGTTGCCTGTACGAGTTTGGCCAGGGCGAGATCGACGCCGAGGTCGCCGAGAAGCTTGCGCTGCGCCTTAAGTTCGACGCCGAGAACGGCAAGGGCAGCTATCTCAAGGCCCGTTCGAGCGAGATTTGCGAAATGCTTGTTAAACGTTTTGGCCTGGATCTCTCCAAAAAGAAGAAGCGTGCTAGCGTTAAAAAATCTGACGACGCCGAAAACGAGGAGTAACAGATTATGGCGCACGATGTAGTCCTGATTCCCGGTGACGGTATCGGTCCCGAGATTACGCAGGCCATGCGCCGCGTGGTCGAGGCCACCGGTGTCCAGATCAACTGGAACGTCCAGGAGGCAGGTGCCGGCGTCATGGACGAGTTTGGCACGCCGCTGCCCCAGCACGTGCTCGATGCGGTCGCCGAGACCAAGGTTGCCATCAAGGGCCCCATCACCACGCCGATCGGCACGGGTTTCCGCAGCGTTAACGTGGCCCTGCGCAAGCACTTCGACCTGTACGCCTGCGTGCGCCCCTGCCTGTCGCAGCCGGGCGACGGCTCGCGCTTCCGCGACGTCGACCTGGTCATCGTGCGTGAGAACACCGAGGACCTCTACGCCGGGATCGAGTTCGATGAGGGCGCTGCCGAGGTCGAGGAGCTCTCACAGCTTGTCGAGCGCTCGGGTCAGAAGACCTTCGCCGCCGATTCCGCCATCTCAATTAAGCCCATCTCCATCGCCAAGAGCCGCCGCATTGTGGAGTACGCCTTTGAGTACGCCCGCCGCTGCGGCCGTAAAAAGGTGACGGCCGTGCACAAGGCCAACATTATGAAGGCGACCGATGGCCTGTTCCTGCGCGTTGCGCGCGAGGTGGCCGCCAACTATCCCGATATTGAGTTCAACGACAAGATCGTCGACGCCACCTGCATGGGCCTGGTCCAGAACCCCAACGACTTCGATGTCCTGGTGCTGCCCAACCTGTACGGCGATATCGTCAGCGACCTGTGCGCCGGCCTGGTAGGTGGCCTGGGTATGGCCCCCGGCTCCAACATCGGTGCCGACTGCGCCATCTTCGAGGCAACGCATGGCTCCGCGCCCGATATCGCTGGCCAGGATATCGCCAACCCCACGGCCGAGATTCTGTCTGCGGCTATGATGCTCGATCATCTGGGCGAGAACGATGCGGCCAATCGTATCCGCGCCGCCGTGTCCGCCACGCTCGACGAGGGTAAGCAGGTTACCGGCGACGTGCGTCGTGCCCAGACCGGCTCCGTCGAGGGCGCCGTGGGCACGCAGGCCTTTGCCGATGCCGTTATCGCGCACCTGGCCTAAGGCATGCACACTGCAAACGCCTAAATAGTACTTAAGTGTTTGCGTATAACCTAAGAATCAATACGCCCGGCGCTCTGTCGGGCGTATTCTATTGAAGACTATGTTTCCTAACAAGGAGTAACTGATATGGGTCTGATTCAAAAGAAGGACGAGAAGGACGAGATCGACGGCATCCAGATCATCGAGCGCGGCGAAGGCCCCGACGGTGATGAGGACGAAAAGATCGACCTGGTCGCCGGCACGTCTGCCGAACATATTGCCGCCGGCACGTCCGCCGAGGAGGAGGACGCTCGCCTGGAGGCAAAGATCGCCGCGGATGCAGCTGACGAGAACCTCATGCCCGAGGAACAGGACGAGGACGACGACTCCGACGTGGACGACCACGCTTGCAAGCACAAGAAGACGATGATTGCCGCCTTTGTGGTCGCCGTCGTGATTGCTGCCGTGGTCGGCTTCTTTATCGGCAACGGTGGTTTTGGCGGCAAAGGCGTCGGCTCGGCGACCCTCACCGAGGACCAGCTCGATTCGACCGTGGCAAGCTATAGCTACAACGGCAAGAAGAGCGACATCACCGCGCGTGAGGCCATCGAGAGCCAGTACAGCCTCGACACCGTCAAGGATAGCGATGGCAACTACACCGCTCCGTCTGCCGACGTTATCCTGTCCTACGTGCGCAACCAGATTCTGCTGGACGCTGCCGAGGACGAGGGCATTACCGTCTCTTCCAAGGAAATGAAGCAGTACGCCGAGGATTCCATCGGCACCTCCGACTACAAGACCATGGCCACGCAGTATGGCGTGTCCAAGGATCAGGCCAAGCAGATCGTCCGCCAGTCCGCGACGCTGCAGAAGCTCTACAAGAAGAAGGTGGGCGATAGCTCCGCAAGCATGCCGACCGCCCCGACCGAGCCTGCTGACGGCAACGAGGAGACCGCGAGCAAGGACTACGCCGACTACATCATCAACCTGGCCGGCGATGAGTGGGATAGCTCAAAGGGCACTTGGAAGGATGCCGACAGCACCTATGCCAAGGCCTTTGCCGATGATGCCTTTACGGCCGATAGCGCCACCTACAAGCAGGCCATGACCGCCTACTACACTGCTTATCAGCAGTACTCCTCGCAGGCTTCGAGCGCCAGCTCCAAGTGGACCAAGTATGCTAACGGCCTCTACGCCAAGGCCAACATCAGCATCTACGGCCTGTTTGCGTAAGGTTTGCTTGAACTTTCGAGTACGAAGCCGAAATATCTGATGAAGCCCCTTAGAACGGACATGAACTGCATCCCAATTCTTGGACGGGCTAATTAGCGGCCTACGCCGCACATAGGGACTGATTCCGGAACTCCTCCGGGGTCAGTCCCTTTAGTTTAACCTGCCTCCTTCTCGTGTTCCAGTGGACGACGTATTCGTCGAGGTCTCTCTTGAAGTCTTCGAAGCAGAGCCATTCCCTCCCCCTGAAGAGCTCGTCCTTCATGTGGCCGAACACCTGCTCGGTCGCCCCGTTGTCGATGCAGTTGCCCTTCCGGGACATGCTCTGCACCACGCCGGCCTTCTCCAGCCTGCTGCACCACCCGGCCTGCTGGTATTGCCAGCCCATATCGGAGTGCAGTATCGGGCTGGCACCCTCGGGCTTCCTGGATATGAACTCGTCGAGCAGCTCATGCTGCTGGGCCATGTCGGGGTGCAGCGACGTGGACCAGGCGACGATCTCCTTGCTGCCGAAGTCGTAGATCGGCGCGAAGTAGGCCTTGCCCCAGGGCTGCTTGAACTCGGTGACGTCGGTGCCCATCTTCTGCCAGGGCCCGTCGGCTTCGAAGTCCCTGCCGATGACGTTTTCGAAGGTTTTGCCGACCTTGCCCCTGTAGGAGTTGTACCTGTGGTAATCGGTCTCGCGGCGGATCCCGCAGCTGATACCCATCTCGTGCATCATCTTGAGCGCCGTCTTGTCGGCTATGCGCACGCCCCGCTCGGCTCGCAGGCACATGGCGATCTGCCTGTGGCCGCACCCGTTGGCGGTGCGCGAGAATATCTCGGCGGCGGCCTCCCAGAGCTCGGGCCTGGTGGGCGCCTTGGGGTGCGAAAGCGCGTAATAGTAGCTCGACCTCGCCAAGCCGGCGCATTCCAGCAGGTCAACGAGTGGGTACTGCCCTGAAAGCCCGCTCACGACAACCGCTTTCTCTCGGTTCGGGAGCGCTTCTCTGCCTTCAGGGCTATCGATTTTTTTAAGTAGGCGTTCTCGGCCTCGAGCTTCCGGACCCTCCGCTCGAGCTCCTGCTCGCGCGTCATCTCCTTGGCCGGGGAGCCGGAGCCTTTCGGCCTCCCCTTGGGCTTCGGCCTGAGCGCCTCCGGACCTTCCTCCCTGTATGCCTTCAGCCATTTCTTGAGAGAGCTCGGCGAGGCTATCCCGAACTTCGCCATGGCCTCGGGCTTCGTCATGCCCTCGTCAACGACCGCCCTGACGGCGGCCAGCTTCGTCTCAAACGAGTAGGCGGCGTGCTTCTTTCCCATCATAGCTAGAACCTCGATGCCTGCTGATCTGTAGATGTCTAGCCATTTTCTCACGGTTTCCTCTGGTATCCCGAGCAGAGCCGCAATCGATGCGCGGCCTCGCCCCATGTCGTACAGCTCGGCCGCGCGCAGCCTCAGACCGACGTCGTACAAAGCGTTTCCAGCCATAAAAGGGCCTCCCATTTCTCGTATCCAAGAAATGGGAGGCAGTTCAATCTCCTGTAACCGGGGCCGTTCGATGTTTCACATGAAA
>UQKY01000053.1 GCA_900541785.1 uncultured Collinsella sp.
CCGAGATCAAGGCGTTCTACATGCGCATGAACGACGACGGCAAGACCGTCGCCGCCGCCGACTGCCTGGTTCCCGGTATCGGCGAGATTATCGGCGGCTCCCAGCGCGAGGAGCGCCTGGATCTGCTCGAGGCCCGCATCAAGGACCTGGGTATGAATCCCGAGCAGTACAAGTACTACCTTGACCTGCGCCGCTACGGTTCCTGCAAGCACGCCGGCTACGGTCTGGGCTTCGAGCGCTTGGTCATGTATCTGACCGGCGTGGGCAACATCCGCGACGTCCTGCCGCACCCGCGCACCGTGGGCAACGCCGACTTCTAATCGTCGGACACTAGCTCGCGTCGCCACACGCCAACGCTCATCGTACAAGCGTCTCTCGACATCGGTCGAGAGACGCTTTTTTCAACAGCATCCGTCAAGCTTTTGGCAAGGTTTTGGTCAGTTGAGCAGGGCTGTTGAAAACTCGACCCGCCGTTTGCCGACGACTACCGACCGCCCAGAGCGCCCTGCGCCCCTGGGAAAGCCCCACGTCCTAGGCTCCATACCGTCGCCACCCAAAACGGAAAGGACGTGGGCACGATGACCGAAGCCACTGTTGAAACCTACGACACCACGACGAGAGGCGCCGCCTCGATGGCAGCCTATCGCGCCGTTCGCATCCTGCAGCTCTTGAGCGAAAACACCGGCGAAGACAAGGCCATACTTTCCGATGAGCTGATCCGGCGCCTCGCCCATCCCGACGACCCCGCCCGCATGCCCATCTCGGCGGCGCGGCGCAGCATCTACACCGCCATCTCCGCGCTTCGCCATGCCGGATACGAAATTGAGTACAAACGCGGCGTGGGCTACAAACTTCTTACCCGTCCGCTCACCGACGAAGAGATCATCCGGCTCCACGGTATGGTCATGCGCAACCGCTCCACGCCTATCGCTATCCGCAAGAGCATGGCGCAGCACTTAGTTGCCATGGCGAGTGCCGACGTTCGCGGCTACCTCGATACACCCGAACCCGTTCCAGGCGCAGGCAGCAAGGCTACCAAGGCAACACGCACGCCCATCAAGCGCATCGACACGTGCGAGCTCGTCGAGCAGGCCATCGACCACGGAACCACGGTGAGTTTTGATATTTCGAGCGTCACGACGCGTGGCGAAACCGAAGCAGCACGGACGACACTCCGTCCCTTTGCCATCAGGCAGCGCGATGGCATCTCGTATCTGCTGGGAACGGTCTATGACGCCCGAGGTGCCGATGACACGCTGCGCACCGTAGAGATTGGCCGCATGAGAAACGTCACTACACGTCTCCTCGACGGCAAGAAGCTCTTCGCCGCCCTGGACGAGGACGACGCCTCCTCCGCCGCATAAGACCCTCCGCCGCCCATTCGACTACCCGTACCGCCCATCCGATTCTGTATTAAAAACCCGCCAGGCTGTTGTAAAAATGGACATCAGCGCTACTATAGTTCCACTTGCACTTTGTCCCAGTGCAGTGTTTCCAGCCATTTTTATACTGGGGGTAATGATATGAAGGACATCACCATCAGTCGCAGGAGCCTTCTGGTCTCCGCCGGCCTGCTCGCGCTCGCCCCGCTCGCCGGGTGCGGCGGCAACTCTGGTTCCGGCTCTGCTGCCGCCGGTTCCGACTACACCATCGGCGTTCTGCAGCTCACCGAGCACTCCGCACTCGATGCCGCCAACGACGGCTTTGTCAAGGCCATCAAGGAGAGCGGCCTTAAGGTCAAGATCGACCAGAAGAACGCCCAGAACGACCAGTCCACGTGTAAGTCCATTGCCGACAAGTTTGTGGGCGACAACGTCAACCTGATTTATGCCATCGCCACGCCCGCCGCGCAGGCTGCCGCCGGCGCCACGGCCGATATCCCCATCGTGGGCTGCGCCATCACCGACTACGCCGCCTCCGGCCTGGTCCAGGACAACGACAAGCCCGGCACCAACGTCACGGGCGCTTCCGACCTCACCCCGGTCGCCGAGCAGCTCGAGATGATGCAGAAGGTCCTGCCCGACGTTAAAAAGGTCGGCCTGCTCTACTGCACCGCCGAGTCCAACTCCGACGTCCAGATCAAGGCCGCCAAGAAGGAGCTCGACAAGCTGGGCCTCGAGTACACCGATTTCACCGTCTCGAGCTCCAACGAGATTCAGTCCGTCGTCGAGTCTGCCGTGGGCAAGGTCGACGCGCTGTACTCCCCCACCGACAACACCATCGCCGCGGGCGCCTCGCAGGTGGGCCAGATCTGCAAGGAGAACAAGCTTCCCTTCGTGACTGGCGAGGAGGGCATGTGCATGGCCGGCGGCCTGTTCACCCTCTCCATCAATTACGAGGATCTGGGCTACGCCGCGGGCGAGATGGCCGTTAAGATCCTGAAGGGCGAAGCCAAGCCCGAGGATATGCCGATCAAGCACCTCTCGAGCAAGGACCTGGTCGTCGTCAAGAACGACGAAATGGCCGAGGCCCTGGGCATCGACCTTTCCGCCCTGGACGCGTAATGCCATACGCGGCATGCGTCTAGAGCCCGTGCTCGCGCTTTAGCCGCGTTATTCAATATCTGAGCCACAGGGGCGGGCGCTGTAGACCGGCGTCCGCCCTGCTTGTTTCAGGTAAAACAAAACGTCTGTCCGCAGCTCTTTTATGCATTGTTACCGCTATTATGGAAAATCACGTGTCCACCCTATCCTAGGAGGTATGAAGCATGCTCATTGCATTGCAGGGCGCCGTTTCGCAGGGCGTCCTCTGGGGCATTATGGTGCTTGGCGTGTTTATCACGTTCCGCCTGCTCGACATTCCCGATATGACCTGCGACGGCAGCTTTGCCCTCGGCGGCTGTGTCTGCGCCGTGCTCATCGTCAATAACAACGTCGACCCGCTGCTCGCCGTGCTGGCCGGCATGTGCGCCGGTGCCATCGCGGGCGCCGTCACGGGCATTTTGACCACCGTCTTTGAGATTCCCGCGATCCTCGCCGGAATCCTCACCCAGATCAGCCTGTGGTCCATCAACCTGCGCATCATGGGCAAGTCCAATACGCCCATTCTTGCCAAGGGCACCGTGTTCTCGGCCGTCAGCAATATGACCGGTCTGCCGCAGTCCACCGTTGCCATCATCTTGGGCATCCTGCTCGCCGTGGCTATCGTTGCCATCCTGTATTGGTTCTTTGGCACCGAAATCGGCTCGGCGCTGCGCGCCACCGGCAACAACGAGTACATGATCCGCGCTCTGGGCGTCAACACCAACTCCACCAAGATGATCGCCCTCGTGCTCTCCAACGCCCTCATCGGCCTCTCTGGCGCGCTTATCTGCCAGAGCCAAAAGTATGCCGACATTGGCATGGGTACCGGCGCTATCGTTATCGGTCTTGCCGCCATCGTCATCGGTGAGGTGCTCGGCCGTCTGCTGCCCGGCGGCCTCACGCAGTTTAGCGTCCGTCTTGCCTCCGCCGTCTTTGGCTCCGTGGTGTACTTCCTTATCCGCGCCATCGTGCTGCAGTTGGGCATGGACGCCAACGACATGAAGCTGCTCTCCGCCGTGATCGTCGCCGTGGCCCTGTGCGTGCCCGTGGTTTGGGAGCGCTATAAGCTCCGCAGCTCCTACACGAAGGGGGATGAGGCAGATGCTTAAGCTCTCGCACGTCAAGAAGACCTTTAACAAGGGCACCGTCACCGAGAAGCGCGCGCTCACCGGCGTCGACCTCACCCTAAATGACGGCGACTTTGTAACCGTGATCGGCGGCAACGGCGCCGGCAAGTCCACGCTGCTCAACATGATCGCCGGCGTGTACCCGCTCGATTCGGGCGTTATTGAGCTCGACGGCACCGACATCTCGCGCCTGAGCGAGTCGCAGCGCGCCAAGTACCTGGGCCGCGTGTTTCAGGACCCCATGCGCGGTACCGCTGCCGACATGCAGATCGCCGAGAACCTGGCCCTAGCCAAGCGTCGCGGCCAGCGTCGCGGCCTTTCGTGGGGCGTCACCAAGGCCGAGAAAGATGAGTACGTCGAGCTGCTCAAGCGCCTGGACCTTGGTCTGGACACGCGTCTCAACGCCAAGGTCGGCCTGCTCTCGGGTGGCCAGCGCCAGGCACTCACCCTGCTGATGGCCACGCTCACCAGGCCGCGCCTGCTGCTGCTCGACGAGCACACCGCGGCCCTCGACCCCAAGACGGCCTCTAAGGTGCTTAACCTGACCGAGGAGATCGTCGACGAGAACCACCTGACCACGCTCATGGTCACGCACAACATGAACGACGCCATCCGTCTGGGCAACCGTCTGATCATGATGCACGAAGGCCACGTGATCTACGACGTGGCGGGCAATGAGAAGAAGTCGCTCACCGTAGCCGACCTGCTGCAGAAGTTCGAGGAGGTCTCGGGCGGCGAGCTCGCCAACGACCGCATGCTGCTGAGCTAAAACCTGCCAAAAAGGGACAGGTTTATTTTGGTAGGTTTTATCTGCGCAAACGTCAAAACCGCCGCAAAGGGACAGACGCCCTTGCGGCGGTTTTCGCATATTATGTCGATAATCCGATATTCAACCAGACATTCTGGCTAAGGACTAAGGAAACTGCCATGAAAAGACTCCCCCGCCTTGCGTTAGCCGCCGCGTTGTTTGCCGGCGCGCTCGCAGGCATCCCAAGCCTCGCTTTCGCGGGGAACCTGCCCGCCGCTATTGACGGCTCTGTGACCGTCATGCACACCAACGATATCCACTGCAGCTACAAGTACAGCTACAACGCAAGCAAAGGCACCGGCACTGTGGGCTTTGACGGACTGGCGGTTCTCTATAGCGCCCAAAGCAGCGCCCCCGATCTTTTGCTCGATGCGGGCGATACCTTCCACGGGCAGTCCTTTGCCACCATGAGCGAGGGCAAGAGCATCGCCGAGCTCATGGACACCTTCTACGCCGACGGCTACGACGCGACCACGCCAGGCAACCACGACTGGAGCTACGGTGCGGACAAACTCCGCACCATGACCGGCTACAGCACCACCGGCACGCCCTTCGCCATGCTCTGCGCGAACGCGAAGTCTACGAGCGGCGTATGGAGCTCGAGCATCACGAAGACGCTCGATCGCACCTGGGAGGATAGCGAAGATCACTCCACATTCGACTACAAAATCAAGGTCGGCGTCGTGGGTGCCATGGATGAGTCGCTAGGTTCCTCGCTGCGCGCGGACCTGGTCGCGGGCACCAGCTTCTCGAGTGCCGCGAACGCCATCAATACCGAGGCAGAGCAGCTGCGCAGGGAGGGCTGCGATGTTGTTGTGTGTATCGCGCACACGCTCGACGCCAAGACCTTTGCCACGCGACTCCGTGGCGTCGATGCCCTTATCGCAGGCCACGAGCACATCAACCTTAACGAGAAGGTGACGGGAGCCGACGGCAAGACGATCCACGTTGTCGAGGCAGGCAGCGCCTTTGCCGAGGTGGGGCTGCTTTCCATTCCGTACAAGTACGACACGAATGACACCGAGACGACCGACGATGACACGGTCACGGCCCCTGCAGACGGCAGCGACGAGAAGCTCTACACCGCCAAGAACGTCAACGACCTTTTGGCAGACCCCGACAAGGGCTCCGACTACCAAAGCCGCCTTGAAGCCGTCCGCAACAAGATCAAGCCGCTCGACGAGGACTTTGAAAACGAATCGAACAAGGTGCTCGGCACATCCACCACCAACCATTTCTACGGCGAGGACGCCGCAGGCACGCATGGTTGGGAAATGGTGCGCACCACCGATTTCCGTCCCAGCAAGGAGGGCGACACCACCAAGGCCCAGACCATCGGCCACGTGATTTGCGGCTCTTATCTTGCCCTGACGGGCGCGGACCTCGCTATCGAAAACGCTGGCGGCATCCGCGGCGGCATCGCGGCGGGCAACGTGACCGCTGGCAACGTCATCGCCATCTCGCCCTACGGCAACACCGTGGAGACCTGGACCATGACCGGCGCGGACTTCCTCGCAGCGCTCGAGCACTCGCTACAAATCAGCGACGAGTGCAATCACAGCTACGAGCTTCAGCAAGCCTACGTGGCGGCCGGTCACACCGAGCAGGAGGCGCAAGACAAGTACAAGTGGCGCGATGACTCTGGCAGCGTTCTCTCCTTTGGCGGCATCAACGTGACGATTGATTGGACGCAGCCCGAAGGCAAGCGCATTGTGAGTGCCACACTCACCAAAGACGGCAGCACGCTCGACCCCGCCAAGACCTATACCGTCGCCACCAACAACTACATCATTACCAACACGACCGACTTCCCCACCTTCGCAAACGCCACCAAACACACCGAGTGGGGTGCCTGTGAGTCAGCGCTAAGGGCGCTGATTGGGCAGAACGGCTGGGAGAGCAAGATGGCCGAGCTCGCCGGCACCATCAGCTTTGGCTCCGCTGCCGTGGACCCCACGCCCACACCGGCCCCGACGCCTAAGCCCTCGCCTAAGACGGACACGGCGACCACGAAGGTCATCACCAAGAAGACAACCGGTAAGCTCGCCGCAACGGGAGACCGCACGCTGGCAGTAGTTGGCGCGTGCCTTATCGGCGGCATCATCGTCATCATGCTCGGCATTATCTGGAAGCGTCGACGCTAAGCTACACCGCCGGGCCTTGCAGCCCCACCGCGTAAACTTTATATCGAGCACAGAAGCCCGTCCGAATTTGATCGGACGGGCTTCTTGGTGGGTATCATGGTTGGACGATCATTAGGAGGTTTTCCCTACATGGAATTGTTTGAGCCGATTCTTCATTTCTTTGAGCAACGGTGGGTCCACAACATCATCTGGGCCGTCATCTTGGCGATAGGCACCGCCGTCGCCGCCAAGGTCGTATCCAAGACCCTGAACCATCTGCTTAACCGAGACGATAACCCGCTACCGGCATCGAGTATCTTCATCAACATCGCGCGCGCCGTCATCTGGATGATCGGCGGCAGCTTTATCCTCGACAACTGTTTTGGCATTAATGCAAACGCCCTCGTCGCCGCTCTTGGCGTCGGCGGCATCGCCATCTCGCTCGGCTTTCAGGACACGCTGTCAAACCTTATCGGCGGCATGCAGGTGACCTTTATGGGCATCATCAAACCCGGCGACAATATCGAGGTCGGCGGCGTATCCGGCGTGGTCCAAGACATCACTTGGCGCCATACAACGATTGAGGATGCCTGTGGACAGACCATCATTGTGCCCAACTCCAACATCTCCAAGAACACGCTCGTGCATTTGATGCCCTTTGGGCGCGTGGCCGTGCCCGTTGCCGTAAAGGACACGTCCAAGTGGGCTTCCCTTGACGCGCTGGCAGACGAGCTCACCGATGCCACCAAGGCCGCCGTGCTTCCCATCTCGGGCTTTGACAAAGAGCCCTACGTGCTCTTTAGCGAAATCGGCGACTTTAGCATCAAGGGAAAGATCATCTTTATCGTCAGCGACGACAGCACCACCTTCACGGCAGCCGACGCCTGCATCCGCGCCATCGCCCCTATCATCGCCTAACCCGCCAAAAAGGGACAGGCACCTTTGTGGTGGTTTTCATTCGTGGTACCATGGTTTATATAGTTGTTTAAACGACTAAGGGAGCAACATCATGGAAGAGGCCTATCGTCAAGCACGCAAGCGCGGCGAGCAAGGACGCCGACGCGCCATTAGCCAAAGCGAGCATCCATACCTTACGGACCTCGACAGCTTGGTTGCTCAGCTCCCCTTAGGTCAGCGAGAGAATGTCGGCCTGCGGGATATTCCGCTCGAAATGGTCGTCGGCACGGTCACCAAAGGCCGTCAGTCCGCCTTTTCGTGTAACTTTATGCCCCTGCTTCCGTTTAGCACCGAGTTCGCCCGCAAGTGGTCCAACCTCTACGACATCCAGGTAACCGAGGGCTATCGCGACCCCATCATCGTCACCGAGTTCATGCATCGGTTCTATGTCCAGGAAGGCAACAAACGCGTCAGTGTCCTCAAATTCCTAGACGCCCCGACGGTTTCGGCCAAGGTCACCCGTCTCTACCCCGGCACATGGGATTCCGTCGAAAGCCGCCTGTACGGCGAGTTCTGCGCGTTTTGGCGCGTCTGCCCCCTATACGAGATCGAGTTCTCGCGTGAGGGAAGCTACGAAACGCTCGCCAAGATGCTCGGTCAGAACCTTATCGAAAAATGGACGCAGAAAAAGGTCGACTACCTGCGCCACACTTTCCTGCTCTTTAAGCGTGCCTACCTTCGCGCAGGCGGCGATCACCTGGACATTACGCCCGCCGACGCCATGCTCGTCTACCTCAATGTGTACAACCAGGACCGCCTGCTGGATACGGCGACGGATATCGTCGTAAACCGCCTGTGCAAGATCTGGCGCGAGCTGGTCATTGCCGGCAAAAATGACGAGGACAAGGTCGATCTTGTCGAAGCACCGAGCGTCGACGAGGAGGAGACGCCCGCCAAGTCCACCTCTGGCGTGCTCAACTTCTTTATGGGCAAGACCGTCTACTCGACGGCCAACCCCCTGCGCATCGCCTTTATCCATGAGTTCCCCTGTGCGACGTCGAGCTGGGACAGCCTGCACGACCAAGGGCGTCAGTATCTCGATGAGCACTTTGGCGGTATCGTGCGCACCGAGGCGTTCGAGGACTGTCACGATCCGGATGTGTTCTACGCCGCCGTGGAAACGGCTGTCAAACATGGAGCAAACGTCATCTTCTCGACCTCGCACCGCCTGATGGAATACACGCTCAGGGCTGCCGTTGAGTATCCCCAGGTTCGGTTCCTCAACTGCTCTATCGGCCTTCCCCATCAAAGCGTCCGTTCGTACTTTGGCAAGATGTACGAGGCCAAGTTTCTGCTGGGCGCCCTTGCGGCCAGCATGGCGGACAACCACCGCATCGGTTACCACGCGTCGGTCTTCGCCTCGGGCGCACTCAGCGAGATCAACGCCTTTGCGATTGGCGCCTCGCTGCTCGACCCGCGCGCGCAGGTCATCCTCACCTGGGGCGATGTTCCCGCCGGTGGTCTTGCCGAAGCCATGTGCCGCGAAGGCGTAAGCGTCATGACCGGCGCTGACATGTCAAAGTCGCTCGAAGACCCAACGGCCTACGGGCTTCACCGCTTGGTCGACGGCAAAGTCACCGGCATCGCCATGCCCGTATGGAACTGGGGCCGTTACTACGAGCTCATCGTTCGCAGCCTTCTTCACGGCACGTGGGACGAGACCAGCGACGACAACCAAGTGCGCGCCGTCAACTACTGGTACGGCATGAGCTCCGGCGTTATCGACATTCGCTACGCTCCGGGCCTGCCTTATCAGACGCGCAAGCTTGTTCAGCTCCTCCGCAATGGCATTGTTGAGGGATCCATCAACCCCTTTGGCGGCGAGCTCCACAGCCAGAACGGCGTGGTACAGATCGAAGGCTTCCCTCCGCTGCCGAGCACGCAGATTGTCGAGATGAATTGGCTGGCGGACAACGTGGTAGGCACCATTCCGCAGCTCGACGATGAGCCGAAAGTCCCTGCCCTATGAAAATCCTTGCCATAGCCGATACCGAAGAACGATGCCTTTGGGAGTGCTTTCGCAAGGAACGCTTTGAGGGAGTCGACCTGATTTTGTCCGCCGGCGATCTGGACCCGGACTATCTTGAGTTTTTGGTTACGGTCATCAACAAACCGCTCATCTACGTGCGCGGCAATCACGATGACCGCTACGCACGTCATGCACCGGGCGGATGTATCTGCGTAGAAGACAGCGTGTACACGTACCGAGGGATTCGCATTGCAGGCCTTGGCGGGTCCA
The DNA here is from genome assembly GCA_900541785.1 of uncultured Collinsella sp. GTDB lineage: Bacteria > Actinomycetota > Coriobacteriia > Coriobacteriales > Coriobacteriaceae > Collinsella. Next base: position 9,777 of record UQKY01000053.1, read on the forward strand.
TGCGTTATCGCGACGGCGCCAACATGTACACCGAACGCGAGATGTCCAAGCGCATGCGTAAGCTGTCGCGTAAGGTTAGGATGGTCGGCGGGTGCGACATTCTGCTTACCCATGCACCCGCCGCCGGTATGGGTGATCTGGACGATCTGCCGCATCGAGGATTCGAGTGCTTTAACACAGCACTCGAATCCTGGAATCCCGACTACATGGTGCACGGGCATGTGCACCAAAGCTACGGTTGCGATTTTCAGCGCGAACGGCAGCATGCGTGTGGAACGACTATCATCAACGCCTGCGGCTATACGCAGTTTGAGCTCGACCAGACGCGCTACCCCATCCGCGGCTGGCAGGCAGCCTGGCTCAATTCGCAAACCATGCGCCGCGAGCTCAAACGCCACGAAGCCATAGAGTCCTCAACCGCCAGAACACCCTGGTAACCACCTCAAAGGGGACGCTGACCCCTTTGAGGTGGTTTTGGCACGCGATAGCAAGAAACCCGGTCCTGCACGAGGCAGAACCGGGTTTCTTTAGCAATGCTTGCTTTGCTCAGGCAGTAACTGTTAGTTACTCAGCCAGGAAGTCACGCTGGACAGCGGGATCGACCTTGACGCCAGGGCCCATGGTGGAAGACACAGAGATGGACTTGACGTACTTGCCCTTAGCAGAAGAGGGCTTGACGCGCAGAATCTCGGTGTACAGGGCAGCGTAGTTCTCGACGAGCTGCTGCTCAGAGAAGGACTTCTTGCCCAGGGGCACGTGGCAGATGCCGTAACGGTCGGCGCGGTACTCAACGCGGCCGGCCTTGAGCTCAGAGACCATCTTGGCGACGTCCATGGTCACGGTGCCGAGCTTGGGGTTCGGCATGAGGCCACGGGGACCAAGGATCTTACCGATGCGGCCAACCTTGGCCATCATGTTCGGCGTAGCGATAGCGGCATCGAAGTTGATCTCGCCCTTCTGGATCTGGGCGACGAGCTCGTCGGAACCGATGATGTCGGCGCCGGCAGCCTCGGCCTCGCGAGCCTTCTCGCCCTCGGCGAAGACGGCAACACGAACGGTCTTGCCGGTGCCGTGGGGCAGGGAGATGGAACCACGGATGTTCTGGTCAGCCTTACGAGTATCGATGCCCAGACGGAAATGGGCCTCGACGGTCTCGTCGAACTTGGCGGTGTCGAGCTCCTTGATGAGCTTGGCAGCCTGAAGGGGGGTGTAGAGCGTGGCGCGGTCGATCTTCTCGGCAGCGGCGTTATAGCTCTTACCATGCTTAGCCATGTGCATTACCTCCTGTGGTTAAACGGGCGTGAGCCCTCCCACATCGTATCGTGTGCCCTATTGCACACATATAACGGGCGCCCCGGTCGGAGCGCCCGTCATTACCTAAAGAAATCGCTACTCAGCGATGGTGACGCCCATGGAACGGGCGGTACCGGCGATGATCTTCTTGGCGGCGTCAATGTCGTTGGCATTGAGGTCCGGCATTTTGATCTCGGCGATCTTGGTGAGCTGCTCCTGGGAGAGCTGACCAACCTTGTCGGCCTGGGGCTTAGCGGAACCAGACTTGAGGTTCAGCTCCTTCTTGATGAGGTGAGCCGCCGGCGGGGTCTTGGTGATGAAGGAGAAGGACTTATCCTCGTAGACAGAGATCTCAACGGGGATGATGTCGCCCTTCTTGTCCTGCGTCTCGGCGTTAAAGGCCTGGCAGAACTGCATGATGTTCACGCCAGCAGCGCCCAGGGCGGGGCCGACGGGAGGAGCGGGGTTAGCTGCACCAGCAGGAATCTGGAGCTTAATGACGTTGGCAACCTTCTTCTCAGCCATGGTCATTCCTTTCGAATCACGAGTGTGAAGTACTTGCTATATCGTAAGCACGCACGTGTTAGAAGCACTCCTGAGATGAGCAGTCACAGAAGAAGCACGCTCGCGCGAACGGACGAAAATTTAAGCGATGACAGCGACCTGGTTAAAGTCGAGCTCGACCGGCGTCTCGCGGCCAAAGATCATCAGCGTGACCTTGAGCTTGCCAGCCTCGGTGTTAACCTCGGAGACCTTGCCATCAAAGTCGGTAAGCGGGCCATCGGTGACGCGGACGGACGTACCGACCTCAATATCAACCGAGGTGCGCTTGGGCGAATCGCCCTTACCAGGACGACGAGTCATCTTGTTGTACTCGTCGCGGGAAAGCGGAGCGGGCTTGCCGTTGCCGCCTAGGAAACCGGTGACGCCGGGCGTGTTACGAACACACGTCCAAGCATCGTCATCCATCTCCATGCGGACCAGGACATAACCCGGGAAGATCTTGGAATCCTTGGTCTCACGCTTGCCACCCTCTTTAATCTCGGTGACGCGCTCCATAGGAATCTCGATATCAAAGATACGGTCCTGCATGCCCATAGTCTCGATGCGATGCTCGAGATCGGACTTAACGCGGTTCTCGTATCCAGAGTAAGTGTGAACGACGTACCAACGCTTAGACATGGTTTAGCCCCTCAATCCAGAGAACAGAGCAAGAGCCTCGCCAAAGCCAGCATCGAGCAGAGCGATGACGACGCCGACGACGATCAGAGAAGCGCAAACGACGACCGAGTAGTTCACGAGCTCCTTCTTATCGGGCCACGTGACACGCTTCATCTCGGACTTGACCGAAGCGAAATACTTCTTGGTGCGGGCGAAGAAACCAGGCTTCTCGTTCTTCTTGGACTTCGCAGCCTTCTCGTTCTTCTTGGCAACGGCCTTCTTGGCCTCAACCTTGGAGTTGGCGGCAGCTTTGTTGGCAGGTGCCGGCTGCTGAGCCTTCTTCTTGTTCTTCTTGTTGGCCATTTGGGTTACCTCCGCGCAATGCGCTTATACATGAGTAAACCGTAAGCCCCCAAGTGGGAGCTTACGGAATAATGACTGGCACGCCAGGAAGGACTCGAACCCTCAACACTCGGTTTTGGAGACCGATGCTCTACCAATTGAACTACTGGCGTATGTGACTAGAGACTAGCGAGTCTCTTTGTGCAGCGTGTGGTGACGGCACCAGGGGCAATACTTCTTGATCTCCATACGATCAGGCATGGTCGACTTGTTCTTGGTGGTCGTATAGTTGCGGCGCTTGCACTCAGTGCACGCAAGAGTAACTAGAGTACGCATGTATCCTGAACCTTTCATTTCCGCCCCGTACGGGCACGAGTTGATACTTTATCAGCTCTACGTAAGTGCTGTCAACGAAAACCTCGAATCAATTGGTTCTCGGTGAACCCATTCATATTTGGAACACATCAATGGAGCCAACGAGATCTAATCGACGGTGCACCCAGGACCATTATCGATCCTCTCGACACCAGCAACGGCTCAATATTCATTGCAGAAAAGAACCCGGCACCCATATAAGTGCCGGGTTCTCTAAGTCAGCTATATCAAAGAGCTAATTTACTCAATGATCGTGGAGACGATGCCCGAACCGACGGTGTGGCCACCCTCGCGGATAGCGAAGCGCAGACCCTCCTCCATGGCGATCGGGTGGATGAGGTCGCCCTCGATGGTGATGTGGTCACCAGG
>UQKY01000054.1 GCA_900541785.1 uncultured Collinsella sp.
ATGCGGAGCCTCTTTGCATGTCCGAGGACGTTCCGGAGAGAAACCCCCATCCCGCCCCCGGATTCCCGGTGGGAGTTCTAGACCTTGTCGGCCTTAGTACATACCGCCGCCCTGCTGACCAGCGGTGGCAGCAGCGATAGCGTCCTCAAGCTGAGTGTTCTTGGGCACATCGGAGACGGTGGCCTCGGTGATGAGGATCAGGCTGGCGACAGAAGCAGCGTTCTGCAGGGTGACGCGGCTGACCTTGACGGGGTCGAGGACGCCCATCTCGATCATGTCGCCCCACTCGCCGTTGGCAGAGTTGAGACCCTGGCCAGCAGGCAGCTCGGCAACCTTGTCGACCACGACAGCGCCCTCAAAGCCAGCGTTCTTGGCGATGGTAGCGACCGGAGCGGTCAGAGCCTTCTTGACGATATCGACGCCAATCTTCTCCTCGGGGTCGTCGATCTCAACAGCGTCGAGCGCAGGAGCAGCGTCCATGAAGGCGACGCCGCCGCCAGCGACAATGCCCTCCTCGACAGCAGCGCGGGTAGCCTGCAGGGCGTCCTCGACGCGATGCTTGATCTCCTTGAGCTCAGACTCGGTAGCAGCGCCGACCTTGATGACGGCAACGCCACCGGAGAGCTTGGCCAGGCGCTCCTGGAGCTTCTCGCGATCGAAGTCAGAGGTGGTGTTCTCCATCTCACCCTTGATCTGAGCGATACGGGCGTCGATGGCCTCCTTGGAGCCAGCGCCGCCGACGACGACGGTGTTGTCCTTGGAGATGGTGACGGACTTAGCGGTACCGAGCATATCGGCGGTGATGTCAGCGACCTTCACGCCCAGCTCGTCCAGGGCAGCCTGGCCACCGGTGAGGACGGCGATGTCCTCGAGGATGCGCTTGCGGCGATCGCCGTAGCCCGGGGCCTTGACGGCGCAGACGTTGAGGGCGCCGCGGATCTTGTTGAGGACGAGGGTGGGCAGGGCCTCGCCGTCGATGTCCTCAGCGATGATGAGCAGGCCACGGCCAGCGCGCTGGACAGCCTCGAGAACAGGCATGATGTCCTGAACGCTGGAGATCTTCTGGTCGGTGATGAGGATGTACGGGTCCTTCATCACGGCCTCCATGCGGTCGTTGTCCGTGACGAAGTAAGCGGAGACATAGCCCTTGTCGAACTGCATGCCCTCGACAGTGTCGATGGTAATGTCGAACGTCTGGGAATCCTCGACGGTGATGACGCCGTCCTTGCCCACGACCTCCATGGCCTCGGCGATCTTCTCGCCAACCTCGGGGTCACCAGCGGAGATGGTGCCGACGGAAGCGATCTGCTCCTTGGTCTCGACCGGCTTGGCCTGCTTTTTCATCTCGGCGACGGCGGCGTTGACGGCCTTGTCGATGCCGCGACGGATGGCCAGCGGGTTGGCGCCAGCGGCGACGTTGCGCAGACCGTCGTTGACGATAGCCTGAGCGAGCAGGGTTGCGGTGGTGGTGCCGTCACCCACGGTGTCGTTGGTCTTGGTGGCGACCTCCTTCACCAGCTGAGCGCCCATGTTCTCGATGTTGTCCTCGAGCTCGATCTCCTTAGCGACGGAAACGCCGTCGTTGGTGATGGTCGGGGCACCGAACGTGCGCTGCAGCGCAACGTAGCGGCCCTTGGGGCCCATGGTGACGGTAACGGCGTCGGCCAGAGTGTTGACGCCCTTTGCGAGCTTGGCGCGGGCATCGGTGTTGAACGTAATGTTCTTTGCCATGGTAGGTAATCCTCCAAAAGAAATGTGACTCGCGTCGCCGTTTCCGAGTCTTATACGGCGGACGCGTTCAAAGACGAATCAGAGATTCCGACGAGACTAGGCCTCGACGACGGCGTAGATGTCGTCGGCGCGCATCAGCAGATACTTCTCGCCGTCGACCTTGACCTCGTTGCCACCGAACTTACCGTAGATGACAACGTCGCCGACCTGAACGTCCATGGGGATGCGCTCGCCCTTGTCATTGACCTTACCGGCGCCAACGGCAACGATGGTGCCGCGCTGCGGCTTCTCCTGAGCGTTGCTGGCGATGTACAGACCAGAAGCGGTCTTCTGCTCGGCCTCGTCGGGCTTGACCAGGACGCGATCTGCAAGCGGCTTCAAAGACGACATGCTTGTTTCCTCCTTTTTGGGCCGCGCGGTTGGGCCGCGCGGGTTTCCCTACTTCGTTTGCGTACGCGTTGAATGGTACCCACGAATGGCGGGTTATACAACACGGAGTCAAAAAATCTTATTTTTTGGCACTTAGATTTTCTGAATGCCAGGGGATAACTTAGCGGTGGCTCCCGTGTGGCTCCGGAGGGGCGGGGCATAAGGTTTCCTGCTCGGGCAGTCCTGCTCGCACGAAGGCCACATTAAGTGGCCTTCGGCTCGTGCGGAACTTGTATCGAGCAAAGCCCCAAACCGCTCCCATAGCGGTTACGGGGGCGTTCGCTGCCTGGTAGGGCCACTTGGTTGTGGCCTTGATTTCGCTGCAAGCGGATAGAAGCTGATATTGTCAACGCGAGGGGCTCATTCTTTTTGGTGGGCCTCTTTTTCTGTTATGGGGGACTTTGGTTTATGCCTAAGCGTTCTGGGTCGTATGTCGTTCCTTTTTCGTTTGACTTGCTTTCGTTTGGTGAGGCTGTTGGGCTGGCTGCTGATACGGGGCGGATTTCTGGGGATGCTGGGCCTCTGCTCGAGACGGTTGTCGATATGCTCGATGAGCTGGGACGTCCGGACGAGCATTTCGATTGCATTCAGGTTGCCGGTACCAATGGCAAGACTTCGACCACGCGTTTTTCGGCTGCCATCCTTCGCTGTGAGGGGTTAAAGACCGCACTGTATACGTCTCCGCAGTTGGTGCGCTATCCCGAGCGCATGGAGGTCGATGGGCGCGTCGTGAGCGATGGGGCGTTTGCCCGTGGCGTTTCTGCTGCCGTCGAGGCGGGGCATCGCGTGAATGCTCGTCGTGTGGCGGCGGGGGAGCGCGCGTACACCATCACGCCGTTTGACCTGCTGACGGCTGCCGCGCTGGTGGTGTTTGCCGAGGCTGCAGTGGACGTTGCTGTGCTCGAGGTCGGCATGGGCGGCCGTTGGGACGCCACGAGTGCGACCGATCCCGTCGCCGTTGCCATTACGGGCATCGGCCTCGACCACACGCGCATCCTGGGTGACACGCTTGAGGCCATTGCGGGGGAGAAGGCTGCGGTCATCAAGCCCGGTCGTCTGGTTGTGCTGGGTGAGGGTACGCACGAGTCGAGCGTTCAGCGCGTGATGGATGCCCGTTGTCGCGAGTGCGGTGTGGTTCCGCTGGTGGTGAGCCACGCCACGACCAAGGTGCCGGCGCATGTGGGCGATACGGTGGAGTTTAGCTGCACCACGCCGCGTGCAATTTATACGTCGAGCATGGTCAAGCCCGCCTACCAGCCGCAGAATGCCGCGTGCGCGATTATGCTCTGCGAGGGCTATCTGGGCCGCGAGCTCGACCACGATGCGCTCGACGCTTCGCTTATGGGCTGCCCCACGCCGGGTCGCTTTGATGTGCTGGGGACCGATCCGCTCAAGCTGATCGACGCCTGCCATAACCCTCAGAGCTGCGAGAACTTTGTGAGCGCGCTGGACGAGATCGACTCGTGCGTGGAGAATCGCCCCACGCTGCTGTGCGCCGCGCTGGCCGACAAGGATGTGGCGGGCATCGTCGATGTGCTGATCCCGGCCTTCCCGCGCGTGGTCGTAACCCAGACCGATTCCGATCGCGCCCTACCGGCAGAGGAGCTCGCCGCACTTGTGGACGCTGACAAGCTTGTTGGCGTGTACCCTAGCGTGTCCGAGGCCCTCGCGGCCTTCGATGCCGCAGATCAGCCTTTCGTAGCCGCCGGCACCATCACCCTAGCCGGCGAAGTTGCCGGTCTGCTGCGCTAACCCCATTTGCCGGGTAGCTAATTTGGCCCGCTCGCCACGAAATGGGCCTATCTACTACGTTTTAGCGGATACCCTCGACCACGCCGAAAAATGCAAAATTAAAAACGCAGGTAGATGGTTTGCCAGTTTTACGAAAACGCGGGTATGGTCGACCCATGCGGGTTAAACGTAGTAGATAGCCAGTTTTCGTGGCGCATCTCTAGGCTTTCAAATTGGTCGACTTGGCCCCATGGCAGTTGCGGTGAAATAGTTCCTGGATTATGCCTCTATGGGCCAATCTGGGAACTATTCCACCGCAACTTATTGAGGGGCTATTGGGTAAGGGCTAGTCGAGGCGGACCGGATCGTGGGGGTAGGCGTTGAGAATCTCGACGCCGGACTCGGTAACCAGGGCAAGGTCCTCGATGCGGACGCCGGTGTGGCCGGGGAGGTAGATGCCCGGCTCGATGGAGAACGTCATGCCCGGCTCTACGACCTGTTCGTTGACAAGGGAAACGTCGCCTGGCTCGTGGTCCTGCAGTCCGATCGAGTGGCCCAGGCGATGCGTGAAGTACTTGCCGTAGCCAGCGTCCTCAATCACGTCGCGCGCGGCACGGTCCAGGTCACACATGCGCACACCCGGTGCAATGAGCGCCTCGGCGGCCTCGTTGGCGCGGCGCACGATGTCGTAGATGCGTGCCGTCTCCTCGTCCGTCTCGCCCCAAAAGAATGTGCGTGTCATGTCCGAGCAGTAGTTGCGGTGGCGTCCGCCAATGTCGAACAGCACCACGTCGCCGCGCTTGAGCACGGTGTCGTCGGGCTCGTGATGCGGGTCTCCGGCGTTGGTGCCAAAGCTCACGATGGGCGGAAAGCTAAAGCCCTCGCAGTCGTGTTTGCGGTACAGGCCGAGCATCTGGTCGGCAATCTCGCGCTCCGTCACGCCCTCGTGAACGAGCTTGATGGCGTCGGCCATCACGGTGTCGTTGGCGGCCGAGGACACACGCATGAGCTCCTGCTCGGCTTCGTCCTTGTGGGTGCGTGCGGCGGTGACGGCAAAGTCGCCTAGGAAGAACTCGCTCGCGGCGTGACGATCCATAAGGGGCATCAAAAAGCCGGAGCGCATAACGGTGTCGATGCCGAGAGGCTTGGCAGGATTGACCTCGCGTGCGATGGCGTCGGCCACGACGTCGGTGTCGTTGTGGTAGGCGACGCAGGCATTGTCATACTCGGGCAGCTGATGCAGCGCGTTGACCAAGATCACAGGCTCGCAATCGCGCGCGAGCAGCACACCGCAAAAACGCTCGAACATATCGGCATAAAAGCCGGTCAGGTAATAAATCGACCACGGGTCGTTTACGAGCAGCTGCGCGCCGGGGTGCTGAGCCTCGAGCGCATCGAGCACGCGCGCCACACGCTGGTCATCGACATGTGCCATGAAACATCCTTTCGCTAGGGTGCCACCATGGTATCCCCAACGCTAGGGTAGTCAATTTGGGATGGGGCTATTTTAGCTGCGTCAAACATGCGGAATGATTTTTCTGGGACGGGGATTAAATAATCAATGGGTGCCGAATGATTATTTAATCCCCGTCCCAGAAAAATCATTTGAGTGAACGTTCGGGCAAAAGTAGTCATAAGAGGCCCGTCCCGAATTAGCTGGTTTCAAAAGTATGGCGGATTACGGGGCTCGACCTGTAATACTTGACCATGGGAGAAATCGCGAAATTAAAACCGCAGGTAGACGGCTTATCAAAAATCGAAAATTGCCGGTATGGATGGGGGTCTCCGAATCAGCCCCGTAATCCGGCATAGTTTTGAAATGGCACTAAAGTAGGCACAAGCTAAATACCAATTCCAAGGATAGTTGCGGTGGAATAATTCCTGGATGCCGGGGTTTTGGCGGAAATCAGGAACTATTTCACCGCAATTGAGGAGGGGCGGGGTGGATGGCGGGGTAGCTAAAAGAGTTCCGTCCCTAATTGGCTACTCAGGCTCGGTCGATGTCCATGCTGGCGATGAGGTCGATGTTGGTGCCGAGAAGGTCTTCCAGCACGATGTCGCCCATACGGATGGGGGCTTTGACGACCAGGCCGCGGATGAGGTCCATGGCCTGGGCATGGAGTGCCAGCGGGATGGCTTCGGTCGTGCGCACGGGCAGCAGCGCCTCATCGCCACCGGATACGGCCACCGTGGTGGTGAGCACGCGCATGGGGCAGGTGAGCTCCTGATGTGCGAACTTATCACCGCGTGGGCAGCTGTTGCCGGTTACGGAGCGCACCTCTACCACGGCGCCGTCTGGGCTGCGCTCGACCTCCACGGTCAGGAGGCACTCGGATGGGCAGGTGGTGCAGTTGAACTGCAGCGTTTCAATCGCGTTTGTGCTCATGACTCTACGCCTCCTCAATAGGGTCAACGGACAGGACAATCTCGCTAACACCCAGGTCGAGTGCGCGCTGAATCACCTTTGCCGGCAGCGGGAAGCTTTCCATGACGCTCGGTTTAAACGGGCGGACCTTGCCTGCAAGCAGTTCCTCGCCGTTTGCGAGAATGCGCACGCGGGAAGCATCGACCGGGCGGCGTACACGGAAGTTGAGCTTAGTGAGCCCGACAGCCGTAATACGTCCCGGCAGTGCGTAGCCTGCGATGCCGGCAGGGGAGACTGTGAGCTGGCAACCCGTGCCCGCAGCGTTTGCCCCTGCGTCGCCGCCCAACGCCCACGCCGCCGCAGCTGCGCCGGCACGCTCGGACTCGGTCGTCACATTGTCGGCCAGGTCGTGCACGTGCAGCACGTTGCCGCAGGCAAAGATGCCCGGCACGCCCGTTTGCAGGCTCTGGTCCACTACGGCGCCGCGCGTGCGTGGGTCCAGCTCCACGCCCGCGGCAACCGAAAGCTCGTTCTCGGGAATCAGGCCCACCGAGAGCAGCAGAGTGTCGCACGGAACGACGCGCTCGGTCCCCGGAATGGGCGCCAGATGCTCATCGACCTGGCTCACTTCGACGGCCTCCACGCGGTCGTGCCCGATCACGCGCGTGACCGTGGTAGACAGATGCAGCGGAATGCCAAAGTCGTCCAGGCAGTTCTTGACGTTGCGGCGCAGGCCGTTGGCGTAGGGCATGAGCTCGTACACGCCCTCGACCGAAATTCCCTCGAGCGTGCAGCGGCGCGCCATGATCAGCCCGATGTCGCCCGAGCCTAAAATGACGGCGCGCGAGCCGGGTTTGAGGTTCTCGATATTGATGTATCGCTGCGCCAGGCCGGCCGTAAACACGCCGGCGGGTCGGCTGCCGGGAATCTTGATCTCGCTGCGGGTACGCTCGCGGCAACCCATGGCAAGGACGACCGCACGCCCGGTGAGCTGCAGCATACCGGTGGGGCTCATGAGCGTGACGGTGTGGAGTGCGGCGTCTTTCGTGGACGCGCCCGAATCAATTCCAAGCACCATGCTGTCCAAGAACAGCGCAATGTTGGTCGTGCGCACCTGGTCGATAAAGCGCTGTGCATACTCGGGGCCGGTGAGCTCCTGCTTAAAGTGCGATAGGCCAAAGCCGGGGTGGATGCACTGGCGCAGGATGCCTCCCAGATGCTGCTCGCGCTCCACGATGGCCACACGCGCGCCGGCCTTGTGCGCGGCAAGCGCGGCCGCCATGCCGGCAGGTCCGCCTCCTATGACGACCACGTCGAAGGCCTGCTTAGGTGCTGCCTCAACGGCATCGCTATCAATTGCGCTCGATTTGAATTCCGCCATCCTAGCGCACCCCCTTCAAAGGTCCCTCAACGAGCCACGAGCCAGTGTCCTCCAGCAGCACCTCGCTGGGGTCACACCCCAGCTCGCGGGCCAGAATCGCCACCACGCGGCTCTGGCAAAAGCCGCTCTGGCAGCGGCCCATGCCTGCGCGGCAGCGGCGTTTGACGCCCTCGACCGAAATCGCGCCCGGGCGGTGCCGGATCGCAGCAACAATCTCGGCCTCGGGCACCGTCTCGCAGCGGCAGACGATCTGTCCCCATGCGGGGTCGGACTCAATGAGCTCCTCCTTGCGCGCAAGCGGCGCACGGTCAAAGTCGTCCGGTGCGCGGCGAATTGGGTCCCAATCGTCCCGCTCGCGCAGGGTCACACCGGCATCGCGCAGCACCTGCTCCATGCGCTCGGCAATGGCTGGCGCGCTCGCCACGCCCGGCGACTGAATGCCTGCCGCCTGGAACAGCCCCGACACCACGGCTGATTGACCAATAAAGAAGTCGTTCGTCCCTTTAATGACCGGACGCCCGCCGGCAAACGCGCGCACCATGCGGCGCGTGTCCAGATCGGGAACCAGCTTTCGCGCGCCGGTCAGCAGCGCGTTCACATCGCTTGCATAGGTCTGCGTGTCGCCCGGCTCGCGCACGGCGGCGGTCGCGGTGATCACGGTGTTGCCGTGCACGGTGCCTGTGACGATAACGCCCTTGGACACCGGCGTGGGCACGGGGTAGAGCGGCATGAGCGCGCGAGACTCCTTGTCCAGCACCACAATGTTTCCCTGGCGCCAGACCATCTGGAACTCCTCGGCGCCCGCCATATGCGAGATGTCGGCGGCGCCGTTGCCCGCGGCGTTGATCAGATAACGGCAGCGCACATCGCCGGCAGGCGTTACAAACGTAAAGCGCGCAGCCCCGTCGGTAGCCTTGCCACTAGCAACCTCAATCGCTTCCACCGGTGCGGAGCGCATAAACGTCACCCCGTTGGCCACGGCATTCTCCAGCGCGGCGATGGCGACCTCAAATGGATCGACAAAACCGGTCGAGGGGCACCACAGCGCGCACGTCGCCTTGGCACATGCGCGCGGTTCCAGCTCGTGGATTCGCTCGGGATCGATAATCGCCAGTTCGGGCACGCCGTTGGCAAGGCCGTTGCTACGCAGCTTCTCCAGGTGTGCACGGTCCTCGTCGTTAAAGCCCAGCACCATTGACCCGGTGCGGCAAAACAAAAAGCCGAGCTCCTGGGCCCAGGTGCCATACAGCTCGCAGCCCCGGGCGTTGACCTGAGCCTTTACGGTGCCCGGCGCCGGATCGTAGCCGGCATGCACCAGGCCGCCGTTGGCCTTTGACGCGCCCAGCGCGATATCGTTGGCCGCCTCGACCACGCAAATGGACAAGTCATAGCGCGCGAGCTGCCGCGCGATGGCGCACCCGGTGATGCCCGCGCCCACAATCGCGATATCAAACGTTTCTGTCACAGTGCCTCCCAGACGAGTTGACAGGCTGTCAATAGGACTATCCTACGGTGTTCGCACTGCCTGCGCGACGGCAATGCGGCGAACAGCCCCGCAACACCCGCCAACGGCAGGCGAGAGGAGACTCAGGACCATCGATGACCTCGTCTGCCGCCCCTGGTGTCAGAAGTTTGTCTCGTTCTGTAACAGTAAGCAGAAGAGTTGGCTTCCGGATGTTACAGATCGAGACGTTTGCCAGGCGGGTCCTCCGCTTGTCTCGATCTGTAACGGTAAGAGGAGAAAATCGGTCCTATGTGTTACAGATTGAGATTTAAAGTCAGGGAGAGATTTTTCTGTCTCGTTCTGTAACATCTGGGGACCGTTTTGGGGTCTAGATGTTACAGATTTAGATGAACCCATCAGTCGTTTTCGAATGTCTAAATCTGTAACAGTTAGACCTGTTTTTGCCGAGTTGTTGTTACAGATTGAGATATTGAGATTGGACGTTTTCCTTTGTCTTGATCTGTAACAGATGGAAGGGTTTCTGACCCCTAGTTGTTACAGTTCGAGACATTTGACTTGCGGTCTGTCCGTTCGTCTTGATCTGTAACAGTAAGAGGGGAATTACGGTCCTACGTGTTACAGATCGAGACGTTTGCTCGGCGGCACATCCGTTTGTCTCGTTCTGTAACATCTAAACCCGGATTCCGCTTCCACCTGTTACAGATTGAGATGTTTGTGTCCGCGCCGGCCCCGTACCCAGCCGTGGTCCCATATGAACAAACCCCGTGGTAAACTTGACCGGACTGTAAATATTCCGAAAGGTACACCTCAATGTCCAAATACATCAACGAGCTCATGTCACCGCAGCTTATGGGCGTCATCTATGCCTTCGTGGGCTTTATCATCGCCCTGTACGTGCTGTCGGTCGTCTATGTGTTCATCGACGCTCGCCGCCGCGGCGCCAGCGCCTACGTGGCATGGGGCATCATCGCCCTCATCCCGTTTGTGGGCCTCATCGCCTACCTGGTCCTGCGCCCGCACTCCTACGCGGCCGACCGCGAGGAGCAGGAGCTGGACATGGCCCTGCGCGAGCGCCAGCTTGCCCAGTACGGCACCTGCCCGCAGTGCGGCGCTCCCATCGAGAAGGACTTTGTGGTCTGCCCCGTGTGCGACACCCAGGTTCGTAACGTGTGCCCCAGCTGCCATCGCCCGCTCGACGCGCACTGGAAGGTCTGCCCCTACTGCCGAACTCGCATCCAGTAACGCATCCATCGCCGGGCCGGCTGCAAGCCACGGGCACCGCGCACCGCAAGCCACGCGCGCCCCACACCCCGCCCCACGCGATGAAGCATGCGTAGAAAATCGCCCGCCGTGCCATTAAGGTGCGGCGGGCGCTTGTATACCAAGGCAACCTGCCTATAATGATGCAAGTCAAAAACGCCGAGCGCATCGCACGCACTTGCATCAGGCATCCGAGAGGAGAAAACATACCCATGAAGGCACTCTACAATGACGGTTCGGTGGCCGAGCTCCCGCAGGACGAGGTCACGCATGTCATCCGTCACTCCGCCGCTCACATCATGGCGCAGGCCATCAAGCGCCTGTACCCCCAGGCCGACTTTGCCTACGGCCCCGCGACCGACAACGGCTTCTACTACGACGTCGACCTGCCCGAGGGCGTTAAGATCAGCGAGGACGACTTCCCCGCGATCGAGGCCGAGATGAAGAAGATCGTCAAGGAGAACCTCAAGTTCACCGTGTACGAGAAGCCCCGCGCCGAGGCCATCGCCCTTATGGAGGAGCGCGGCGAGAAGTACAAAGTCGAGCACATCGGCGACCTGGACGACGACGCCCGCATCACCTTCTACCAGCAGGGCGACTACATCGATATGTGCGTCGGCCCCCACATCTGCTACACCAAGGCCCTCAAGGCCTTTAAGCTCACCGGCGTCTCGGGCGCCTACTGGAAGGGCGACAAGGACAACAAGATGCTCACCCGCATCAACGGCGTCGCCTTTGCCACCAAGGAAGAGCTCGACGAGCACATGCACATGCTGGAGGAGGCCAAGAAGCGCGACCACCGCAAGATCGGCCGCGAGATGGACCTCTTTATGATGCGCGACGAGGCCCCCGGCTTCCCGTTCTTCCTGCCCAACGGCATGATCCTTAAGAACACGCTGCTGGACTACTGGCGCGAGATCCACCACAAGGCCGGCTACGTGGAGATCTCCACGCCGCTCATCATGAACAAGCAGCTGTGGAAGACCTCGGGCCACTGGGACCACTACAAGGACAACATGTACTCCACCGTCATCGACGACGAAGAGTACTGCATTAAGCCCATGAACTGCCCGGGCGGCGTGCTGGTGTACGCCTCCAAGCCGCATTCCTACCGCGAGTTGCCCATCCGCGCCGGCGAGATTGGCCTGGTGCACCGCCACGAGCTGCGCGGCGCCCTGCACGGCCTGTTCCGCGTGCGCTGCTTTAACCAGGACGACGCCCACCTGTTTGTGCGTCCCGACCAGCTGACCGACGAGATCGTGGGCGTGGTCAACCTCATCGACTCCGTGTACCAAAAGTTTGGCTTCAAGTACCACGTTGAGCTTTCCACCCGCCCCGAGGACTCCATGGGTTCGGACGAGGATTGGGCTCGCGCCGAGGAGGGCCTGCGCACCGCTCTGGAGAAGCTGGGCATGGACTACGAGGTCAACGAGGGCGACGGCGCCTTCTACGGCCCCAAGATCGACTTCCACCTGGAGGATTCGCTCGGCCGTACCTGGCAGTGCGGTACCGTCCAGCTCGACTTCCAGATGCCGCTCAACTTTGATCTGGAGTACGTGGACGCCGACGGCACCAAGAAGCGCCCCATCATGCTGCATCGCGTGTGCTTTGGCTCCATCGAGCGCTTCATCGGCATTCTGATTGAGCACTTTGCGGGCAAGTTCCCCACCTGGCTGGCCCCCGTGCAGGTCAAGGCGCTTCCCGTCTCTGAGAAGAGCCGCGACTACGCCCACGAGGTGTGCGCCAAGCTGGAGGAGGCTGGCATTCGCGTGGTCTGTGACGACCGCGACGAGAAGATCGGCTACAAGATCCGCGAGGCCCGCAGCATCGACCGCGTGCCCTACATGCTCATCCTGGGCGAGAAGGAGGTCGAGGCCGGCAACATCTCCGTCCGCGATCGCTCCAACGAGACCGTTCAGATGAGTGTTGACGAGTTTGTGGCCAAGGTGCTCGAGGAGATCAAGACTCGCGCCTAGCACAAACAATACAAGAATTAACAAAGGCGATCGTCCTTTTGGGCGGTCGCCTTTTTTGTTGTCTATAGAAGAAAAGCCGCTGGTTAGAGCGGCTTTTTTGTTGTGCAAAAAGGTACAGGTTTTTGTAGAGGCGTATGGAGATGCACCCATTGGTTGATTTTCAATCTCAACGCAACAGCCTGAACGGACCCCGCGTTTCCGCAGC
>UQKY01000055.1 GCA_900541785.1 uncultured Collinsella sp.
TGCGGCGTCAAGCAAACGGCACGCAGGAGCTCACCATGCTCAACCATCTCAAACATCATTTTGGGTCCCGGCGCACCGGCGGTCACGGAGGCCTAGACATTGCACGACATATCGGCCCCGGGCTGCTCGTGACCGTCGGCTTTATCGATCCGGGCAACTGGGCCTCCAATATGGCCGCGGGCTCGCAGTTTGGCTACGCGCTGCTGTGGATCGTCACGCTGTCCACGATCATGCTCATCGTGCTGCAGCACAACGCGGCGCACTTGGGCATCGCCACGGGCGCCTGCCTTGCCGAGGCCACGACACGCTTTCTCCCCCGCATCGTGGGACGCATGGTGCTCGCCAGCGCCTATCTCGCGACCATCGCCACCGCCATGGCCGAAGTCCTGGGTGGCGCGATTGCCCTTCAAATGCTCTTTGGGCTGCCCGTGCGCGCGGGCTGTGTCATCGTGGCGGCAGTATCGATGGCGATGCTCATGACGAGCTCCTACAAGCGCGCCGAGCGATGGATCATCGCCTTCGTAGGCGTGGTAGGACTCTCGTTTTTGGCTGAGCTTACGCTGGTCAAGGTCGACTGGCCGCAGGCCGCCGCAAGCTGGATCACACCCAGTATGCCCACCGGCTCGGCCGCGATTATCGTAAGTGTCCTAGGCGCGGTCGTTATGCCCCACAACCTCTTCCTGCACTCCGAGGTCATCCAATCCATGCACTTCGAAGGCCAAGGCGAGCAGATTATCGAGGAACGTCTGCGCTACGAGCTCTTCGACACGCTCTTTTCGATGGGCGTGGGCTGGGCGATCAACTCGGCCATGGTCATCCTGGCCGCAACGACCTTCTTTGCGCATGGCATTGTCGTAGACGACCTCGCCGTCGCAGCGAACACGCTCTCCCCCATTCTGGGCCCGGCAAGCTCGACCATCTTTGCGGTGGCACTGCTGTTTGCGGGCATATCGAGTAGTGTGACGGCAGGCATGGCGGCAGGCACCATCACCGCGGGCATGTTCGACGAGGAATACGACATCCACGACCGGCATTCCTCGATCGGAGTGGCGGCCTGTTTCGTCGGCGCAGTGACGGCGTGCCTGGTCGTCCCAAATCCTTTTGAAGGTCTCATCTGGAGTCAGGCACTGCTGTCGCTTCAGCTGCCGATTACGGTCTTTGTGCTCATACGGCTCACCAACTCAGCCCGCGTTATGGGCAAATACGCCAACTCGCGCCCGCTCAACGCGCTGCTCGTAGGAATCGGCGTCATCGTGACGATTCTCGACATCGTGCTGCTAACGGGGATGTAATTGGGATGACGTGGCTGTCCAGATATAACGTCTCAATCTGCAACACGTAAGGCCGTTTTAAACCGTCAGATAAATCAAAAGGGTCCCGGCCGAGAATTCGACCGGTACCCTTGGACAGAGCTATATGTTGCTGCAAGTTGTGTGTCTACGAGCTACTCCTCGACAAGCTCAAACTCATCGGGGCCGACGCCGCAGACCGGGCACACGTAGTCCTCGGGCAGCTCGGGCGTGTCGACCTCAACCTCGTAACCGCAAACGGTGCACACAAACTTATACGTCTTCTTCTCCTCAGCCATGATGTTCTCCTCTCGAACGTGACTGCTGGTGTACTTACTTATTAGTATATATTCTCAATAATATAATGCAAGTATTTTTAGAACATTTCTAGCCTTGATACGACGAGGCTTTGGGCGGCGTCTTGCCCTTTAGCACCTTGTGATAGTAGTCGTACGTCAGCGGCGTCTCGTCGCTCAGGCGCTCGGCATCCTCGACCTCGCCAATAAACAGCAGATGCGTGCCCACATCCACAGTGTCGATCAAACGGCAGCTAAACAGGGCCGCCGCGTGCTCAGGCACATAGGGCATGCCCAGAGCCGTCTCGCGGGTCTCGTATTTGGCAAACTTGTCATAATCGCTGCTGGTGCGGAACCCAAAGTTACCGATGTAGAGCATGTCGGCAGTCTGATCGATCACGGTCAGCGCGAACGCTTTGGCCGATGCGATGACGCCCGAGGTGACATTGTCCTTGTTCACGGCAACCGAAATACGCGGCGGCATGGACGTCACCTGCACCGCAGTGTTGATGACGCAGCCGGCGCGCAACCCGTCTGCCGCAGCGCTCACCACGTACAGACCGCTCGGCATGGTAAAGAACGCAGTTTTGTCCATAACGATCACTCCCCTAGCTCGGGTTGGAACCTCATGAATGTATGTACCCACAAAAAAGGCGGCACCCATAACGGACGCCGCCTTTGAGACATATGTGTCAGAACAGTAAGAAAGATGAGACGCCCGCAGTTGCGGTGAAATAGGGACTGAATAGCCCCTCAAACAGGCAAAACAGTCCGTATTCCACCGCAACTTATACAGAGTGCCTAGCGGTTGCGTTCCTTAAGGGCGCGGTCGATCTCGCGTTGGACATCACGCTTGGCCATGTCCTCGCGCTTGTCGTAGAGCTTCTTGCCGCGACCCAGACCCAGCAGCAGCTTTACGCGGCCGTCGGTATTAAAGTAGAGCTCCAACGGAACCAGCGCATAACCACGGTTGCGAAGCTTGCCGTCAAGAAAGTCGATCTCCTTGCGGTGCAGCAGCAGACGACGCCGACGGTCGGGATCGCGATTCCACACGCCACCATGGCTATAAGGGTGGATATGCAGTCCGACGAGCCAGCACTCGCCGCCACGAATCAGCGCAAAAGTGTCAGTGATCTGACAGGCGCGCTCGCGAATCGACTTGACCTCGGTGCCGCTCAGCTCAATACCGCACTCAAACGTCTCATCGATAAAGTACTCGTGATGTGCCGAGCGATTCTTGGAAATGAGTTTGCGCTCGCGCTTACTGGGCATCGCCGGCCTCCTTGGCTCCATCGGCGTTTGAGCCCGCAGTCTCGCGCTTTGCCTTGCGCTCGGCATTGAGCTCGGCATCGCTCTCGCGCACCAGTTTGATAATCGCCGCGCAGGCCTCCTCGCCCACCAAGTCGCGAGCACGCACCGTCAGGCGCGTCGCCTCCTGCTTGTCGCCGTCGCTTGCAGCATCGGTCGCACACATGATCAGGCAGATGGCAATCTCGGCCGAAGGCGAGGTCGGCACGCCTTGCAGGGCCAATTCACCCATCACGTGGTCGTCGCTCTCATCAGCGGCATCCGGATAGGTGGTATGGATCTTGTTGAGCAGGCGCGTCGTATGCGCATCGTTGGGCGCCAGGCGCAGCGCCAGACGCGCGCAGCCCACGGCAGCCGAAACGTTCTCGGTCTCGGGCTCCAAGAAGTACTGACCTAGATTGGCGTAAGCGCGGGCGGCGCACTTGCCATCGCTTGCACGCTCCAGCACCGAGAACGAGAGCGATGCCCATTCCTGCTTGTCCTCGAGTGCACGGAACAGCTCGGCCAAATCCAAGCGATAGTTGCAGTTCATGGGGTCCCAACGCACAGCCTGCATCAGGGCATTACGAGCGCTTACATAATCCTGCTGGCGAATGTAGGCAAACGCCATGTCAGAGTACAGGCGGTCAAACGGCACCTCGACCTGCACGAGCTCGCGCGGATCCTTCTCCACGCGGCGATAGGCCAAGCGCTCAAACTTGCTATCGAAGCTAAAGTATTGACGCTTCTCCTCCGTCTTGCACTCAGCATCAATATACTCCTCGGCGAGCTCCACCAGACGCTCCAGCAGCGGCGTCGCCGTAGCCAGGTCGCCCTGCGCCAGATAGTTCTCGGCATACGTGATGTCTTGCAAGCTGATGGGCAGATCCATGACAACTCCTCGGTCCAGGCGGCAGACTCAACGCGCCTTAAACATCGGTCAATACACAAAACCCGGGTCTCTTGCGAGGCCCGGGCGTTCAATTTTGGTAGCCCGTACCAGATTCGAACTGGTGATCTCCGCCTTGAGAGGGCGGCGTCCTAAACCGCTAGACGAACGGGCCATATGTAGCAAATGCAATGGCTGGGATGGAGGGAGTCGAACCCCCATTGACGGAACCAGAATCCGCTGTCCTGCCATTAGACGACATCCCAATGACTGCATCGCTGCGCTCGGCTGTGCCTTTGCGCAAGAAAGAAATATACGGGAAGTCTCGCCGTGACGCAAGCCCCAATTTTGACTTTTTTGAAATTCAGTCAAATTGGCCTAATTTAGTCCAACCCGTGAAGGACCTGTGAAGCCAACCGCTGTACACGAAGGGCAAAACGCCGCGAGCGGTAGCCGTCAACCGTTGGCAGATTCTACCGCGAAAACGATAGCACCAGGCAACACAATCGAAGTATCAATGATCACGTAGATATCGAGGCGCCATGGACGAAGAGCTTGATTACCTATGGGAGACCCTGGGCCTCGAGATCACTGCCGACCTTTGGCCCGAACGGGACAAAATCCATCCCACACTGCGCCCCGCCATTACTGTGGTGCAGGCAAAATACCGCCGTGCATCCTTTTTGATCATGCGGATGTCATGGCACGCGGGACTCCCCGACCTTAAGCGAATCCAGGCAAGCCTCGTCGAGTTGTCCGGTATGCCGACCGTCATATCCGAGGCACACCTGGAGCAGCGCCAGCGCGAGCGACTGCAACAGCAGCGGATTCCCTTTATCTGCCCTGGCGTTCAGGCATATCTGCCCTTTATGGACGAGGAGTACTGGAGCGGCAAGCCCAACAAACACGTAAAGGTCTACGATCCGCACGAATGGGCACAGCTGGCGGACTGACTGGGGCAGGCCCGCCGGCGGAAAGTGCGTCCCAGATTTCAAGCTCAAACTGGCCCCTACTTTCCCGTCGAGCCCTCAACCGGAAACCGTGTCCCGCAATCGAAGCTCAGAATGGGACGTGCTTTCCGCAACCGGCCACTTTGGGAAAGTGCATCCCATTCTGGAAGCGAATTCCGGGTCGTACTTTCCGCAGCCGCTACAGCAACGCCTCGGCCCAAGCCGCTTCCCTAAAGCCGGGAATCGCAAAGTCGTCGCCCACCAGCAGCGGACGCTTGACCAGCATGCCGTCGGTCGCCAGCAGCTCGTAGCACTCCCGATCCGTCATGCCCGCATCCAGACGCGCCTTCAGGCCCAGCTCTCGATATTTCATGCCCGACGAATTAAAGAAACGCCGCACCGGCAGCCCCGAACGAGCAATCCAGGTCGCAAGCTCATCAGCCGTGGGATTGTCCAAAACGATATCGCGGTCGATATACTCAACCCCATGTTCGTCCAGCCATGCCTTGGCCTTCTTACAGGTCGAGCACTTGGGATATTCAACAAACAGTACGGTCATGGGATTTCCTTTCTTAGAGAAAACAGGTGTCTGGAAAACTGCACATCGACGACCACTCGCGATTGCAGCCGTTATTGTAGTCAATGTCGAAGCATAGGCAGTCGCGATGTCTCGTCTTAAGGCTAGCGCCTCGCATGGGCGCCGATCGGCCGAGTCGCATGGCGCACCAACGCCGCTGCCAGCAATACCAACAGCATGGCGGTGACATAGCCCGCAGCATCGAATCCTAAATCGATAACGTCGAAATGCCTGCCGGGAACAAAGATCTTATGTACCTGATCGCCAACGGAGCAGGCGGCGCAAAAGAGCAATACGGGCACGCAACGGGAGCATACGCTCCACGGACGCCTGGAAAGGCAAACCACGACCACGGAGGCGAATAATCCGACGAAGAAAAACTCTACGGTATGGGCAACGCGACGGACGTTTGTGCCCACCCACATGCGAATGGAAGCAAGTCGGCCAGACCGGACATTCGAGGCAGCCGAATCGGCGCCCCCGGTCATTCCGTTCTCTGTCTGGGCTTCACCCGTGGCATCAGCAGCCTGAACGCCCGTAGCCTGACCCTCCACCACACGCGCGGTGGACTCGCTCAGCAACGACGTCTCCACCGCATTTTGCTCCGTCAGCACCCAGATGCCCGCCAGCGTTGCAACGAACAGAACAATCGCGGTCCATCCGATTATTTGTTTTACGCGCGCCAAGGGCCAACCTCCTTTTTTTGAATATCAGCGAGTGTAGCCCCAAATGGCATCGTCACCGTATCAAAATTTGAATCGCAACAGGAAGCGACAAAGCGACGCAAACCCCTACCCCGCCTCGCGCATCCAGCGATCGAACGTCCCCACGCACACGCCCAGGCACTTTGCTGCCTGGCTGCGGGTAATATCGCCTGCCTCATAGCTATCGCGCACCAGCTCAAACTGAGGAGGGCACGGCTTGCGAGGTCGACCGAAACGGACCCCTCGCGCCCGCGCCGCTGCAATTCCCTCCGCTTGGCGCCGATGGATATTCTCGCGCTCCACCTGCGCCACGTAGCTCAGCAGTTGCAGCACAATATCGGCAATCAGGACGTTGGTCACATCCGGCGCGCCGCTGGCCCTAGCGCGCGTGTCAAGCAATGGCATGTCCAACACCACAATGGCAACCCCGAGCTCCTTGGTAATGCGTCGCCATTCCTCAAGAATCTCGGAGTAATTACGGCCAAGTCGGTCGATAGAAAGCACCACCAGCACGTCCCCGTCTCCCAGGACGTGCAGCAGCTCGCGATAACGCGGTCGATCGAAGTCCTTGCCGCTCGCATGGTCGGCATAAATATTCGCCGAGCCCACGCCATAGGCGCCCAGCGCATCCAGCTGCCGATTAAGATTCTGATCGCGCGAACTCACCCGCGCATAACCGTACACCGCCGCCATCTCATCCCCGCTTTCTTGTAAACCTGCCAAAAGGGACAGGTTTATTTTGGTAGGTTTTACCTCTCAAATAGCAGGTAAGCGGGCGGCCGAGCAGACGGCAAGGTAGCCACGATTCAAATGCGGAGGGCGGTCCCGAAAGGCCGCCCTCCGCTCCCCCACCATGAGTCGGGATTTGGCTAATGGATAAGCTTAAAGTCCAAGTGCCCACGCGTGGTATTGACGCGCGAGACCTCGATAATCACGCGCTGCCCCAGCTCGTAACGGGTGCCCGTGTCGGCACCTGTGAGCGTTAGCGCGTCCTCGTCGAACTCGAACCACTCGTTGCCCAGGCTCTTGATCGAAACCAAGCCTTCGACCTGCGTTAGGTCCAAGCGCACAAAGAGGCCCATGCTGCTAACCCACGAGACAGTTCCGGCATAGCGCTCGCCCAGACGGTCCTCATAGTACTGGGCAATCTTGATCTTTTGCGTCGCATGGCTGGCGGCATCTGCCGCGCGCTCGGCATCGCTGCATGCGCGGCAGATCTGCGGCAGAATGCGTGGCAGCGACTCGCGCCCCTTGCCGATCAGCCGCGGCGTACGGACCAAGGCGTCCTTGCCGCCAAGCCATTCATAGGCCAACTGCAGTTTGAGCACGCGGTGCACCACCAGATCGGGGTAGCGGCGGATGGGACTCGTAAAGTGACAGTAGCACGGCGCGGCGAGCGCAAAGTGGCCCTCGTTGCGCGGCTTGTACAGCGCGCGCTGCATGCTGCGCAGAAGCAGCGTGTTGACGAGCGGTGCG
This sequence comes from uncultured Collinsella sp., assembly GCA_900541785.1. Classification (GTDB taxonomy): domain Bacteria; phylum Actinomycetota; class Coriobacteriia; order Coriobacteriales; family Coriobacteriaceae; genus Collinsella. The sequence goes on from UQKY01000055.1 coordinate 7,469, forward strand.
TTGGCCGTACCGGCGGCAGCATCGACTGCAGCCTGCAGCTCATCGGGACTCCCCAGGGCAATTCCGGCAGCACGGCGATCGTCGATGATGCCTAGCTGCGCCAGCGCAACGGCGGCACCGTGCAGGCTATCGGGGCTCGGATCCTCATGCACGCGATAGCAGGCCTCGATATCACGGTCTGCCAGCCACTCTGCAACGCACTCGTTGGCGAGCAGCATGGCTTCCTCGATAAGCGACGTGGCACACGAACGCTCACGCGCCACAATCTGCACGGGCACTCCGTCCTCATCCAATAGAGCGCGAATCTCGGCCGTGTCAAAATCGACTGAGCCGCGGGCGCGACGGATACGACGGCGGAGTTCGGCGAGTTCGTTGGCGGCGACAAGGAAATCGCCGAGGTCGACATTGTAGCCGCGGGCGGCCTCCTCGCACGCAAGACCGCGCTCAAGCGCTTCCTCGCGCGAGGTCTCGGCAGCCGCAACATCCTCGGCTGCACCCTCCAGCACCGAATACTCAACCGCGCCGGCACGCACCAGCAGCGCCTCGGCGCCATCATAGTCCATACGCACACGCGAGCGAATCACGCTGGGGTACGGATCGTAATGCCGCACGCGACCCTGCGCATCGAGCTCGATATCGACGGTAAACGCCAGGCGGTCCTCATCAGGGCGAAGCGAGCACAGGTCACAGGACAGGCGTTCGGGCAGCATGGGAAGCACGCGATCGGCCAGATACACCGATGTCGTACGATGACGAGCCTCAAGATCGATATGCCCGTCCCAAGCCACATAGTGTGAAACGTCGGCGATATGCACACCCAGCCTGTAGCCACCCTCGGGCGTGCGTTCCAACGAAACGGCATCGTCAAAGTCGCGCGCGTCGACCGGGTCGATCGTGATGACAAAGCGGTCGCGCAGATCGCGGCGGAGCGGGTCCTTAAGCGCCGCGGACACATCGAGCGAAAGCCCCTCGGCCTCGGCCAGCGCGGCCTCGGGATAGCTATCGGTATAGCCGTAACGCGCCATCACATATTGAACGCCCAAATCGGGCGCGTCATCTCCGCCAATGCGGCGCTCGATCGTCACAGTGCCCGATTCCAGGCGCGTCGGGTAGGTCAAAATGCGCGCGACAACAGCATCACCCGGGCGGACGCCCAGGCGATCCGCCGAGGTATCCTCGGGCAGGATGAAGAAGTCGGCCTTCAGGCGCGAATCGAGCGGCTCGATCACACCAAGCGGACCGGCGGTCTGGTACGTACCCACCACGCTTATGGCTGCACGCTCGACCACGCCCTCGATCACGGCGCGCCGCTCACCGTGCGGGCTGTTCTTAATGCTCACGGCAACGGTATCGCCATCCATGATCTCGCGCTTACCGCGGCCCATGACCTTGTAGTCGCCGTTTTCGGTTACAACGTAGGCGCTATGCTCATGGAGCTGCACGCGCCCGGTCAGGCTCGGACGGCGTTCGCTGCGCACCGGCCCGCGCTTATTGCGAGCTCCACGCTTATGCTTGTTATTGCGCCCCATGGCGCCTCCTAACTATCGATTGCGAACTCCAAAGAGTCTACCCAAATGATTCGCTTTCCTGCCGTCCCCTAGGGATCAAAAAACGGGCCGCCCCATAAGAGACGACCCGTTGGAAGGGATGAATTCCAGGCATGCCTACACGCGCAGGTAGCGACGCATGGCGATGGCAGAACCAAAGAGGCCGATAATCACGCCGACCAGAATCAGCGCAGCATAGGTCACCAGGTAGTACTGCATCGGCAGGGCAAACGACATCCAGCCGATGCTCTCCTGCAAACGCGGAATCATCAGATTGCGCAGCAGCTCCAGAACGCCGATGGAAAGCAGCGAGCCCAAAATGGCCTGCAGTACGCCCTCGGTGATAAACGGGCCACGAATGAAGCCGTTGCTGGCGCCGACCAGACGCATAATCGCAATCTCACGACGACGCGCCGTAATGGACAGGCGAATCGTGTTGTTGATAAAGATGAACGCGATAAAAGTCAGCAGGCCAACGAGCACCACGGCGGCGATGCGGATGTAGTTGGTCACCTGGAACAGGCGGCTCACTTCCTCCTGGCCGTACAGCACGCTCGCGTTGACGTCGCCGTCATCCGCGATCTTCTGGAAATCGGCATCCTTCTTGAGCTTCTTTGCCGTGCTCTCGACCTTGGACGGATCGTCCATCTCAATAGCGAAGGAAGCCGGCAGCGGGTTCTGGCCATCGAGCGCGCTCATGGTGGCGTCGGCGTTGCCCGACATCTTGCTCGTATACTCGGCCAGCGCGTCGTCCTTGTCCTTATAGGTCACGGACTTGACGTTATTCCACGTCTTAAGCTCGGCCTCAAAAGCCTGAACATCGGCCTGATCGGCGTCATCACTAATGAACGCGTTGATGACAACCTGATCCTCGACGGTGCCGATCACGGAGTTCAGCATCGCAGAGCCCATGATGAACAGGCCGATGATAAACAGCGAAAGGAAGATCGTGATGACGGCGCCGAGCGAGGTAGTCCAGTTACGGAAGAAGTGGCTGATTGCCTCTTTGAAGGAGTAGCCCACGTTAGTTGGTGCCATAGTTGCCGTAACCTCCCCTCTCCTGGTCGCGGATGACGTGGCCGCCCTCGAGGGCGATCACGCGACGGTGCATGCTATCGACCATCTCGCGGTCGTGCGTGGCGACGATCACGGTGGTGCCGGTGCGGTTAATACGCTCAAGCAGCTTCATGATGCCCAGCGAGATCGCCGGGTCGAGGTTACCCGTGGGCTCGTCGCAAATCAGCAGCGGCGGGCGGTTGACCATAGCGCGGGCGACGGCAACGCGCTGCTGCTCGCCACCGGAAAGCTGGTCGGGCAGCGAGTCCATCTGATCGGCCAGGCCGACCAGACGCAGCACCTCGGGCACCTGGCTGCGAATGACGCCCTTGGGCTTGCCGATGCACTGCAGGGCAAACGCCACGTTTTCGTAGGCGGTTTTTTGCGGCAGAAGCTTAAAGTCCTGGAACACGGCGCCAATCTGGCGGCGCAGGAACGGAACCTTGCGGTTCTTGATCTTCATGAGGTCCTGACCGGCAACCAGGATGCGACCGCTCGTCGGCTTGACGTCGCGGTTGAGCGTCGACAGCAGCGTGGTCTTACCCGAGCCGGAGTGACCGACCAGGAAGACGAACTCGCCCGGATAGATCTCGATGTTGATGTCGTCGAGTGCAGGCTTGTTGGGCTGTGCCGGATAGATCTTGGTGACATGCTCCATAAGGATGACGGGCTCGACACCGGCCTGCTTGGCCATCTTCTTGCGGCTGGCCTGCGGATCGATGGGCGCAAACACCGACGTAAAATCGGGGTTGTTGAGCGCGTTATCGAGGCTTGCGACCTCGGCGGCCTGATCGCTCTCGACCACCGGGGCAGCAGGCTGCGTGGGGTCGGGAATAGCGGCAAAGAGACCGGACTGCGCAGGCTGAGGAGCCGGCGTCGCAGGGGCCAAGGGGTCGGGAATGCCGGCCATGGTAGGCTGCGGCGTGGCGGCACCAGCCTGAGGCTGCTCCACGCGAGCGGTCACGGCCTGAACGGGCTCAAAACCCGCCGTGCCGGAAAGCGCGACATCGCTGGTTGGATTGTAGGCAAAGGGATCGGATGCCGGCTGTGCCTGATCTGCCGGCTGAGCGGGGGCCTGAGCAACAGGCTGGCCCTCTGAATCCGGAGTGGCGAAACGACTGCCCTGGACGCCTGTCTGCGTCTTGGGGGCATCATCGCCCGCACCGGAGGTACGGAAGTGGTTACCCACTGGTGCTCCTTATCGTCGTGCGTTTAAACTACATGAGCGCTTTGTATTTTAGCAGCATTAGCTTTGCTGCACATAAGAAGCATGGCGTGCTTAGGGATCCCGTCGACCGGGCACAGGGTTACTCTCCAAATCGTCCTCGGACATGTCGGAGCCCCAGCTGCGCGCTTCGCGCGGCGGGGGCTCCCCCGTCCTGCGGAAAGATTTGGAGAGTAACCCTGCGCCCGGCCTGCGGTAACTAAGGGGTCGCCGCGTTTATCTTGGGGTGCTGCATATACAAAGTTGGAAGGGTCTGAATTGCACTTTGCCGATATATGCCCTTTTCCCTGATGGGACCGTGCTTGAGGGGCGTCTTCATAAGTTGCGGTGAAATAGGGACTGTTTTACCAGTTAAAAGGTCTAATCACTCCCTATTTCACCGCAACTGAAACAGGGGCGCTCTCCAAGAGAGCGCCCCTGCCGGGTTTCCATAGTACTGGCGAAACAGTTTTATAGTTCTGGCGAAGCAGTCCTTGAGATCCGCCTTGCCTTATGCCAAGAACTCCTTGGTGGTCGCCACGATGTTGGCGGCGTCCAGGCCGTACTTGTGCAAGAGCTCGGCACCCGGGCCGGACTCGCCGAAGGTGTCGTTGACGCCGATCTTCTTGAGCGGCGTCGGGCACTGCTCGCACAGGACGTCGGCAACGG
>UQKY01000056.1 GCA_900541785.1 uncultured Collinsella sp.
GGGCCAGCGGCAAGTCAAAAGACCATACGCCTACAGGCGAAAGAACACCAAACTGGGCTAGGCAGCCGGGCAGATCTTCTTGAAGAGCTCGATGACGTCGTCGAGCGTCGCCTCGCGCGGGTTGCCCGGGAAGCAGGCGTCGGCCATGGCGTCCTTGGCCAGGACCTCAATCTCGTCAGCCTTCATGGCCTCGCAGACGTGCGGGATGTTCACGTCGGCGGAAAGCTGCTTGACGGCGGCGATGGCAGCATCGGCGGCCTCGTCGGTGCTCATGCCCGTGGTGTCAACACCCATGGCAACGGCAACCTTGGCCAGACGCTCGGCGCAAACCGGCTTGTTGAACTCCATGGCGATCGGCAGCAGCATGGCGCAGGCGACGCCGTGCGGGGTGTCGTAGTGAGCGGACAGGGTGTGAGCCATGGCGTGGTCGATGCCCAGGCCAACGTTGGAGAAGCCCATGCCGGCGACATACTGGCCAAGAGCCATGCCCTCGCGGCCGGAGCCGGGCTGACCGGACTTGGCCTCGGCGACGGAGTCGCGCAGGTTCTCGCTGATCAGCTTAATGGCCTCAAAGTGGAACATGTCGGAAAGCTCCCAGGCACCCTTGGTGGTGTAGCCCTCGATGGCGTGGGTCAGAGCGTCCATGCCGGTGGAAGCGGTGAGGCCGGCGGGCATGGAGGCCATCATGTCGGGGTCGACGACGGCGACCTCGGGGGCATCGTTGGTGTCGACGCACACGAACTTGCGGACTTTCTCGGGGTCGGTGATGACGTAGTTGATGGTCACCTCGGCAGCGGTACCGGCGGTCGTCGGCACGGCGATGGTGAACACGGCGTGGTTCTTAGTCGGAGCAACGCCCTCGAGGCTGCGGACATCGGCAAACTCGGGGTTGTTGATGATGATGCCGATGGCCTTGGCGGTGTCCATGGAGGAGCCGCCACCGATGGTCACGATAGCGTCAGCCTCGGCGGCCTTGAAGGCCTCGACGCCGTCCTTGACGTTCTGGATGGTGGGGTTGGGCTTGATCTCGGAGTAGAGGCTCCAAGCGATGCCGGCGGCGTCGAGCTCGTCGGTCACCTTAGCGGTAACGCCAAACTTGACCAGATCGGGGTCGGAGCAGACGAAGATCTTCTTGTAGCCGCGACGCTGGAGCTCGCCGGGGATCTCCTTGATGGCGCCGGAACCATGATAAGAGATGGTATTGAGAACGAAACGATTAGCCATTGATAGCCTCCCATCGTGTGCGGGGCATCCATTACGCCCCGCGCTATAAGTCCCATCCTAACGCTTTTGAAACAAAAAACGCGTGAGAACGTCAAAAGTGTTAAAGCGTTTCAACAGATGATGAAAAATATTGCGGCAAAGGAACAGCCCCTTTGCCGCAATCGGTTACTTTCGGCAGCCCTCTTTCCAAGCCTCGGCCGCAACCTTCCAGCGTAAGCGCAAGTCGCGCTCGCGGTCGATGAACATGATGGCAAACGCGACAAACAGCAGCAAGCTCGCTACGACGATGGCGTGCAGGCCCATGCGTTCAATACACCAGTTGCCCAACACGGCGCCAAACACAAAGGTAAAGATCACGCCAAAGTACAGCAGGCCGTTTTCCAAAAAGCCACGCCTATGGGTGATGATGTAGTCGTCCACGTTTTGCAAGGCATTACGCAGATTGCCGATGCACATAGTCGTGGCGATGCCGTGACCGTGGATCTTGCGAAAGCTCTCGACCTGCATACCGCAGGCAAACGAGGTGAGGCAGTTGGCGAGCAGGTTGAAATTGCCGCCCGGGATAAAGCTCACGCCCAGCAAGATGACGGCTTCAAAGAACACCGTCACCTGACGCCAGTGGATCACGCTGCCAAACCGCTCGTGTACCAGATCGGCAAGCATAATACCCACGGCAAACGACACCACAGGGAAGAAGTAGCGCCCCGCAAGTGCCCAGTTGCCCTCCGAGATGCTCACGCCCACGAGCAGGATGTTGCCCGTCTGCGCGTTAGCGAAAACATGGTCGCGCCCAATGTACGAATACACATCCATAAAGCCACCGGCGAGCGCCAAGATGATGCCCAGCTCAATAGACTCCGATATCTGTTTGGCACGCTGCATCGTCGTGCATCCTCCTTGTTGACGACTCTCTCGTGCGTTGGCGGAAACATAGCCGCCGTTCATACTGTAACCCATTGACAACATGGCGTGCGCGCGAGACGACCCCTTCGACACAGGGATACACAGTCTGGAAACAAACGACACCCGCATCGACACGCCGATCCGCCAGCTCGTGTACTCCACCAGTCTTTTTAGCCCCGTCCCAAAAAGACTGGTTACAATTACGTGCAGCATACAAACACCGGGAGGGATCGTGGCAAAAAAGCCTCAGCACGCTCAGAACAACCAGCGCAGTCAGCAGGGCAAACAGGGCCAGCAGCAAAAGCGCGGCGGTAAGGCGCAGGGTGGGCACACCACGCATACCCCATCAGCGCCCACGCGCCCCTGGCGTCCGGGCCGCGACAAGTTCCTCCCCGTCAGCCGCGCCGATATGGACGCGCGCGGCTGGGACCAGTGCGACTTTGTCTACATCTGCGGCGACGCCTACGTGGACCACCCTAGCTTTGGTATGGCCATCATCAGCCGCGTCCTCGACGCGCACGGCTACAAGGTTGGCATCATCTGCCAGCCCGACTGGACCGATCCCGCCAGCATCAGCGTGCTCGGTGAGCCGCGCCTGGGCTTTCTCGTCAGTGCCGGCAACATGGACTCCATGGTCAACCACTATTCGGTGACCAAGCACCGCCGCCACACCGACGCCTATACTCCCGGTGGCGAGGAGGGTCACCGCCCCAATCGTGCCGTCACAGTCTACGGCAACCTCATCCGCCAGACGTTCAAGGACGCCCCCATCATCATCGGCGGCATCGAGGCGAGCCTACGCCGTCTGGCCCACTACGACTACTGGCAGGACAAGCTCAAGCGCTCGGTACTGCTCGACTCGGGCGCCGACATCCTCATCTACGGCATGGGCGAGCACGCGATTGTCGAGATTGCCGACGCGCTCGACGCGGGGCTGCCCGTCGATCAGATCACCTATATCAACGGCACCGTCTACCGCACGGGCTCGCTCGACGAGGTCTACGACTACGACCTGCTGCCCAGCTGGGACGACCTTGCCGCCGACAAGCTCAACTACGCGCGCAGCTTCAATGTGCAGCAGCAGAATATGGACCCCATCACCGGACACCGCCTGGTAGAGCCCTACCCCAACAGCGTCTATGTAGTGCAGAACCCGCCATCGGCGACGCTCACCACCGACGAGATGGACGAGGTTGCCGAACTCCCCTACGCACGCGATTGGCATCCCGACTACGACGCGGCGGGCGGCGTGCCGGCCTTTGCTGAGATCAAGTTTTCCATAAGCTCCAACCGCGGCTGTTTTGGTGAGTGCTCGTTTTGCGCCCTCACCTTCCACCAGGGCCGCGTGTTGCAGATGCGCAGCCACGACTCGATCATGCGCGAGGCCGAGCTGCTCACGCGCGATCCCGAGTTTAAGGGCTACATCAACGACGTGGGAGGACCGACGGCCAACTTTAGCCGTCCCGCCTGCGACAAACAGCTCAAGCACGGCGTGTGCAAGAACAAGCGCTGCCTGTGGCCGAGCGTGTGCAAGAACATGGTGGTCGACGAGAGCGGCTACACGCAGCTGCTGCGCGACCTGCGTCAGCTGCCGGGCGTCAAAAAGGTCTTCGTCCGCAGCGGCATCCGCTTTGACTACACCATGGCCGATGCCTCGGACGAGTTTTTGCGCGAGCTGCTGGAGCACCATGTCTCGGGCCAGCTACGCGTAGCACCCGAGCACGTGAGCGATGCGGTGCTGTCCGTGATGGGCAAGCCGAGCCGCGCCGTCTACGACGCGTTCTGCCGTAAATTTGAGCGCTTGAACCGCGAATACGGACTCAAGCAGTACGTGGTGCCGTATCTGATATCGAGCCACCCCGGTTCAACGATGAAGGAAGCCGTGGACCTTGCCGAAGCCGTGCGCGACATGGGCTACATGCCCGAGCAGGTGCAGGACTTCTACCCCACCCCGTCCACCATGTCGACCTGCATGTACTACACCGGCGTGGACCCGCGCACCATGGAGCCGATCTACGTGGCGCGTGATCCGCACGAAAAGGCCATGCAACGTGCGCTCATCCAGTACCGCAAGCCCGAGAACTACAAGCTCGTGCGCGAGGCACTGGAAAAGACCGGCCGTCGCGATCTGATCGGCTACACCAAGCATTGCCTGATTCGTCCCGTGCCGCCGCGACCGGGCGAGACGTCTGCCGGCGGTGGGCATGGCACTGGCAAGAAGGGCGGCAAGGCCCACGGCGGCGCTGGTGGTGCCGGCAAGGGGCCTAAGGGCAGCAAGGGACACGGCGGTATGTCCCGCGCGCAGAACACTGCCGGTCGCAATCGCGCGGCACAGGGGCGTCAGGGCGCCAACGGAGGCGGTCGCCGCAACTAGCGCAGCGGTGCGCTCGCTGCGTCCATCCCACACGCGTGGCGCAGCGAGCGCATCGCCTCAACGAGGATGACGCCGGCGATAGCGACCGTAATTGCCACGTCGAGCGGCGTGTTCACAAACCAGAGCAACGCCATGAGATACGACCCGGCGTTAAAGGCAAAGTGCAGCAGGATCGTGTAGCGGAGCTTTCCGGTCGTCACGAGCACCCAACCGAAGATGAGGCCGGCGGCACCCGCGTAGCAACCCTGCACCCAATTCATGTGCATAAAACCGAAGATTGCCGCCTGCAGCACAATCGCCGCGGCGATACCCCACGTGCTCGGGGCCGCCCAGGGCACCATGGCGCCGTCCTGCGCGCTCGCACGACGCCGGCGCTTCCAAAGTGGGCGGCACTGCGGATTAAACGCTCGGAGCGAAAACTCAAAAATAATGCCGCGCACCAGCAGCTCCTCACAAAATGGGGCGCCGAGCACCGTAGTCAGGACGGCGAGATAGCTGGTGTCGCCCATACCTGTTTCCTCGACAAGCTCGCTGTAGTCGGCCGCGGCATCGGGCAACAGCGACAGCACGGCGTCGGTCACGTAGCCAACGACCACCTGCAGGGCCAGGCCAATCACGATAACGCAGGCGATGCGTTTCCATGCCCCACGCGCTCCCCCGCCGAGCGGATGCGCGCTTTGCCGGCGTGCCATAAACGAACGCGGCCACAGATAACGCCACCACAGCAGCGCCATCAAAAACGACGCCGTCTGCGCGACGGCCTGAAGCAATTGGATGTCGAGATCATCGATCGAAAAACCCATGAACACCGATGCGACGCCAAGGGCGGAGAACAAAACGACGCTCAGGGCAATATCGGCAGCGACGACGCCAAAACAGGCAAGCGCCCAAATCATCGCATTGAGCATGCCAACCTCCTCAAAACCGTTCCCTAGTTCTACCACAACTCGGCAGAGAGCTGATCCCATGGGGACGGAGGAAAACGAATCACTTATTGATGAGAATCGGGCGCAGTGCCAAAAGCCCCGTTGGGCGAGATGTCGAACGGGAAGGTGCCGCAGCGATTGAACGCGGCGATAAACATGCGGATGGCGTTGGACGGCGTGGTGCCCACGAGCTGGGTTGCCGCCGCGAAGGCTGCCTTCTCCTCGGGCAAGACCTTCGCGACTACGGGGGTCATGTGTTCTGCCATGGCGCTTCCTTTTTGAAACGACGGTAGTGCGGATAGATGCGGGCCACGCGGCTGGGCGACGGGCTGTGAAGGCAACCCGATTGGCCCGCATCCGGAGTTTGTTTCTGCGGCGTTGGTATTACTTGGTATTCCTAAGTATTACCCCGGAGTTAGAATACCACACTCGACCCCATGGGGACGTAGGAAAACGAATCATTTTGTTGCTGAGTTAGTTTTTAGAGCGTGATGATGCCCGAGATATCGAGGGCCTGAGCGTCGGAGACGTCATGTGTGGCGAGCAAGAGCGTGCGGCCGTCGAGCAGGTCGAGCACGACCTTGGTCGTCGCATCGCGCGCGGCGGCATCCAGGCCGGTAAAGGGCTCGTCAAGAATCACCGCGCCGCCCGGGCACAGCAGGGCGCGGGCAATCTCAACGCGGCGGCGCTGCCCGCCCGAAAGCTCGGCCGCGCGAGCATGCACATCGACCCCCGGCACCAGCAGGCGCAACAGGGCCGCAGCACTCGAGGCGTCCACGCGTGCATCGGCGCACACCAGCACGTTATCCAGCGCCGAAGCGGACTCGATCAAGCGTGCATCCTGAAACACCATCGAGCACGGCGCGCACTCCCCCGCTGCCAACGAAAGCAGCGTCGACTTGCCCATCCCCGAAGCGCCCATCACGCAGATACGCCCACCCGCAGGCACGTTGAGCACCAGACCATCCAGCGCCGGCGCCCAGGGCGCACGATCGCCCACGGCAAGCGCAAGCTCCGCTGCAGTGCCATCGCTCGCAGTCCCCGCACGTCCGCACAGTCCATGCCCATGCGCCCGCACGGCCGCGCGCCACGCCACGGGTCCCGAAACCCGCAGCAGCCACACCAGCACGCGCTCACACGCCCACGAGGCGGCAACGACCAGCACGGTCCACGCCAGCAAATCAGCCGTCTCAATCAAAAGCTTCGCCTGATAGATGCGCTCACCCACGGTGCCCACCGCCATACCGATCAGCTCCGCCGCCACGCCGGCCTTCCAGCTCATGCCGATCACGGCACGGGCGCACGAAAGCGCAAACGGCAGCACCTCGCGCCAGGTGTGGGCGCAAAACAGGCGCCAGCCCCGCACGCCATGTAGGCGGAACATCTGCTCCAGCGGTTTATCCACTTGTGCCAAGCCCTCGGCCAGCGAAAAATACACGCCCGGCAGCGCCATCAAAAAGACCGCCGCAATGCTCACGCGCGCCGACCCCAGCCAAATGAGCAGCAAGACCACCACGCAGGCGACCGGCGTCGCCTTTACAAACGACAGCGCCGGAGCAACCAGGTGCGCAAACGCCCGCGAACGTGACGAAATCCCGGCAAGCACGCCACCACACACCGCAGCAAGAGCCAGCCCGCCCAGTATCCGCGCGCCCGAGCCCGCCAAAATCGCCCAGGTACCGCCATCGCACACCAGCCGCAGCAACGCCACCACAACAGCGCCCGGCCCCGGCAAAATCAACGGCTGCGCCACGAGACCCGCCACCAGCACCCACACGGCAAGCCAAAAGGCGGCAACGGCACCTGCTGCCGCCACCGCCTTCATACGCTCTGCCATTTGTCGAGCAAACGCACGCACGGGCTACTCCATGTAGTAGAAATCGTCAGCCGGGAGCTTGCCGCCCACGGCGCTCGCGTCCGCATCGGCCAGCACCTGCAGGTACCCACCGAGCGCCGCCTTCATATCCCTCCCCGTCTGGCACACGAGCATGCACCCGGGAATCGCCTTTTCGGCAATCGCGGCGTTATCCACGATACCCGCATCGACCACGGCCTGAGCCCAGTCCGCCGGCGCCGCGTTGACGGCCTCAACGCTCGCAGCATGGCAGCTCAGGAATTCCGCCACGGCCTCGGGATGCTCCTCGGCAAAGGCACGGCGCACCACGGTCACGCCCGTCAGCAGGCGCGAACCCGTGTCACCTGCCAGCTCATCCCACACATCGGTCAGACTTACCGGAGCCGACAGCTTGCCTTCGCTCTTTGCGATGGCAGCGGTCTTGAACGGCTCGGGTAGCACGCCCACGGCAGACGAATCGGCAAGCAACGCCGACAGCACCTCGGTGGGCTCGCTCTTAAACTCGAGCGTCACCTGGCCGGTCAGACCCGCGCGCTCCAGCAGGTAGTTCATGACGTACTCCGGCGTGGTGCCCTTGCCCGTCATACAGACAGTATGGCCCGCCAGATCGCCAAACGAGGCCACGCTCGCGTTACCCGTCACCACGTTCAGCACGCCCAGTGTGTTGATGCCGATGACCTGCACCGCGCCCTCGGTCTTGTTATAGAGCACGCTCGCCACGTTGGCGGGCACCAAGGCAATGTCGACATCGCCCTGAATCACCTTGGGCACGATCTCGTCGGCTGCGGCGCTGATCGCAAAGTCGAACTCGTTGTCCGTGGCACCTTCGGCCGCCTGGTCCATAAACTGCACCAGACCGATCGACGTCGGGCCCTTGAGCGAGGCGACGTGTACCTCAACCGGCTCGGCAGCGGCACCGTCAGCGGCAGACCCGGCAGCAGAGCCCGCAGCAGACCCGGCCCCGGCAGACCCGCCGCCGCAGCCAGCCAGCGCAAGCGACAGCGCACCCGCGGCAAGCGCCGAGGCAAACCCCCGGCGCGACATCTCAAAATCAAACGCGCGCATCGCTAGCACGCCCCCTCGTTGGGCATCGTCCATGCGTGATGGTCGGTATGCAGCAGCTCCTCGGCCAGCGGCGAGAGCGGCGCGCCCAAGAACTCGCGGTAGCACGCCTGGACATCGGGATTCTCGTGCGAGAAGCGAATCTCGGCGTTCGCATCGAGGCCCCAGAGCACCTGGCCACGCTCGGCCGCCAGCTCGCAGCCGTCGTGGATGGGCTGACCGCCGCCACCGACGCAGCCGCCGGGGCATGCCATAACCTCGACGAAGTCATAGCTCACGCGGCCGTCGCGAATCGCGTCGAGCAGACGTTCAGCGTTGCCCAGCCCGTGCACCACGGCGACGCGCACCTTGGTGCCCTCGATATCGGCCGCGGCTTCCTTCCAGCCGTCCAGGCCGCGCACGTCGGTAAAGAAGTCCGCATCGGGGTTCTTGCCCGTCACCAGGTAATAGGCCGAGCGCACGGCGGCCTCCATCACGCCGCCCGTGGCGCCAAAGATCACACCCGCGCCCGTGCCGAAACCCAGCGGCGTATCGAGCGGCTCCTCGGTAAGTGTGTCGACGCTCACGTGGCTCGCACGAATCATGCGCACCATCTCGCGCACCGTCAGCGCAACGTCCACATCGGGCGTGCCGTCCTCGCCCACCATGCTCGGCAGCGCGCACTCAGCCTTCTTGGCCGTACACGGCATCACGGACACCACAAACAGGCGCTCGGGCTCAACGCCCAGCACCTTGGCGTAGTAGGTCTTGGCAATAGCGCCGAACATCTGCTGCGGCGACTTGGACGTGGACAGGCTGTCGACAAACTCCGGATAGCGCGCCTTCACAAAGCGCACCCAACCCGGGCAGCAGCTCGTAAACATGGGCCAGCCGCGGCCGTCGCCTTCGCCCTTGGTGGCGGCGCCCAGGCGCTCGAGCAGCTCAGAGCCCTCCTCCATAATAGTGAGGTCGGCCGAGAAATCAGTATCGAACACGTACTCAAAGCCCACGCGGCGTAGCGCGCAAGCTAAGCGCTCAACAGTGGCCTCCTCGCGAGATATGCCGAGCTCCTCGCCCCAGGCGCTGCGCACGGCAGGCGCGATCTGCACCAGCACGATCTTGTCGGGATTAGCGAGCGCGTCAAACACGGTCTCGGTATCGTCGCGCTCGCGCAGCGCGCCCGTCGGGCAATGCGTGATGCACTGGCCGCACGCGACGCAATCGGTCTTGCCGATCGGCACGCGCCCGCGGGTGCCCACGGCGGTATGCGTGGCGCGGTTGGTCAGGTCCCAAATCCCTAGGCCCTGCACGCTCTCGCATACCTTAATGCAGCGCATGCATTTGATGCACTTGTCGTTTTCGCGGATGATGGGGAAATCGAAATCCCAGCCCTCGCCCGCCAAATGCCTTTGATACGGCAGATAGAAAATGCCCAGGTCGTTGGCGATGGTCTGTAGGTTGCAGTTGCCGCTGCGCACGCAGCTCGTGCACTGCGAATCGTGCTGGGACAGCAGCAGCTGCACGTTGGTGCGGCGAGCCTCGCGGGCCTTGGGGCTGTTGGTGTGCACCACCATGCCGTCGAGCACGTAGTTGTTGCAGGCGGCGACCAGTTGATCACAGCCCTCGACCTCGACCACGCACACGCGGCAGCCGCCGATCTCGTTTAGATCGCGCAGGTAGCACAGGGTGGGAATCTGGATGCCGACGGACTTGGCCGCATCCAGGATCGTGGTATGCTCGGGCACCACGACTTCGCAGTTATCGATAGTGAGCTTGACCATATTGTGCGCTCCGTTTTCGGTGTTGTCGCTGACGGTGATTTTGTTGGGCTCTACCATTCCAGGTTCCTCCCTCCGCGGAACGCGCCAAAGCCAAAGTGATCGCAACGCAGGCAGCGGCTCGCCTCCTGGCGCGCCTCCTCCTCGGTGAGGCCCTGCTCGACCAGATTCCAATCGTGGATGCGCTCGCCGGCCTCGCGCTCGCCCAGCTCGCAGCGGCCGCACTCGTGCTTGCCCTTAAACTGCACGGTCGGCAGCTCCACGTCGAGCTTTATCTTGTGGTCAAAGCCCAGGTAGCGGTCGATGTTTGCCGAAGCAACGCGACCGGCGTTGATCGCCCGGATGACGGTGGCGGGACCGGTCTGGCAGTCACCGCCGCTAAAGAGGCCATCGAAGTCGGGCACGGCGCCATCCGAATCGGTGACGATGCGACCCCACTTGCAGGCGATGCCCATGTCCTCAAACGGCTTGGAATCGATGTCCTGGCCAATGGCCACAAACACGCGCTCGCAGGGAATGACGCGCTCGGGCGTGGCTGCGGCACGCGGGGCCGGACGTCCACGGCGGGGCTCGCCGATAATCTGCGGCTGCACGCGCAGGCCACTCACGCGACCGTCCTCGCCCGTCTCGATAGCGAGCGGTGCGGTGAGCTCCAGAACCTCGCACCCCTCGGCCTGGGCGCCGGCGATCTCGGCATCCTGGGCCGTCATGTCGCAGATGCGGCGGCGGTAGACGATGCTCACCTTTTCGGCACCGCAACGCACGGCAGAGCGCGCCACGTCCATGGCCACATTGCCGCCGCCGATGACGCACACGCGCTGGCCGCTCAGGTCGGGCAGTTCGTCGTCGCCGATGGCACGCAGCATCTTGACGGCCGACTCCACGCCGGGCGCCTCTTCGCCCGGAAGGCCGAGCTTCTTATCGCTGTGGGCGCCAATGGCTAGGTAGACGGCATCGAACTCGTCGCGCAGGCGGGCAAGCTCCTCGCCGTTGACGGAGTGGTCGAGTTCCACGTCGATGCCGGCGCTCAAGATCCAGTCGATCTCGGCCTGCAGGCGCTCGCGCGGCAGGCGGTAGCTGGGGATGCCGTAGCGCAACATGCCGCCCAAGTGATGACGCTGCTCAAAGATCGTCACCTTATGGCCCATCACGGCCAGATAGTAGGCACAGGAAAGGCCGGCCGGGCCGCCGCCGATCACGGCAATGCGCTTGCCGGTGTTGTCGGCCACGCTGGGCTTGTAATCGTTGAGGTCGCTGTGCTCAACGGCAAAACGCTTGAGGGCGAGGATGTTCATGGGATCGTCGACCATGCCGCGACGGCAGTGCATCTCGCAGGGATGCTCGCACACCAAACCGCAGACGAGCGGCAGCGGGTTGTTCTTGCGGATGACCTTGACGGCATCGGCATAGCGGCCGGCCTCGACCAACGAAATGTAACCGGGAATGTCGACGTGCGCCGGGCAGCCCGAGACGCACGGGACGCGGGCCTCGCGGTCAAAGCCACAGGAGTGCTCGCGGATATGGTGCTCAAAATCATCGCGGAAACCGCGGATGGCGGTGAGTGCCATGGCGCCGGCCTCGTAGCCGATGGCGCAGTCGCTCGAAAGGTAGATGGTGCGGGCCGTGCGCTCAATCAAGTTGAGCGTGGACTCGTCGGCGCGGCCCTCGAGCACATCGGCGAGCAGGTCGCTCA
>UQKY01000057.1 GCA_900541785.1 uncultured Collinsella sp.
CCACTTAATGTGGCCTTCGTCTTGCGCAGGACTGTAGAGCAGGGAACTTCGTGCCCCGACGCCCGGGAGGACGTTTCATTTAGAAAGATGGACCGACCGCCGTCAGCGATGGGAGCTACTCCCCCAGCACGGCCTTTTTGGCGGCTGCAGCCATGTTGTCCAGATCTTCCTTGGTGGGGTGATCCTTTGCGGCGACCCAGTTATCGAGCAGCATCTTAAAGCGGACATTGTCGGGATCTTGCTCGAGCATGGCCTCGTAGCGCTGTTTGACCGCGGGGCCCATCTTGCCCTGGCACATTGCCCAGCCCGCAAGCTCGGCATCCCCAGCCAAATTGGAAGTTACGCGGTCGATAATCTGCTGGTAATAGCTCTGATCGGCACCAAAACCGCAGGTACCAAACAGAAAGACGCGCTTGCCGTGCAAGGCGGAGAGCAACGCCGCGACCGAAGGCGTGCATGCGCCCTTGTCGCACCAAAAGCCAACGAGCACCGTATCGGCAGCGCAGGCACCCTGCGCCTCGAGCGCAACCTGATCTGCATCCGCATCGTCGCTCAGCGCGGCAGCGTGAATAAACTCGACGCCTGCAGCCTGCAGGGCACGCTTGATTGCGCCCGAAACCATCCTGGTATTACCGCTCTTGCTGTTGACCACCAAAGAGCATGTCATAGTCACGTTGTTCGTTTCCCCCAAAACTAAAGCCACTAATGCAATTTATTAGATGAATATCTTAGTACTAACGTGACAGATGTAAACCACCTTCTGCCGATTGGCGACATGGGCGACACCGATGGGGGCAAAACGTCCGCGGTGTAAGCCCCCAAATAGTTGAGACGTGGGGCAAACAAACCTAGTTCATTTGCCCCACGCCTTGCTTACTGGGCGAATTGACTGCGGTAGAGTTCGGCGTAAAAGCCGCCTGCCGCGAGCAGTTCATCGTGCGTGCCACGCTCGATAATCTCGCCATCGCGCATGACCAGGATGCAATCGGCGTTGCGAATCGTCGACAGGCGGTGTGCTACGACAAAGCTCGTGCGGCCAGCCATGAGCTCGTCGAATGCCGCCTGCACTTGCAGCTCGGTACGCGTATCGATGCTCGACGTTGCCTCGTCCAGCAGCAGAATCGCCGGATCGGTGAGCATGACGCGCGCGATGCACAGCAGCTGTTTTTGACCCTGGCTAAACGTGCCGCCGTCCTCGCCGATCACCGTATCGTAGCCGCCTGGCAGCTGCACGATAAACTTATGCGCATGAGCGCGCTTGGCGGCCTCGACAATCTGCTCGCGCGTGGCATCGGGGCAACCGTAGGCAATGTTCTGGGCCACCGTGCCCTCGAACAGCCAGGTGTCCTGCAGCACCATGCCAAAGGCGCGGCGCAGGCTCGCGCGCGTGTAGTCACGCGAGGAGCGACCATCGACTACGATGCGCCCAGCATCGATATCGTAAAAGCGCAGCAGCAGGTTGATGAGCGTCGTCTTGCCACAGCCCGTGGGACCGACGAGCGCATAGCGCATACCGGGCTTGGCATCGATGCAGATATCCTTCAGCAGTTTGCGGTCGGGCACATAGCTAAAGTCCACATGCTCAAAGGTCACCTCACCCTGCGGGGCGGCAAGTTCCACGGCATCCGCCACATCGGGCTCCTGCTCGCGCGCATCGAGCAGCGCAAACATGCGGCGCGCCGAGGCATACGCCGTCTGGATCTGCGTAATGACGTTGGTGACCTCGTTGAACGGCTTGGTGTACTGGTTGGCGTAGGACAGGAAGATCTGCACGCCGCCCACCGTAAGCGCCGCAGGCACGCCCGTGATCACGCCCGCGCAGCCGATCACGGCAACCACGGCGTAGATGATGTTGTTGATAAAGCGCGTACCGGGGTTGGAGAGCGAGCCCATAAACTGCGCGCGCTCGCCCGCCGTATAGAGCTCGGCGTTAAGGGCATCAAAGCGCTGTTGAGCGTGCGGGCCGTAGGCGAAGGCGTCCACGAGCTTTTGCTCACCCACATACTCCTCGATATGACCGCCGAGTTGGCCCTGGATGCGCTGTTGAGCAGTGAAGCTCTTATTGGAAAGCTTGGCGATGGCACCGGCCGCAAAGATGGAAAGCGGCGTAACGAGCACCACCACGAGCGTCATGGTCAGGTTGATGGAGAGCATAAATGCGAGCGTGCCCACGATGGTGATGACGCCGGTAAAGAGCTGCGTAAAGCCCTGCAGCAGGCCATCGCCCACCTGGTCGACATCGTTGACCACGCGGCTCATGAGGTCGCCGTGGGCATGGCCGTCAATAAAGCTGAGCGGCATGCGGCTGAGCTTGTCGCTCGCCTCCACGCGCATGTCGCGCACCGTTTCGTAGGATAGACGGTTGACGCAGTAGCCCTGCAGCCACTGGAAGGCCGCCGCGCCCACCACGACGATTGCGAGCTTGGTAACAAGCGGCAGCAGCGACCCGAAGTCCACCTGCCCGGCGGCAACGATGAGGTCGATGCCCTCGCCGATGAGGATGGGCGTATAGAGTTGCAAGACCACCGAGATGGCGGCGCTCACAAACGACGCCGTAAACGAAATGCGATGCGGACGGACGTAGCCCAGCAGACGGCGGGTCACCGCGCCCACGGGGTAGCGCTCGGGGTCGCCGGGCTGACGCGGGCCGTCGCCCAGGTCGTTAAGGTTATCGTTGCCGGACACGTTGGCCGTCATCGTGGCGACCGAACCGGAAGAAGTATACGGATTCATTTAGCAGCCCTCCTTTGCGCAAGTGGATGCCGGGGCAGCCGGGGCGGACGCGGGCGTCGTGCTCCCCTGCTGACCCTCGAGCTCCTCGCGACGAAGCTGCGACTGGCAAATCTCGCGATAGAGTTGGCAGCTTGCGTACAGCTCGTCGTGCGTACCCAGGCCCGCGACCGAGCCGTGGTCGAGCACGCAGATCATGTCGGCATCGCGCACGGTCGAGACGCGCTGGCTCACGATCACCGTGGTCAGCGAGAGCCCGCCCGCGGCGGCACCGCGTACGCTGCGCTCGCGGATGGCGTGGCGAAGCGCCGCATCGGTCTTAAAGTCGAGCGCCGAGGCGGAGTCATCCATGATCAGAATTTGCGGCGAGCCCACCAGGGCACGCGCAATGGTCAGGCGCTGGCGCTGGCCGCCGCTGAAGTTCTTGCCGCCCGCCTCGACCGGGGCGTCGAGGCCCTGGGGCTTGTTGTGCACGAACTCGCTGGCCTGCGCTATATCGAGCGCCGCCCACAGCTCCTCATCGGTTGCCGACTCGTCGCGCCAGGTTAGGTTGCTGCGGATCGTGCCGCTCACGAGCGACGCGCGCTGCGGAACAGTCGCGACCACATGGCGCAGCTGATCGAGCGGCCAGGCGCGCACGTCGGAGCCCATCACGCTCACACTGCCGACGCCCGCGTCGTACAGGCGCGGGATGAGCGAGACGAGCGTCGACTTACCGCTGCCCGTGCCGCCGATAATGCCGAGCGTTTTGCCCAGCGGGAGTTCCAGCGTCACATCGTTGACAGCATTGGCCGCGCCGGCGCCAAACGAGAAGCTCGCATGGCTCAAGCTCAGCGCGGGGACCGGAGCAGCGTTGCCCATCGCGCTCGGCTCGAGTAGCGCAACCGGCTGGGTGCCCTCGTCGGTGATGCTCGGCTCGCAATTGAGCACCTCGTTGATACGCGACGCGCTGGCGCTCGCCTTGGTAAAGACCACGACCAGGTTGGCGACATACACGATGGAGGTCAGGGTCTGCGTCATGTAGTTGACGAACGCCATGACCTGGCCCTGCGTGAGCTCGCCCACGTTGACCTGGATGCCGCCCACCCACAGGATGGCGCACACGCCCAGGTTCATCACAAGAAACGTGACGGGGTTGAGGATCGACGAGAGCTTGCCCACCGCGATTGCGACACGCGCCTGGTCATCGGCCGCCTGGGCAAAACGCTCACGTTCGTGACCCTCGCGCACAAACGCCCGGACCACGCGGGCACCCGAAAGCCCCTCGCGGCAAATGAGCGCGATGCGGTCGAGCTTTGCCTGCAGCTGCTTGTAGTACGGGATGCAGCGCGCCATGACAAACCAAAACACCAAGCCAATGGCGGGCGTGCAAATCAAAAAGATGATGCCGAGCTTAAGGTCGATGGCAAGGGCCGCGCACATGGAGCCCACCGCCAAGAAGGGCCAGCGGATGAGCATGCGCACGCCCAGCGCCACGGCAAGCTGCACCTGGTTGACGTCGTTGGTGATGCGCGTGATGAGCGACGGCGTGCCAAAGCGGTCGAGCTCGGCGTAGCTCAGCTTGTTGATGTGCTCGTAAAGCGCGCCGCGAATGTCGATGCCCATGCCCTGCGAGGTCAGTGCCGCCATCTTTTGGCAGACAAGCGTAAACGAGATGCCGATCACGGCCATGGCGGCAAGCAATATACCGTAGTGGACGACAGCGTTCACATCGTGCACGCCGATGCCCCTATCAATCATCTGGGCAATCACCAGCGGCGTAAGCAGGTCAAAGATCACTTCGATCAACTTGCACGCAGGACCAATCACCATATACCGACGATACTTACCGCCAAAACGCCTGAGCAGCTCAATCATGTATAGGCGCTCCCTATCATCATCTCTCTTCAATCTGATTCATGATAGTACGGAGAACCCTGGAGATGCGTAAGCAACTCGTTACAGAAGAATCTTGGATAGCGGTAAAAACCGCCTATGTTTAGGCGCGGTCAGCGAGCGCCATCCAGAGCGCACAAGTTGGCATGAAAAAGGCAAGGCATAGACCTTCTGGTCATGCCTTGCCTTTTGAATGACAAATTGTCGCTCTGGATGGCGCGCAGCGTCGATCATTGCGCGGTTTGGTAAAACCGCGCAAAAAAGAAAGCCCGTGCGCTCGATGGATTCGGATGCCCGACAGAGGCTCCTTATGGCTGCTTCCTTCCGGACCTGACCAGATTCGGAACATGTCGTCATCCGAACCCATCGAACGCGCTAGGCGCTCGATATATATTACCTGCTCCCGTCCAGCAGAGCAAGATGCCCCGCGGTCAAAGGGAAAACCACATGAGTGCACGGCAGCAAAAAGGCGCGGTCGCAAGTATGCGACCGCGCCCCATCAGTTGCTTCGCAGAGAGCATTCAAGCGTTGCGTAAGCGCTGGGAAGCGAAACGTCGTTCGACGTCAGCGCCGTTAGCGATTACGGCGCTTGAGGATAATGCCGGAAACGCAAACGGCTGCACCGGCTACGACCAGCCCAATGACGGGCAGAATTGAGAAGGTATCACCCGTCATCGGCATGGAGCCCTTCTCGCCCTTCGTCGTCCTGACGGGCTTCTTATCGCTCGGCTTAGTGGGTTTAACCTCGGGTTCGGGCTTAGGCTCGGGAGCAGCAACCGTGTAGGTAACCGTCGGAACCGGGAAAACGCCTGCCGTGCCCTTGTCGCCGTTGCCGTCAACGGGGTACAGGGTTGCACTCTCGTTGACCTTGAGGCTGTGGGTGCCGGCCTCGGTGGGCTTATTCACCAATACCTCGCTGTACGTAAGGACAACCGGTTTAGCGGGCACCGCGGCCTCGTTGAGAGTGAAGACAAGCTTCTCGTTCTCCCCTGCCGTGTACTTGAGGGTGAAGCGATAGGTGCCATCCGCACGCTTGCCAAAGCCATAGGTGGTCTCGTCGATCTTCTCAGGCGCAAGGTCCTCGCCCGCAACATTCAGGCTGATCTTACTGGCATCGTTCACAAAGTCAAAGTTGTTGCCAATAAAGTCCTCGACCGTCGAGCCGGCAGCGATCTTGTCCACGAGCTTGGCCTTGATATCGGCAAAGTCGGTGTCGAGCTGGCCGTTGTTGGAATTCCTGGTGAGGTACTGCAGGAATACCTGGCCATCAAAGTCGGCGGCGTTCTTGTAGTAGACGTTCATGTCGTAGCCGGCCTTGACCATCGACTGGAACGTGTCGTCCGTGCTCCAGAACGCGACGTCGATGTTGCACGGCGCGTTCACGTCGACGGGGATGGGGTTCGTGGTGCCCTTACTGGCGGCGGCGTCGGTGTACTCGTAATCGTACTGGGCCCAGTTCTTGTCAGAGTTCTCGTACTGGTCGCGATAGTACTCAAGATACTCGCCGAGCTTCTCGGGGCCCTTCATGGCCTCCGAGAAAATGAAGTTGGTGGAGCCGTCGGAGAACTTCTTCCAGTCGTTCTTGAAATTGTACTCGCGCGAGTGGGACTCCCAGATACCGCCCATCTTGTTCTCTCCATTGGGGTATGCAACGCCGGTCTCTGGATTCGTCTGCTTTTTTGGATCGCCAAACGACCTCGTATACGGTTTGGTGTAATCGCCATTCTTGCAGTAAAGGTAGGTTGCACCGTCGCTAATAAGGATCACGTGCTTGTTCTCGGCCTTAACGGCAGTATCCGCGTCGAGGATGCTCTTTGCAGCAAGAAGGCCGGCGTCCATGTTGGTACCCGAGCGCAAGCTCGAGTTCATCGCCGTCAGAATGCTATCGTAACCTGTAACGACATCAGTCAACGGTTGCTGAATATTGCCCACCTTATTAAAGAGGACAACGCCAACCTTGATGTCCAAGCCGTCGGTCTGAGCCTTTGTCTTAACCTCTTCGAGGAAGGACTTAGCCTGGTCAAAGATGTCCTTCTGCGCAGAGGCGCCCGACTTATCGAGCACAAACACAACGTCGGACGGCTCGGCCTCGCGCTTGCCCGGGAACGAGAGGGTGACCTTGGTCTCAAGGTTCTCGTCGAGCTCGGTCGCCATCTTCTGATTCTGCTCCAGCGCGGACGATTGTCCGGCGTCCCCTGCGGCATCGTCTGCGAATGACATGGTCGCCGGGGCGGCCATGCCTAACGTCAGCGCCAACACCGCGCTAGCCGTAACCGCGCGCTTAAGCGCACTTCCCAACCTGCGCATCCTAGCTCCTTTCATTCAATTCCCGTTTACAGACGGGTGGATACGAAACCAGTGATACGACAATAGTATCGACCGTAAAATGTCAGCGTCATTAACATATATTTACAAATAACGAGCTGGACAGGCAAGTCAGATTGGATATTTTTATCTATATGCGTCCAAGATCGTATGCTCGGGCAGCCCCCTCGCCTGCGCACGCCAAATTGGCTACAGCCTCCTGTGTGCCAAGCGCATCCTCAAGGCTCATGGGTCTGCGACAGGCCGGCAGAACTAAGTCGATACCCTGTCCATACACCGCATCCAAGCTGTCCGCACGACCGCCCACGACGGCGACCACCGGCTTGCCATATCGCTTCGCACGACGGGCCACGCCCACCGGTGCCTTACCGGCGGCGGATTGCTCGTCCATGTTGCCCTCGCCTGTAATGACCAGGTCGACATCGCGCACGCGCTCGTCGAACCCAATCAGATCGAGCACCGTCTCCGCGCCCAAGCGTAGCTCCGCACCGAGCGCTAGCAGCGCGGCGCCCAGGCCGCCGGCGGCGCCGGCACCGGGCACACCGAGCACCGAGCCAAATGTCCGCACGCCCTCGGGCGCGCGCAACAACCCCTGAGCCCGCACCCCGGTAATCGCCGCATCGAGCAGGCGGCCGTAGCCGACCATCCAGCTGTCGTACCCGCGCAGTACCTCGGCATCACCCGCCGGCAAACCCTTCTGCCCACCAAACACCGCCAGTGCGCCTCGACGCCCCACGAGCGGATTCTCGACATCGGAAAGCACCACGACACGCGTGCCATTCAGTGCCCGAAGCGCCGGTGCCAAATCGATACTCGCCACGCGTTCAAGGCCCGCGAGACCGGGGGCGATATTGCGGCCACGGTCATCGACAAGATGGGCGCCCAACGCCTGCAGCATGCCGGCGCCACCGTCGTTGGTGGCACTGCCGCCCAAGCCAATATAGATCGTCTTTGCACCCGCGCGAACCGCACGAAGCATGAGCTCGCCCGCGCCATAGGTTGTGGCCGCCAACGCCGCCGACTCCGTACGGGGCGAATACCCAATACCCGCCGCCTCGGCCATCTCAATTACAGCCGACTCGCGCTGACCGTCCACCAGCATCCGGGCAGACACGCGGTCGCCCAAGGGGCCTGCGACTTCACATGCCACGACCTCACCGCCGCACGCGGCGATGGCGTCGAGCGTTCCCTCGCCGCCATCCGCCAGCGGCAACGCGCTTACCTGGGCATCAGGCCACACACGGCGCACACCTTCGGCAACGGCACCCTCCGCCTGCGAGCTCGACACGCTGCCTTTAAAGGAGTCGATCGCCAACAGCACGCGGCGGGACCGGCGCTGCACGGGGCCAAAGTCGAGCGTCTCGCCAGCGAGATCCCCAACTCCCGCAAGCGCCTCGGCGTGGGCGGCATGTGCCTCAAGATCGGCCCCACAACCGCAGCCAGCACCATCGGTGCCACGCAGCCCACTAAAATAGCCGCTCAACACCTCACGACACTCATCCGCCAGCACGCCGGCATGTACGTTAAACCGATGATTCAGGCGCGAATCGGCATTCAGGTCGTATAGCGACCCCAGAGCGCCCGCTTTAGCATCGGACGCGCCGTACACGCAGCGCCCCACGCGCGCGTTAACCATAAGCCCCGCGCACATGCAGCAGGGCTCGAGCGTTACGTAGACCGTGCAATCGGAAAGGCGCCAACGACCGAGCGACCGCGCGGCGGCGCATAGGGCCGCAAACTCGGCATGCGCCGAAGGGTCCTGGTCGAGCTCGCGGCGATTATGCGCCCGCGCGACGATCTCACCCGCGCGCACCACTACGGCGCCGATCGGCACCTCGCCCACCGCCGCGGCGGTACGCGCCTCCGCCAGCGCCTCGCGCATGAACTTCTCATCGATTCCGGTGCTCGTCATCGTTCGCCTTCCCTGTTGCAAACCCAAAACGATGCTATCATTACGACTCACGGAGAGATGGCAGAGCGGTTGAATGCGGCGGTCTTGAAAACCGTTGAGCGCGAGAGCGTTCCGGGGGTTCGAATCCCCCTCTCTCCGCCACTCTTAGTGACTCACCGGCGTCATGGTCCGCTCGAACAGCGCATCGACCACGTCGGCGATTTCGGATCGGCGCTCTAGTACGTGGCCCGATTCCCACCACTTGGTAAAGAGCCGAATAATGCCGCCGGCGACAAACTCAGACGTCGTCTCGAGCGATACGGGCGCGAGCGCGTCCTCGTCAAGCGCACTCATCACGCGCCCGTGTATGGAGCGTGCGATGCGGTCGCAAATCATGCTGGTCAGCATACCCGACATACTGCTCGCCAAAATGTTATCCATGAGCTGCTCATGCGCCAGAATCAGATCCATAGCATCGGCGAACACTTCGTGGCGAAGCGCGCGTACGTCCTCGGCGCCCTCCGCGCTATCCGCATCGGCCCGCTTTTGCGGCAGGCCCGACATGAGCTCATCGATATAGAAGGCAAAGTAATCGTTTTTGTCGCGGAAGTGCTTGTAGAACGTCGTCCGACGAATCATAGCGCGGTCGCACAGCATGGCAACCGTCACGTCCTCAAACCGATGCTCTTCGAGCAGCTCGGTAAAGGCCTCGAACAGGGCCCGATAGGTTTTCTTGATGCGAAGGTCCATATATATCGCCCTCCTCAAGGAGAAGACAACGCTCACTAATCTGTCGCATATCTTACACCTGTATCGCCCGCCCCCTGGCGAATGGCCTTACCTTGGTGGAAACATAACGCTTACCGGAAAGTTCGGTATCGCCAAAGGTTGCGGGTATACTAGTAGCGTTACACCAACGGCAGCCGGCGGAAGACGCCGCGGCCATTCGAAACGGAGACACCATGATTCCCGTCATCATCGGTATCGTTGTTGTCGTTGTGATTGTCTGCGCCATCGCCGGCATCTACAACAACATGGTCACCAAGCGCAATCGCATCGATAACGCCTGGCAGAACATCGACACGCAGCTGCAGCGCCGCAACGACCTGATCCCTAACCTGGTCGAGACCGTCAAGGGCTACGCCAAACACGAGCAGGACACGCTTGCCGCCGTGATCAACGCGCGCAACGCCGCCGTAAGCGCCACCACGCCCGAAGCCAAGATGGAAGCCGACAACGTGCTGACCGGCGCCCTGCGCCAGCTCTTCGCCGTGGCCGAGGCTTACCCCGATCTTAAGGCGAACACCAACTTTACGCAGCTCCAAGCCACGCTCGAAGACACCGAGAACAAGGTGAGCTACGCGCGCCAGAGCTACAACGACTGCGTGCTTAGCTACAACAACGCCATCCAGACCTTCCCGGCCGTCATCTTTGCCGGCATCTTCCAGTTTAAGGAGCGCCAGGGCTTCGAGGCCGCCGAAGCTGCCCGCCAGGCACCGACCGTCAAGTTCTAACAGATCCGCAGCGTATCCTTAATCGGATATATGCATAAACCGCCCCGTCGAATGCATACTTCGACGGGGCGGTTTCCTTTGTCGCGAAGGTCCCCCTCAAGGTGCCGTGCATTTTTGGGAGTATTCAACATGCCCGACAGCTTCGGGCGCCACGTAAATGCCAAAGACCGCGAATATCCCCGCAAATCAAACGCTGTCAGCCCATAACCACGCCCATCATTCGTAGAAAACATCGAGAAATCCCGATTTTTCGCCCGAAGTCGGTATGCAGGGGCCTTCGATTGCAGAATACTCGCAAAAATGCACGTCGCCACCACCCCCACATGGCGCGAACCAAAACAAAAGCGCGGCCAAAAGGCCGCGCGCCATCTTTATTCAGATCTATATTGCCCGTAACGACTGCGCCGAGGTAACGCAGGCCCGGGGGCGACCTTCCTTTCCGGCGCACTCCGCAGGACGAAAGAACCCCCGCCGCACGTAGTGCGCAGCGGGGGTTCTTT
>UQKY01000058.1 GCA_900541785.1 uncultured Collinsella sp.
CTGGTGATCTCCGCCTTGAGAGGGCGGCGTCCTAAACCGCTAGACGAACGGGCCACATGACATCTGCACAGCCGTGCTGCGAGGAAATATATTACGGGACAAAAAACGCAAGCGCAAGAAGAAATTCCAAATTGCCGAAAAATTGTCGGCAGGTTATGGAACGCGCAGGTCAGCCGGGTAGCTAATTTGGGACGGGGCTATTTTAGCTACCTCTGCCAAAATCACAATCGGTTCGTCCGATTGACAGCAGGAGCAGCTAAAAAAGCCCCGTCCCAAATTAACTACCCCAGGTTGAGATGAGCCAGGAGGGCTTCACGCTCGTTGGGAATGTTGTCTTCGATCACGGCATCGAGGGCGGCGTTGAGCAGCTGCCCCAACTCCGGCCCGGGCTTGACGCCCGCGCGGATCAAATCCCCACCATTGATGGCGAGCATCTTGAGCGTATAGGGCTCCCCCGCCGCCAGCAAATCACGAGTCAGCGTGCGCATCTCCTCGATCGTCTCGACGTAATAGAAGCACGAGGGCGCCTTGCCAAGCGTATCGGCACGCTTAAGGTCCATGAGCTCGTCCATCAGACGCGGCGTATCGACACCCTCGCCCGAAAGAGAGCGCATCATATTGAGCAGGCAGGATCGCTCGGGACGAAGCGGCTTGTCATGGTATTTGATCAGCAGGCACACATCGCGCACCAAATCGTGCGAGAGCGCCAGGCGATCCATGATGACACGCGCCTTCTTGGCGCCGAGCTCGGGATGGCCGTAGAAGTGTCCGCTGCCGGCGTGATCGACCGTAAAGCAATCGGGCTTGGAAACGTCGTGCAAAAAAGCCGCCCACATAAGGCTCGAAGAGGGCGCGACGCCGTCGCACAGCGCCAGCTCCCCTGCCACCGTCAGCACGCGGGCGATGTGCTCGTAAACGTTAAACGCATGATAGACGCTGCGCTGATCAAACCCGCGAGCGGGCGCGAGCTCGGGCACGGCGGCACAAACAAGCTCGGGGTAGCGCAGCATCGCGTCTCCCCCGTGGCCGGTCGAAAGAATGCCCTCAAGCTCAATACCCACGCGCTCGCGTGCCACGGCATCGAGCAGCGGCGCGCACTCGGCAAGTGCCTGTTTGGTCTTAGGCTCGATCATAAAATCCAGACGGCAGGCAAAACGCACCGCGCGCAGCATGCGAAGGGCGTCCTCATTAAAACGACGATTAGGATCCCCGACGGCGCGGATCAACCTGCGCTCCAGGTCGCCCTGGCCATCGTAGCGGTCGACAAGACCGCGCACGGGATGCCAGGCCATAGCGTTAACGGTAAAGTCGCGGCGCGCCAGATCGTCCTCAAGCGACGCCGCACGCTCCACACTCTGGGGATGACGGCCATCGGTGTAAAAGCCGTCCAGGCGGTAGGTGGTGACCTCAATGCGCTCGTCATCGCAAATGGCCGTGATGCCGCCAAATTTAATGCCTGACTCAACCACGGCAATATCAGCCGCCTCGAGCGCCGCCTTGGACTCCTGCCACAGGCCGCTACAACACATGTCAACATCGTGGCTGGGGCGCCCCATCAGGGCATCACGTACCCAACCGCCTACGTACCAAGCCTCAAGACCAACCGCCTCAAGCGCGCGTAGGACGCGCAGGGAGGCATCGGTCGGCTGCGTACCGTTGAGCGAAACATTGCACATGCCTAAGGCCTCCTGCACTTGCGAGCGTTAATCGATGGTTCTCAAGAAGTCTAACAAGAAACGGGAAAGCGCGCACACGCAATCGCGTCGTCGATTCGATAAAACGAGACAGCAGACGCCATATACGTTAAGCGCGCAAAAAACACCCGCCTCGGAGATCCAAAGCGGGTGTTCGGCAACGATGTATCGATGCGGCTAGCAGACCTGACGAACTTCGATGTTCTTCTTGTATTCGTCCACCTTGGCAAAATCGCCCAAGCCCGGGCACTCGACCACGTTGGCGCCGGTGGCCATCGAAAGGCGCAGGGCGTCCTCGACGCGCTCGGGGGCGTCGTGCCACACGGACAAGAAGGCAGCAAGCGAGGAATCGCCGGCGCAGACCGTCGACAGCAGCTTGACCTCAAAGGTACGGTTGGCAAACCAGATGTGCTCGCCGTTGGAGAAGTACGCGCCGTCGCCACCGAGGGTCAGCAGAACATTCTTGGCGCCCTTGGCGTGCAGCTCGGCCATAGCAGTCTTGACGGACTCGTCGTCGCCACCGCTCACCTTAATGCCAAAAATGTCGAGCAGCTCGTCGTCGTTGGGCTTAATGAGCAACGGCTCCATGGCAATAAGATCGGCCAGCTGATGGCTCGAGATATCGAGCACGAACTCAGCGCCCTTGGCCTTCACGCGACGCAGGACCTCGGCCAGGAAACCCTCGGAGGTATTGGGGGGCAGCGAGCCGCTGATAACCAGGCAGGTCATGTCGTCGAGCGAATCAATAAGCTCAAACATCTCCTGCTCGTTGGCTTCGTTAATGGCGGCACCGGCATTGACCATGTTGTACTCGGTGTCGGGACCGGCGTTGAGGAACACGTTGACTCGCGTGATGCCGTCAGTCCACACGGGCTTAACGGGCACGCCAAGGGCCTCGGCGCCCTTAACGATGAACTCGCCCGAGAAGCCGGCGAAGAAGCCCAGGATCGTGGTGTCGACGCCGTAGTGGTCGAGCGTAAACGAGACGTTGAGGCCCTTGCCGTTGGGGGTGTAGACCGCGTTGCGGGTGCGCGTAACGGTATTGGCGGACAGGCCGTCGCAGGAGATGTTGTAGTCAATGGCGGGATTTGCAGTGAGCGTATAAATCATGAATGTTCCTTTCACGAAGCATCGTGTTAATGAAAGTATATTCCACGCTTCGGCAAAAGGCTACAACAACTCGGTGAACGGTGTGGAACGCGTGAAGTGCGGCGCCGAAATTCGGGAGGGACAAAAAACGGCGCCCCGATTAAAACCGGGACGCCGCATGCGCACGAATATGTCGCTTTTCGCTTACTTACGATCGAGCTTACGGACAGCAACGCGCTTGCTGTACTCATCGACGTGACCGAAGTCACCGATGCCCACGGACTCGGCAACGTTGGCGCCGGTGGCCATAGCGAGCTTCATGGCCTCCTCGACGTTGTCGCGATCCCTGTACCACTTGTGCAGGAACGCAGCGAGGGTGCAATCGCCGGCGCAGACAGAAGAGACCAGCTTGATGTTGAACTCGCGCTTGGCATACCAGATGTCCTCGCCGTTGGAGAAGTAAGCGTCGCCGCGGCTACCACGGGTGAGCAGCACGTTCTGGACGCCGGCGTCGTGGGCGAGCTTCATGGCAACGCGGACCTCGTCGTCGGTGTCGACCGGCACGCCAAAGATAGCCTTCATCTCGTGATGGTTCGGCTTGATGAGCAGCGGCTTCTTGTGAGCGAGCTCCTTGAGCTTGTCGGAGGACAGGTCCAGGACGACGTCGGCGCCACGGGCCTGAGCGTGCTCCATGACCTGAGCCAGGAAGTCGGGCGTAGCTTTGGGAGGCACGGAACCGGAGACGATCAGGCACTCAAGGTCGCCCGCGGTGTCCAGGATGTTGTAGAGCTCCTCCTGGTGCTGCGGCGTAATCGGGGCGCCGGGGTTCAGGATGCCGTACTCGTGCTGGCCATCGTTGACGTAGGTGTTGATACGCGTGATGCCGTCGGTCCAAACCGGGCGGCACAGGCAACCCAGATTCATGACCTCCTCGACGATGAACTTGCCCGTGAAGCCGGCGAAGAAGCCGAGCGCGACGGTGTCGACGCCCATCTTCTTAAAGGCGAAGGACACGTCGAGGCCCTTGCCGTTAGCCGTGTAGCTGGCCGAGCCGGTGCGGACGTTCTCGTCGGGCTCGAGCGGAGAGCTCGAAACCGTCATGTCGACAGCCGGATTAGCGGTTAGCGTGTAGAACATTTACAGTACCCCCTGTATATGTGAGGGCCGCGTGGCCGGCCCATTCCAACCACGCGGTTACCTCTGATACCAAATTAACGAGCTGCGGACTCGAGCAGTGCCTTGACCTCGGCGGCAGTGTTGCAGGCGAGCGCCTTCTCGGCGAGCTCGTCGCACTCGGCCTTGGTCCACTGGCTGATGGTCTTGCGGGCGCGCAGGATCGACGGAGCGCTCATCGAGAACTCCTCCAGGCCCCAGCTGATCAGCAGCGGCTCAAGCAGCGGATCGGCAGCGGCCTCGCCGCACATGCCGACCATGATGCCGGCCTTCACGCCGCTCTCGATGATGTTCTTGAGCGAGCGGAGCACGGCGGGATAGTACACCTGGTACAGGTTGGAGATGGTGTCGTTGCCACGGTCGGCGCACATGGTGTAGCCGATCAGGTCGTTGGTGCCGATGGAGAAGAAGTCGGCGACCTCGGCCAGGCGGTCAGCGAGCAGCGAAGCGGCGGGCGTCTCAACCATGATGCCGACCTCGATGTTCTCGTTGAACTTGCGACCCTCTTCGGTCAGCTCGGCCTTGCACTGCTCGACGAGCTCCTTGACAGCCACGACCTCCTCGACGCAGGTGACGAGTGGGATCATGATCTTGACGTCACCAAAGGCGCTGGCGCGCAGCAGGGCGCGGAGCTGGACCTTGTACTGGTCGGGATTGGCCAGGCAGTAACGCACGGCGCGGAAGCCCATGAAGGGGTTGTCTTCCTTGACCATGTGCAGGTACGGGATCTCCTTGTCGCCGCCCACATCGAGCGTACGGATAATGACCGGAGCGCCCTTGAGCGCGCTGGCGACCTTGCGGTAGGCGTTGAACTGCTCCTCCTCGGAAGGAAGCTCAGCAGAGTCCATGAACAGGAACTCAGAGCGGAACAGACCGATAGCTTCGGCGTCGTGATCGAGCGCGTTGGGCACGTCATCGGGGTTACCGATGTTGCAGGCAATGATCTTCTTGATGCCATCGGCAGTCACAGAAGGCTTGCCGCGGAAGGCCTCGAGAGCCGCCTTCTCGGCAGCGAAGGCCTCGGCCTTGGCGGTGTAGGAAGCGAGCGTCTCCTCGTCGGGATCGGCCTCGACAACGCCCTTGCCACCGTCGACGACGACGGTCATACCGTTGCGAAGCGCGGTGCAGCTGTTAGAGACCGAAAGGACAGCCGGAATCTCGAGGGCACGCGCGATGATCGCGGAGTGCGACGTGCGGCCACCGGTCTCGGTAACAATGCCGGCAACGTGAGCCTTATCGATCGTGGCGGTCATGGACGGCGTAAGGTCGTGCACGACAACGACGGTGTTCTCGGGCAGGACGGAGAGGTCGACGACCTCCTTGCCCAGCAGCTCGGCCAGAATACCGGTGCGGATGTCGGCGATGTCGGCCGCGCGCAGACGGAACATCTCGTCGTCCATGGACAGGAACATGTTCTCGAACATGGTCGAGGTGTCCATGAGCGCCTGCTCGGCGCAGGTGCCGCCGTCAATGGCGGCGTTGATGGCGTCGGTCATGCCCGGATCCTGAGCCAGGACAATGTGTCCGCTCATGATCTCGGCCTCGGCCTCGCCCACCGTCTCCTTCATGTGGTCGGCCTGAGCCTGGGTCTTCTCACAGAAGACCGAAAGAGCGTTCTGATAGCGCTCCTTCTCTGCTGCCGAATCAGCAACCTCGTGCGGCTCAAACGTCAAGTCGGGATCGACGGCGACCATGACGGTGCCGATGCCGATGCCCTCGGATGCGTTGACTCCCTGATACATTCCCATTCCTCTCTCCGTGTCATGTGATAAAGCGTTTTGCCATATCCATGACAAAAGAGCGCAGCTACCTTGAACAGGTCACTGCGCCCCCAAGTATGAACTTAATTGTTCAACATGCGACCCGTTTGAGTTCTACTCGCCAAGACCGCTCTTGATGAGCTCGATGGCAGCAGCCAGAGCCTCGGCCTCGTCGGCGCCGTCGCACTTGACCTCGACCTCGGTACCGCAAGGGATACCAGCAGCCATGAGGGCCATCGGGGACTTACCGTTGACCTCCTTCTCGGGGGTGACGACCGTCACGTCGCAGGCGTACTTGCCCATGGTGGAGGCGAAGAGGCCGGCCGGACGCATGTGAAGACCCTGCGGATTGACGAGGGTAGCCTTCTCAGAAACCATAATTGACTCCTTTTTTGTGTTTAACCCCTGTCATGCATGCGGCAGGAGTCAGATTCACGACGTTGTTTATATTAACTCACATCAAACTGTTTTTCATTATGTTTCGGACGAATTGTTGGACAGATGTGTTTGTCGTCGGCTTGCTCGCCCACAGGGGGCCGGGCGCGGCCAGTGAGATTTCCTGCTCTACAGTCCTGCTCGCACGAAGAGCACATTAAGTGCTCTTCGGCTCGTGCGGAACTCGCGATAAATCTCACTGGCCGCGCCCGGCCCCCTGTGGGCGAGCAAGCTGCGGAAACTCAGTCGGTTCAGAGCAATATCGTGCGAACGGAATTCTGGCTGATTTGTTGTTCGCCTGATTGACCTGGTTGATGGGGTCTATCTATGCCTTTTTTTAAGTTGCGGTGAAATAGGGACTGAATTTGGGGTTGAATCGTTTAAACAGCCCCTATTTCACCGCAACTTATTTGGGGATGAAAAAGGCGGAGGCCCTGGTGAGGGTCTCCGCCTTTGTTACAAGGGGCGATGTTATTCGCGTACCGTGGAATTAGACCAGGCGGGCGTTGATCGTCTTGGCGATCTCGGCGGCGTCGGTGGAACCCTTGACGGTGGCACGGAAGTCTTCGTCCATGAGCGCCTCGGCAACCTTGGACAGGATCTTGAGGTGCGTAGTGCCAGCCTGAGCGCCCGGGATGAGCAGGGCGATGGCAACGTTGACGGGAGCGCCGTCCATGGTGTCCCAACCGGTCACGCCGGACTCGTCCTTGACGACGATGACGGCAGCCTCGGTGATGGCGTCGGACTTGGCATGCGGGATGGCGAAGCCCTCCATCATGCCCGTGGTGCCCTCGGCCTCGCGGGCCAGGAAGGCGTTCATCACGGCGTCGGCGTCGCCGGCGATACCGGCCTTGACGGCCTGGTTGGAGACAAAGCTCAAGGCCTCGTCACGAGAAGCGAAGTCCTCGGCGACAAAGACGTTCTCGACCTTCACGAAGTCGGCAGCCTCGGCCTTGGGAGCCTCGACGGCAGCGGCCTTGGGGGCCTCGACCGGCTTGGCTGCAGGAGCGGCCTTCTGGTTCTTCTCGAAGTCGTACTTCTTGAAGGCCACAAACAGGATGCCACCGACAACGGCGCCGATGAGGATCGCGAGGACCCACTGCGGACCGTTCTCGACAACGGGCAGGACCAGGAAGCCACCGTGAGGCGCCGGCACATGGACACCGAGCATCAAGGTAAGCACGGAGGCGATGGCCGACGAAAGCATCATGATGGGCATGACAGGCCAGATGTTCTTGGTCATGAACGGAATGGCGCCCTCGGTGATGTGTGTGCAACCAAGGATGAGGTTGACGACACCGGCATCATGGTCTTCCTGGCTAAAGTACTTCTTGCCAACGATAACGGCAAAGCTGGTGACCAGGGGCGGAACGATACATGCGGCGGATACGGCAGCCATGAAGGCCGTACCGTCGGCATAGGCAGCGGTTCCAACGCCAGCATCCATGCCGGCTCCAAGGAGCATGGTGCCGGTAACATATGCAGCCTTGTTGACCGGGCCACCCATGTCAAAGGCACACATGCAACCAATGGCAATGCCCAGAGGAATAGCACCGGCATGCTGGAGACCGCGCAGGAAGTCCATCATCGCTTGGTTGATGGTAACCATGGGGCCGGAGATACCGAGCATCACGAGACCGACAATCAGCGTGGAGAACAGCGGGTACAGGAAGATAGCCTTGAGGCCGTCCAGGTTCTTGGGCAGACCGGCAAAAACCTTCTCAAGCAGCAGGATGACATAGCCAGCAAGGAAGCCGCCGACGATGCCGCCCAGGAAACCGAAGCCCACGCCGGTGCCACCGGCATCGATCATGTGGGTATCAGCGTTAACGGGCAGGCCCTGGATGGCGATCATGCCGGCAACGAAGCCGGGAACGAGTGCCGGGCGCTTGCCGATGGACTCGGCGATGTAGGCGGAAAGCACCGGAACCATGAGGTTCATGGCAATGCCGCCGATGATCTTGAGCATCGCGGCAAAGCTGTTGTAGTCGGGCTTCATCGAATCGAAGGACGTGATGCCCCACAGGAACGAAATGGCGGTCAGAACACCACCAGCAACGACGAAGACCAGCATGTGGCTGACGCCGTTCATGAGGTGCTTATAGATGATGTGGCCGACGGATTCCTTCTCCTCGACCTCGTCCTCGACATCGGCAGCAGCCGCAACCGTGTCGTCGCCCTTGGCGGCAAGCGCGCGGTCGATCAGCTTACCGGCGGCTTCGACAGACAGGGCCTTGGAAACACCAACGGAAACCATGGGCTTACCGGCGAAACGCTCAGCCTGGACATCCTTATCGGCTGCGACGACGACGGCCTTGGCACCGGCGATCTCGCTCTTGGTGAGCTCGTTCTCGACACCGACCTGGCCATGAGTCTCGACCTTAATGGTCAGACCTCGCTCGGCAGCTGCCTTCTCCAGCGCCTCCTTCGCCATGAAGGTGTGCGCAATGCCGGTCGGGCAACCGGTCGCGGCGATGATGTCAAACTTAGCCATGTGTCCCTCCTTTTTAAGTTTTGCGCCCGCAGGCGCTCCCCTACACGCGCTTCAATGCGCGTTTTTCCACACTTGAAAGATACCAACCTACCGTCCGCGTGAGAAGAGACAAGGTGCAATTCTCCGGTGAAAGGTTCTTTCATAACCGTAAACGGTAAG
The DNA here is from genome assembly GCA_900541785.1 of uncultured Collinsella sp. GTDB lineage: Bacteria > Actinomycetota > Coriobacteriia > Coriobacteriales > Coriobacteriaceae > Collinsella. Next base: position 8,805 of record UQKY01000058.1, read on the forward strand.
TGAAAGTTTACCATCAACACTTGAAACGGCAAGGTGTATCTTGTAATTGAAAATGCCCGTATACTATGGCATTGAAAAACGAGTCCAATTTTCAATGCCAACCAGGAGCCATCCATGACCGATAGCAGCAAGAGCGCGCTCTCCCTTATTAGCACGCACAAAGGGTACAGCGATTCCGAGCAGCGCATTGTCGACTATATATTGGAGCACCAGTCCGAGGCGCCGCGCCTGACGGCCGCCCAGCTCTCACGAGCCGCTGCCACGTCCGAGGCGACGGTCTCGCGCTTCTGCCGCAAGCTGGGCTTTGGCAGCTTCCGCAGCTTTCAGTTTTCGTTGGCGCGCGACTTGGAGAGTCAGCGCAACGAGGGCCTGACCGACGAGGTCTCGCTCGACAACATGGAGCAGAGCCTTAAAAATATCCTCGCCGCCAAGGTGAGTGAGCTTAATGCGACCATCGACGGCATTGATCACGACACGTTGGCCGCAGTTGTACACGCGCTTAAGAATGCCGGCGTTATTGAGTTCGCCGCCGTGGGCAATACGAACGCGGTCGCGCTCGATGCGACATTTAAGTTTTCGCAGCTGGGCCTGCGCTGCATGGCGAGCACCATTAGTGAGACCTCGATTGGTTTCGCGCTCACGTTGCGCCCTGGGGATGTCATCGTGCTGATCTCGAACTCTGGCAAGTCGCGCCGACTGAATCGCATGGCAAAAGCGGCTCGCGACTGCGGCGCCACTGTAGTCGTCATCAGCAGCGACAGCAAGTCTCCACTTGCGCGCCTAGCCGACTACACCTTTAATACCGTCAATCACGAGGCACTGCTGACAACGGGCGACTTCGCATTCTCCAAGATGAGCGCCACGATGATCATAGAGGTCATCTACAACTTCCTGCTGCCCGAAATCGAGGACGCCCGAGAGCACATCAGCTACTATGAGGAGCTCATCCAACCGGATAAGGTCGTGGAGTAGACATTTTAGGGAGCCAACAAACGCCGTTCGGCACGAAACCAGCCCATCTACTACGTTTTATCCGTATGGCCCAACCGCATACCAAAAATAGAGAAAACCGCAGGCATTCTACCTGCGGTTTTCTTTTTGCAATTCTTGGCATGGTTGCCGATAGCCTATTAAACGTAGTAGATGGGCCGGTTTCGTGGCGGCAGGGTCGGACATGCATGTGGCGGCTCGGTCTAAGCACGCGCTTCTTCCAGCATCTGCCTGGCGTGCGCTAGGCTTGCCTCCGATTGATCGCCGCTCAGCATACGGGCGATCTCGGCAGTACGGGCATCGCCGGTCACCTCGTCCAGGTGCGTTTGGGGAACGTCGCCGGGCTCTTTACTGACCACATAATGTTTGTCGGCCATGACCGCGACTTGCGCCAGGTGGGTTACGACAAGCACCTGATGCGTAGCGGCGAGATCTGCCAGTACGCTCGCAAGGGCACGCGCAGTAGAGCCGCCGACACCGGCATCGACCTCATCGAACACCAGCGTATCCACGCCATCCGCATTGCCGAGGACAACCTTGCTCGCCAGCATAACGCGGCTCAGCTCGCCGCCCGACGCAATGCGGCGCAGGGGGCGCGGCGTCAATCCGGCACCGCTGCGATACAAAAGCTCATAGCTTGAAGGCCCCGCCGGTGTCCACTCGGCACGCGGAAGATCGCGCGACTCCCAGACCAGCTCAGCGCCGCCCATTTCCAGGCGCGCCATCTGACGACCCACCTCGTGACAAAAACGCGGGGCAGCCGTATTGCGTGCGCGCTTAAGCGCCTTGGCAGCGGCAAACAGTTCGCGCTCCGCCGCGCCAAGCGCTTCGCGCGCCTTCTTAATCTGTTCATCACCATCGTCTACCAGCGACAAGAGCTCTTGTGAGCGGTCGCGCATGGCAAAGACATCGTCCATGGTGGGACCCCACTGACGCAGCAG
>UQKY01000059.1 GCA_900541785.1 uncultured Collinsella sp.
CCTATTGGGGCCCTTTGCAGTTGCACTTAGATGCGGTTCATCTGAGCGGCGACTTTGTTGTACCAGTCCTGCCACGTGGGCGGGCAGTACTTCTTGGCGGCTGCCGGAGTAAGCGTGGAACCATAGTTGGCGCCCAGGTAGGCAACGTGGGCGGAGACGCCCTCGCTCCAGCTACCAAAGCTACGCCAACCACCGCCGCGGGCACTCCAGCCCCAGGCGTTATAGGAGCCGGCGCAATAGAGGCCCTTGCTGCTCTCGATGCAGGCGATGGCGGGGGACCAACGGGGATCGACGCCGGTATTCCAGGCGGCGACGGCAAAGTTGTAGCCCTGGCCTGCCATGGGGGAGCCGGCAAGGTAGTTATCGATGCGGCTCGTCCACTCGTTAATGAACGAGTCGTAATCGGAGTTACCGCTATTCGAGCTGTTCACCGTGGTGTCGATGGTGGTGTTGGCGTTGTTGGCCTGGCTGTTGGAGTTGTTGCCGCTTACACCCTCGCCCGAGATCTTCTCGGCGGCAGCGGCCTTGTCGGCCTCGAGCTTTGCCAGCTCGGCAGCATTTTCCTGCTCGGCCTTTGCCTGCGCCTCGCTGCGGAGCTGCTGAGCCTGCGCCAGTGCATCCTCGGCATTCTTTTGCTCGCCCTCGAGCTGAGACTTGGCCTGATCGAGGGCGGTTTTGTTCTGCTCGAGCTCGGTCTGCATCTTGTTAAGCTCTTCGATCTCGTCGACGCTCGAGCTCGTGATCTGGTTGGTGTATTTGCAGGTGGTGATAAAGTCACCCAAGCTCTGCGTGTTCACCAGGAAGCTCACGATGGGGCTGGTGCCCTTCTGGTACTTATACAGATCGCGCATGGCGGAGCTTGCCTTGGCCTGCTGCTCGGGTAGCTCGGCCTCAATCTTATCGATGTTCGCCTCATTGGAGTCGATCTGCTTTTGCAGATCCTCGAGCTTGGTTCGGGCGTCGTTGTAGGCGCTCGTGGCGTCCTCGATCTTTTTCTGGGCGGCGGAAAGCTGATCCTGCGTTGCCTGCGAGGCGGCATAGGCCGCGACGGGGGAGAGCATCGGCGTGGCCGTCAGCGCGACGGCGAGCGCGGCGCTCGTGATGATACGAGCCGGCTTCGACGCGATGAGCGCTGCGGTGCGATGGTTCGAATGCTGCATCCAGTCCCTCTGCAATCAATCGTAGGTTATTGGTCGAGGTGTATTCTACTACTGCTTTCGACCTCAACTTGAACCTTAAAGGTTCTAAAGGGTCAAGTTGAACTTGAGGTTTTAGCCTTGACCTGCGGGAATGGTGAATTGTTGAGAAACCATAGAGTTCAACTCTAACGTTACAGAGCCCTGTTTGAGAGGAGTTTAAGGCTGTAAAAGCCATCTCAACGTGGGGTTTTACAACTACAGCGTGCCCTTCTGGCGAGCCTGCTCAATCTCTTCGATGGCCTCGGCAGGGGCGAACGAACAGGTGCCGTCGCCGAGTTTGATTACCTGGATATCATCGCCGGCGTAAACCTCTCCACCCTTTAGTACCACGCCAAAAACGCCCTCGTGGGGAAAGATGCAGTCGCCGGCAAGATAGTAGATGGCACAGCGGGTATGGCAGACTTTGCCGATCTGGCTGATTTCGACGAGTACTTCGTTGCCAATCTTGAGCTGCGTGCCCAAGGGGAGTGAGAGCAGGTTGATGCCCTGGGTTGTGAAGTTCTCGCCAAAGTCGCCCTCGTGCACATCGAGCCCGCGCGCCTGCGCCGTCTGGATAGACTCTGCAGCTAAAAAGGAGACCTGACGGTGCCAATGCCCGGCGTGCGCATCGGAGGCGAGGCCAAACTGCTCGATGACGGTGTCGTGCCCGTCGGCGACGGGTGACTTACGCGTGCCTTTGTGCTCCGACGTGTTGATTGAGACGATGCGGGCAGGCCCGTTGTAAGCATCGTTTGCGGTGCGTAGGGGAGCTGCCGTCTGGGCACGATCCGCAAGTTCGCGCTTTGCGGCGTCAATGATGGGGTTGTTGATCGGATGAGCCTGGGGCACGGTGCACCTTTCGACGGGGCGGGCAATATGCTGAATCCTATAACAACGGTGGGTTCATTGCCCGTTGTCGTACGCCGGTGATTGCCGCCTTCGTGCTGATAATTACGCCGATTGCCATAGATACGGTGGAGCTTTGGGTGCCGGCGGCTCGGCACGCTAGAATAAATCAGTTGCACAAAGACCGCCCGTCGTGTGGGCAGTTCTAGATAGGAAGTTTCCATGGCATTGCAGTTTACAGAGCGCGAGTTTATCCCCGTGCTGCTCGGCGGCGACATCAACGCGTATTCGGTGGCGCGCGCTTTCTACGAGGAGTATCAGGTTAAGAGCCTGGTCTTTGGCAAGTACCAGACCGGCCCCGCGTATCGCAGCCAAATTATCGATTACACGCCCAACGTGGATATCGACACCATGCCCGTGATGCTCAAAACCGTCAACGGCATTGCCCAAGCGCATGCCGATAAGACGATTGTCCTTGTGGGCTGTGGCGATAACTATGTTGCCCTGGTGGCTCAGGCCAAGGATGCCAACGAGCTGGCGGATAACATCGTTGCGCCTTACGCGCCCTATAGCATGCTTGAGCAGTGCCAGAAGAAGGAGATCTTCTACGAGCTGTGCGAGAAGCACGGTGTGCCCTATCCGCATACGTTTACCTTTACTGCGCAGATGCTCAACACGCAAGGAGAGGCGCCTGCCGAGGTGCTCGACCAGATTGACTTCCCCTACCCGATGATCTTGAAGCCTTCCGACGGCATCATGTGGTGGCAGCATGAGTTCGAGGGTCAGAAGAAGGCTTATGAGATTGCCGACCGCGCCGAGCTGGAGCAGGTTATCCGCGATTCCTATGCCAGTGGCTACACCGATGACCTGATTTTGCAGGATCGCGTGCCCGGCAACGACGAGTACATGCGCGTGCTCACCAGCTATTCTGATCGCAACGGCAAGGTTCGCATGATGTGCCTTGGTCACGTGCTGCTCGAGGAGCATCAGCCCCATGGCGTCGGTAATCACGCCTGCATCATCACCGAGCCCAACGATGAGCTTATGGGTGGCGTGCGCAAGCTGCTCGAGGACCTTCACTTTGTGGGCTATTCCAACTTTGACGTCAAGTATGACGAGCGCGATGGCTCGTTTAAGTTCTTTGACTTCAACACCCGCCAGGGCCGCAGCAACTACTACGTAACCAACAGCGGCTTTAACGTTGCCAAGTATGTGGTGGACGAGTATGTGCTCAACCGCCCGTTTGAGCCGGAATTTGTGACGGCGCAGGATGAGGCTCTGTGGATGGTTGTTCCTATGGGCGTCGTTGACAAGTATGTCAAGGACCCCGAGCTGCGTGCGAAGGCACATCGTCTGGCCAAGGAGGGCAAGGCCGCCGATCCTTCGTTTATGAAGGGTGATTTTGTCTTTAACCGCTGGTTGCGCATGTGGCACACCAAGCTGCGCCACTTTAAGCTGTTCAAGACGTATTACAAGTAGACGAGCGTGGCGCCCGTCCGGTATGTATCGGGCGGGCGCGGGTATGATACGCGAAATTGCGGGGCGTCACCAAGGAGGCGGCGATGGAAAAGCTGGGAGTTATCGGCGGCATGGGCGCCGAGGCCACGTCGTATTACTACGACCAGGTGGTACGTCATACGGCGGCTACGTGCGACCAGGAGCATATCGACATGGTGGTGCTTTCCAAGTCGACCATGCCCGACCGCACGCTGGCCATTAAGACCGGCGAGCATGCCAAGCTGCTGGCGACCATGAAAGAGTGTGCCCAGGCACTCGAGTCGCTGGGCTGTGCGCACATTGCCATTCCCTGCAACACGTCGCACTACTTCTACGACCAGATCCAGTCGTTTACGAAGGTGCCGATTATCCACATGCCGCGCGAGTCGGTGCGCTATGCTCTGGCCGGCGCGGTGATGGGGGAGTGCGAGTTCGATCCCAACCTGAGTATGCCGGCCGAGCCGGTGCACAAGATTGGCATCATGGGCACCGACGGAACCGTGGGCGCGGGCGTCTACGGCCGCGAATGTAAGGCTGCGGGTGTTGAGGTTGTCTATCCCAGCGAGAAACGTCAGAACGATGTGATGTCGCTTATCTACGATGATGTGAAGGCCGGACGCGAGCCCGATATGGATAAGTTTGACCGCGTGATGTGGGAGTTCGCCCGCAGCGGCTGCGACCGCGTCATCCTGGCCTGCACGGAGCTTTCGGTGTTGCAGAAGTATCGCGAGATGCCCGAGATCACCCTCGATGCGATGGATGTCCTGGTGCGCGAGTCCATCATTCGCAGCGGCGTCCCCTACCGCCTGTAGCCCTCGACCTGCCAAAAAGGGACAGGTTTATTTTGACAGGTATTATCTGGGAAAACAGTAAAGGCCTCGGCTCGTTTGGTGCGAGCCGAGGCCTTTTGCATTTGCCGGTTGCTGCCAGCGAGTGCTAGAACAGGAAGCCGGTGGCGATGAGGGCGATGCTGATGATGAGTACGGCGATGTCTAGGCCCTTGATGGGGTAGCGCTTGTACGAGCTGGCGCGCGTACGCAGATAGAAGCCGCGCTGCTCGGCGGCAAGCGCGGTGGCATCGGTCTTGCCCACGCTCGAGATAAGCAGCGGCACACACAGCGGCAGCATGAGTTTGAGTTTCTTGACGGGATTCTTAGTGTCGTATTCGACGCCGCGTGCGGTCTGCGCCTCCATGATGGCGTTCATTTCCTGGCCAAATACCGGCACAAAACGCAGCGCCGTGGTAAAGGTGAAGGCATAGCGATATGGCACGTGCAGCACCTCGACGCAAGCGTTGGCGAGGTCGTTGAGCTTGGTCACCATGAGCATGAGGATGAGTGGCAGCGCCACGCCCAGCAGGCGCAGGCAGGCCTTCGATCCGGTAATGAGGCCCGTGTCGGTGATGAAACCCCACACCACGTTGCCATCACGCATAAAGGCCAACTGGAGCACCAGCATGATAAGCGCGAGCGGAATCAGCAACTTGAGCAGCGAGAGCAGACGGTCGACGACGCCGGCATAGGCACCCAGTGCAAGGGTGAGTGCCAAAAAGCCCAGCAGCGCCACGTAGGTGTCGGACAAAAAGATGCCGATGATGATGGCGGCGGCGAGGCCCAGTTTGACGACGGGGTTCAGACGATGCAGCAGCGTATCGCCCGGCATATAGTCGATGACGTTAACCACGGTGGACCATCTCCTCGGTAATGCGAACGATATCGGTGACCTCGCTCACCTGTGCAAAGGCGGGAGAGACGGAGGATGCCAGGCGACGAGAAAGCTCTATGACCTGGGGCGGCTCAACGTAGGCGCGCTGCATGAGCTCGATGTCCGAGAACAGCTCGTGCGTGCGGCCGCGCTCGAGGATGCGGCCGTCGGCCATGACTACGATGCGCTCGGCAAAGTCGGAGACGACTTCCATGTCGTGGCAGACCATGATTACAGCGCAGCCGCGCTCGGCCATGGTGCGCACCGTTTCCATCACGGTCATGCACTCGCGGTAGTCAAGGCCGCTCGTGGGCTCGTCGAGCACCACGATTTTGGGCTCTACGACCACGACGGAGGCGAGTGCCACCATCTGGCGCTGACCGCGCGAGAGCGAGAAGGGCGCCTCGTCGGCCGGCAAGCCAAAGCGGTCGATGACGAGCTGGGCGCGACGCAGCGCCTCGGCACGGTCGATGCCGGCAAGCTCCAGGCCAAAGGCGACCTCGTCGAGCACGGTGTCCTTGCAGATCTGACGGTCGGGGTTTTGGAAGAGGGTTGCGACTTCGCGGGCGATGCGGCTTGTGGGAACGGCTGCGGTATCCAGTCCCGTGACGCGCACGCTGCCCGAGGCGGGCTTAAGCAGGCCTGTGAGCAGCTTGGTGAGCGTGGTCTTGCCGGCGCCGTTTTGACCGACGATGCCCACGAGCTCGCCGGGATAGAGCGTCAGGCTAAGGTCGTGTACGGCGGCGCCGCCATTGGGATAGGCAAACTCAACATGGTCGAAGGTGAGTACGGGTTCGGCGTCCTTGGCATGAGGACGCAACGACGGTGCATGCGGGGAACCGGCGGGCGCCTGGGCTTCGATAGCCGCGTGTGCGGGGTCGACGATGCCCGAAATCAGGCGCTCGGCCTCATCGACATCCAAGCAGGGGGTACCGCTTACCAGGCCATCGGCCTCGAGGCTATTGAAGATACGCGTGACGCGAGGGCAGTCGACGCCGATGGCACGGAGCTCGTCGGTATGCGCGAAGACCTCGTGTGGCTCGCCCTGCAGCGCGATTTCGCCATGGTTGAGCACGAACACGCGGTTGCAGTACTCCGAGAGCAGGGCGACCTTTTGCTCAACGACGACGATGGTGATTCCAAGTGTGCGGTTTGCCTCACGCAGCGTCTCGAAGACCAGCGTGGAGCTGGCGGGGTCGAGTGCCGCGGTGGGCTCGTCGAGAACTAAGACGCGCGGACGCATGGCGAGGATGGCGGCGATGGCCACCTTTTGCTTCTGTCCGCCCGAGAGGGTGGCGATCTCGCGGTCGCGCAGGTCGCTGATGCCGACGGTCTCGAGCGTTTCGCTCACGCGCTGCTCGATCTGGTCGTGGGGAACGCCAAAGTTCTCGAGGCCAAAGAGCATCTCGTCCTCGACGACCGAGGCGACCATCTGCGTGTCGATATCCTGCAGCACGCTGCCGACGATCTGTGACACGTCGGTCAGCGAGACCTCGCAGGTGTCATGGCCGTCAACCATGACGGACCCAAAGAACGCGCCGGTGTAGTGGTGGGGCACGGCACCCGACAGGCAGGCGGCAAGCGTGGACTTGCCGGCGCCCGAAGGCCCGATAATGCCGATAAAATCTCTCCTGTTCACGCCGAGCGAGATATGCTTAAGCGCCTGCTCGGTCTGCGTGCCACGGGAGAACGAGACATCGTCGACGTTGATGATCGTTTCCATGGATACCTTTCATAGTCATTGGGGACGTTCTTACATGACTAGTCGTTTAAGAACGTCCCCAAGAGCTAGTTGTTTGGGACAGTCTTTGGTGGTGAAGCACGGAGACGGCTTTACGAGGGACCCCAGGCTGGCGCGAAAGAGGAGTGAAGCGTACTTGGGTACGCGAGCGACGAATGAACGCCGAGATAGGGTGGCTCGTAAAGCCGAGCGGGTTAGTTGAGCTTCAGGGCCTTCTGGATGGGCAGATAGAGAGCGCCGACCAGAATGGCGTTAAACACGGCGGTCATAGCGACGACGGGCAGCATGGCAGCGGCGAGCTCGCCCACCACGCCGAGCATGGCCATCTTGATGACCATGAAGATGACGCCCGAGACAAAGGTGGTCACGAACGTTGCGACGATGGCGACGGCGGGCTTAACCTGGCCGTCCTTGGCAGCAGCGTTGACAATGAGGGCCATGAGCATGGCGGCGATGCCCTCGGCGGCAAAATCGACGAACGGCGAGGTGGTGGTGATTTGGATTACAGCAGCCGAGATGAGGCCGATGATGAGCGCCTGGCCAATGTTGGGACGAACGACCAGGATGGTAAGGCAGAAGGCCGAGATGATGAACTCGGGGCTGATCATGCCGCCCGAGATGCCGGAGATGGCCTTGCCGACGGTGAAGTTGAGGATGAAGCCGGCGGCGAGCAGGATGGCAAGCAGGACGAGGGCGCGGACATCGAGTTTGCCACGGTCGGCGGTCTGGACGGTGCGGGGCTGGGTGGCGGTGGTGTTCTGAGACATGGTGAAAATCCTTTCGGAAGGGAAGTGCAAGAGAAGAAAGCGGAGGCGCGTGATGCGAATGCGATTGGGCTCGAGATAGAAAAAGGCCCCCGGTCGAAACCGGAGGCCTTCCAATCACCTAGAGCGCAAAAACAGGCGTGAGGGACTCACTGTCGACCGATCGTATTCGCATCACGCCACCACCAGTTGTTGAGAGACTTCATCGTGTTCTTCATGTTGGTGGCTCCTTTCGTGATGCCATGGCGCGGTCGCACCTAGTTGCTGTTGCGCTGCACTATAGCACAGCAAAGTGTGTGCGGGGAAATCTTTTTTGAAAAGATTTCAGCAGTGTTTCCCGCGGTGTTTCCCACCGGTCAGATAACGGGTCAGGAGGGCAAGACCGCTCGCACCGTCTTGCCCTCCCTTAGGACGTGAGGGCCTTAGGCCTTCTTGCGACGATAGAGCACGAAGCCGCAGACACCGATGACGACGACGGCGCCAACGGCCATGGCGGCCATGTTGTTGCCCTCGGACTTCTCCTCGGTGGCCTTTTCCTCTTCGACTTCGGGCTCGGCTACATCCTCATCCGAGAGGGCCTCGTCGGCATAGGTGATGGACTCGACTAGGCAGTCGTTGTCGGCATCGTAGTCACTCGGGACGAACTCCTCGGAGAAGTCGCCCTCCTTGAGGTAGTCACGCATTTCCTCGAGCATGGCCTTGCACTTGAGGTAGGTGTTCTTGGTGGCAGCCTTGCCGGCCTTGTTGGCCAGGGCGGTGCGGGCCTCGGTGTTCTCGGCGGCCTGCATGGCCTCGTCGACGGTCAGGTTCTGCTCGATGAGCTCCTTCTGCAGGGCGTCGAGGTAGGCGCGGACGCCGGTAGCGCAGTGATCGCGATTCTCATAGGCGAGCGTGTTGATGTCCATGAGGACGTAGTTGATGGAGTTCTTGGGCTCCTCGTTGTTTACAACGTCTTCCTCTTCGCAGTGATCGAAGGAGACATCCTGATCGCTGAAGTAGGGGCTGACCTCGGTGAGCAGTGCGGAGTAGAGGGGGATAGCGACGGAGAACTCGGCGTTGGAGAGCATCTCCCACTGGATGGTCGCGATTTCGGGGTCCATGCCGTGGCGGATCTGGAAGGTGTGAATCTCGGTGTTGCGGTTGGAGCCGATAGCATAGGCGCCGTCGGTGTTGGCGTTGAGACCGGCGACATTCTCGCCGCGAGCAGCGAAGCTGCGGATCATCTCAAAGGTGTTCCAGTCGGACTTGCCGGGCTGGAAGAACAGCGGCTGCATCTCGTGGACCAGGGCGCCGGTCGTGGCGCGAGCGTCTTCACGCTCGTCCTTGACGATCTCGTAGTCAGTGCCTTCAGCCAGCGGGGCCATGAAGTAATCGCGACCCTGGATATAGCGCGACCACTGGTGCATACCGGCCTCGCCGATCTCCTCGCCGTAGGTCTTGGCGACGTCGAACTTGCCGTCAGTGTACTCGGCAAAGCCCTTCTCCTTAGGCATGGACTCGATGCCCTCGGAATGGAGACAGTTCTCGGTGTCGTCGAGGTCGACGTCATAGGTGAGGTTGCCGATGTTGGGGTTGAGCGAGGCGATGTCATCGGCGAGCCTCATGGCAATCCACTGATGGCCGGAAAGCGCGGCGAACAGCCAGGTCTCGGTGCTGTCGGCGATGATGATCTGGTCGTTGGAGCAGACGCCCTGCTCGTCGATCAGGCTGCCGATGAGCTCGACGCCCTCGCGGGCCGTGGCGCTCTCGCCCAGGATGACGCTGGCATAGCTGTACTCGCCAATGCCAGTCTCCTCGGTGATGGGGTCGGCCTCTTCGGCCTTCTCGTTATAGGAGGTGCTCAACGTGGCAGAGCAGGAGACGCCCTTCTCGTTGATGCCGGCCTCGGAATATGCGTCGTAGCGATCTTCCCACTGCGAGGGGTTGTCGCGAACGAAAGTGTAGCGGTAGGTTGCGCCCTTGGACTTGTACTCAAAACCGGACTCGACCGATGTGTACTCGTTGCCGTCCTTGTGTGCGGGCTCAATGCCAAAGTGCTTGACATAGCGCGGACCGAAATCCTCGGAACGGCCATAGTACGTGTTGCCGTCTGCCGTGAGCTTGCTACCCATGTAGATCTGGGTGCAGGCGAGCGCCGAAGTCGGCATGGCCATGATGGCCGCTGCTCCAAACGCAAGGCCGCAGCCGAGCTTTTTGAGCGTGTTGACAGGATGAGTAAACCTCATGATCCCTCCCAACTGTTGAGACCCCGCAAAACTGTGCGGAATCTCAGCTAATAAATACATCCATTAGCCTATCGGAAGTCTAAGAAGTATTCATCTATTTCGATGAAATACTCGATGAGCGTCCTAAAATATGCGATGAGCGGATAAGAATACTCATTTTGTAGCTTTACTTAAATAAAGGCACCCTGCAATTACTGTACCTGAATAAAGCGCCTTGCACGGGGCGCAAAGAAAAATCCCCCGCTGTTTGGCAAATGCATAAACAACGGGGGAGACGATAATTGGATGAATATCATACCAATGTGGAATTACTTCTTCCGGCGGTGGATCACGTTGATC
>UQKY01000060.1 GCA_900541785.1 uncultured Collinsella sp.
GAGGAGGGCATTGACCTTTTGGTCATGCCCGACGATTGAACGTCAGATTGCCGCTCTGGGGCGTTTGCAGCGTCGACTAGTTACGCGGTTTGGTGAAAACCGCGTAACCCTACAGTTGGCGCAGGCCTTCCTCGAGGCCGGTCTTGCTGTCGGTCTTCTCATCGCGCATCTTGATGACGCGGGCGGGGACACCGGCCACGACGGCACCGGCGGGGACGTCCTCGACGCACACGGCGCCGGCGGCAACGACAGCGCCCTTGCCTACGTGCACGCCCTCCAGGACCACAGCATTGGCGCCGATCATGACATCGTCCTCGATGATGACGGGCGTGGCGCTTGCGGGCTCCACGACGCCCGCCAACACGGTGCCGGCGCCGATGTGGCAGTTCTTGCCCACGGTGGCGCGACCGCCCAGCACGGCGCCCATATCGATCATGGAACCCTCGCCGATAACGGAGCCGATGTTGATGATGGCGCCCATCATGATGACGGCGCGATCGCCGATCTCGACGCGGTCACGGATGATCGCGCCCGGCTCGATGCGGGCGTTGATGCCCTTAAGGTCGAGCATGGGCACGGCAGAGTTGCGGCAGTCATTCTCGACATCGTAGTAGTCGATGGAGTCGGCATTGGCATCGAGGATGGCCTTGAGCTTATCCCAGTCGCCAAAGACGGTCTTGCCGCGACGGCCGCCGTAGACATGTGCGTCGCCCCAGGCAACCTTCATGCCGGGCTTCTCGCGCACGTATAGCTTGACAGGTGTCTTTTTGGGCGCGGTGGCGATGTAGTTGATAATCTCCTGGGCATCCATCTCGGCTGCGTTGCTCATTTGCTATCTCTCCTTTGGGTGGATTCGGTTGATACCTGGTTAGGCAAACATGACCTGGTCGAACGTATAGAAGCCGGGTTCGCGGGCGACGAGCTTCTGCGCGGCTGCCAGGGCGCCGTTGACAAAGATCTGACGGCTCGTGGCGCGGTGGGTGAGCGTGACCTCCTCGTCCTGGCCAAAGAAACTCACCTCGTGCACGCCGGCGACGGTGCCCCCGCGCAGCGAGTGCATGCCGATCTCCTTGGGGTCACGCGCGCCGCACATGCCCTCGCGGCCATAGACGGGGTGGTAGCCTGCCTCGGGTTCAGCTTCGACGACGGCGTCGAGCAACAACTTGGCAGTGCCGCTGGGGGCGTCGACCTTTTGGTTATGGTGCGTCTCGACGATTTCGCAGTCAAAGCCGGGCAGCTCACGCGTGGCCTGGGCCACTAGATGACGCAGGGCTGCGATACCGATGGAGTAATTGCCCGAGTGCATAACGCGGGTGTTCTGGCCCAGCTCACGCAGGCGGTCCATCTGCTCGGGCGTATAGCCCGTGGTGCCTGAGACCAACGCGGCGCCCGTGCGCTCGACATAGGCGACGACGGCATCGAAGGTCACGACGTTCGAGAAGTCGATGATAACGTCGGCCGCCGGGGCGCTCTCGAACTCGGACAGATCAAAACCGATCTGGGCGACGATATCAAAAACGGGCTGCCCGCCGGCGTCGACAACGCCCTCGGCGGTGGTGCGGATGAGCGAGCCCATGCGGCCCGTTCCCATAATGACGGTCTTAATCAAGCAGACCAGCTCCCTTCAGAGCATCGGTAAGTGCGGCTCGCGTGTCATCTGCCATGGGGCACAGCGGCATACGGTAGTTTGCCTCAATCATGCCCATCTGGGCGAGCGCTTCCTTGACGGGGATGGGGTTGACCTCGCTAAAGAGGGCATTGATGAGCGGCTGGCCGGCAATCTGGATATCGCGGGCGCGTGCCACGTCACCGTCCAGATAGGCGCGGCACATGTCGTGCACGAGCTGCGGCTGAACGTCTGCCCACACGCTGATGGCGCCCGAGGCGCCCAGGCTCATGAGCGGTACGGTAAGCGCGTCCTCGCCCGAGTACATGCGGAAGTCGTTTGACAGCAGGTGGGCGATCTTGGCCGCGTAGGCGACGTTGCCCGAGGCCTCCTTAATACCCATGATGTTGGGGTGCGCGGCCAGGCGCTCTACGTTGCGCTCGCTGAGGCCGCAGCCACAGCGGCCGGGGATGTTGTACAGGATGCAGGGGATGTCCACGGCATCGGCGACGGTCTTAAAGTGCTGATAGATACCCTCTTCGTTGGACTTGTTGTAGTAGGGGGTAATGAGCAGCAGGCCGTCGGCTCCCAAGCCCTGGTAAGTAAGCGACTTGGTGAGCATGGTCTGCGTGGAGTTGGAGCCCGAGCCGGCAATAACGGGGACGCGTCCTGCAACATGCTTGACCACAGCGGCGACGACGGAGTTGTCCTCGTCATCGGTCATCGTGGCACTCTCACCGGTGGTGCCCAGGGTGAGGATGGCGTCAGTGCCATTTTGCAGGTGGAAATCGATAAGGCGCTCAAGCGCGTCAAAGTCGACACTGCCGTCCTTTTTAAACGGCGTGACAAGGGCGACGATTGAGCCCTCGAGATTGCGGATATCCATGTTCTTCTCCTTCGCTTCCGCGATCTGGACGCGTTTGTTCCATTGGGCGGCGACTGCTAGGCGCTCGTCCTGAGCGCGACGACGAGCGCTTTCGGCACGCGATTTGGCCAGCAGCTCACGGCCGCACGGCAGCACGTCGAGCGTGGCAAAGTAATCGCCTGGGCGCTCGGCGCGGCGAATGAGGTCTGCCGAGCCATCGGGGCGCAGCAGGACCTCGGCGGAGCGCAGGCGTCCATTGTAGTTGTAGCCCATGGAGTAGCCATGCGCGCCGGTATCGTGGATCACAAGCAGGTCGCCCATGTCGATATGCGGCAGCTCGCGATCGATGGCGAACTTGTCGTTGTTCTCGCACAGATTGCCCGTGATGTCGTAGGTGTCCGTGACGGGCGCTGTGGTCTTGTCGTCGCCACCCGGCTGACCCATCACCGTAATGTGGTGGTAAGCGCCATACATGGCAGGACGAATCAGATCGACGGCACTGGCGTCCACGCCGATATAGTCCTTGTAGATCTGCTTCTCGTGGATGGCCTTGGTGACCAGGCATCCGTAGGGGCCCATCATAAAGCGACCCATCTCGGTGCAGATCGCCACATCGCCCATGCCGGCGGGGACCAGAATCTCGTCGTAGGCTGCGTGTACGCCCTCGCCGATGGCGTGAATGTCGTTAGCCTGCTGCTCGGGCAGGTAGGGGATACCCACACCGCCGGACAGATTGATAAAGGCGACATGTGCGCCGGTCTCGCGCTCCAGGCGCACGGCAAGTTTAAAGAGGATGCGTGCGAGCTTGGGATAGTAGTCGTTAGTGACGGTGTTACTGGCAAGGAAGGCATGGATGCCAAAATTCTCGGCGCCCTTGGCCTTGAGCATGCGGAAGGCCTCGAAGAGTTGCTCGGTGGTCATGCCATATTTGGAGTCGCCCGGGTTGTCCATGATGCCGTTGGAGAGCTGGAACAGGCCGCCTGGATTAAAGCGGCAGCTGACCGTCTTGGGGATGGGCCCCGTAACGCGCTCAAAGAACCCGATGTGGCTGATGTCGTCAAAGTTGACGATGACACCCAGCTTGTCGGCGAGCTCAAAGTCGGCAGCCGGTGTGTCGTTGGACGAGAACATGATGTCGTGTCCCGTGATACCCAGTGAGCGGGCGATCATGAGCTCGGTATAGCTCGAGCAATCGCAGCCGCAGCCGTATTCGTTGAGAATGGAGATGAGCGCAGGGTTGGGGTTGGCCTTGACGGCAAAGTATTCCTTAAAGCCCGGGTTCCATGCAAAGGCGTCGCGCACTTCTTGCATGTTGCGGCGGATGCCCGCCTCGTCGTATAGATGAAACGGCGTGGGGAACTGCTCGACGATATGCTCGAGTGTCTCCTTGTCCACAAACGGCTGCTTGGCCGCATATGCCTCGTTGGGGGTCAATGCCATGTCCCGTAAACCTCGCTATCCAGACGGCGCCATCTGCGCATCGAATCCGCATGGCGTGGACCCAATGTCCGGATAGCGCTCCCGCATTGCTGCAGACAGTCCTGTGGGTGTTTCCCACAGGCCCACCAGGTTGTTCGTGCCCGAAAAGCCCAGTTCGGCGGGTTTCGCCTCCCCACGGGGTCAAAGCCTGCCGGCTCACCCGCGGTTCTTCGTGCCCGCGCCTCTATCAAGTGGTAACGACCCTACCATGTTGCACTTTACCAAACAAGAGTATTCGTATATAACGTTTAAAAAATGCAGGGATATGCTGGAAACATGTGCGCCACAATCCTGTATCACAATAAGTTGCAACAGATGTGCCTCACGAAGGGATCCTCTATGACCGAGCTCCAAGAACTCCGTCGCTATCGACGCGATCTCCATCGCATTCCGGAGCTCGATTTCTATCTTCCTCAAACCATAGCCTATATCGAGGGCGTGCTCGCTTCGCTTGCCTGTGAAGTGACCCATCCCTGCCCCAGCTGTGTTTGTGCTTTCTTCGACGCTGGCACGGGCGCCGCGCATGCCACGGCGATTCGTGCCGATATGGATGCGCTGCCCATCGCGGAAGCGACGGGAGCGGCCTTTGCCTCAACCCATCCCGGCAAGATGCACGCTTGCGGACATGACGGACACATGGCCATGGCGCTTGCCGCCGCGACGTATGTCGACCGTACGATTCGCGAGCATCCGGGCGCCATTAGGCGCAATGTTCTCTTTGTGTTCCAGCCGGCCGAGGAAACGACCGGTGGTGCCAATACGGTATGCGAGAGCGGTGTGTTCGAGCGCTATGGGGCCGACCGCATTTTTGGCTTCCATGTGTGGCCCGATCTGCCCGCCGGCAAGTTGGCGAGCTGCCCCGGTCCGCTGCTAGCGCGTTCGAGCGAGACGCACATTCATATTCACGGGACGAGCATCCATATCGCTAAGACCTATGGCGTTCCGGTCGAGGAGTCGCACGATGCAGCGCTGGCGGCTGCCAAGTTCTTGGTTGCCGAGCGCGAACTGATGGACGAGCTGGGCACCGACGAGCCCTGTATCGGCAAGTTTGGTCTGCTGCAGGCCGGTACCGTCTGCAATGCGGTGGCGGGGGAGGCCCATGTTGCCGGCAGCCTGCGTGTGTTTACGGACGACATGTTCGACCGTGCGCGCGAGGGCGTACGTCGCGTGCTTGATGAAGCATGCGCTGCAACGGGCTGCACGTACGATCTCGACTTTGCCGAGGGCTATCCGCCGGTCGACAACGACCCCGAGTTGTTTGCCTGCATTGCGCTTGCCTTGTCCGAGCTGCAACTTGTGGACGAGCCGCTGCTGATCGCCGAGGATTTCGCGTTCTATCAACGCCATCTGCCGGGCGTGTTTTTCCTGCTGGGCACGGGTATGCCAGAGGACCAAGACAACCCGAGTGATTCGGATGGCTGTCCCGCCTATGCCACAAGCGCTCTGCATACCGATACCATGCTCTTTGGCGAGGAAATTCTGCTCAAAGGCCTCGATGTCTACAAACGATTGTTTCTGCTTGGTTAATTGGCGAAGGATACCTGCTCTAGAAAACACGAACAGATGTACGGTATAATAGAGATGTAAGTCTATAGAAACGTTTGACGTTATTAACGTAAGGCGATACTATGATTGCATCATATAAAGATGAAGACACTGAACGCTTCGCAATGGGTGTGCGGATTAGGAAGTTCATTCCTTTTGAGCGGGTCGCCTTGAGGAAGATTCGCCAACTGCAGATCTGCGCTTCGCTTGATGATCTTCGCGTTCCGCCAGGCAATCGTCTTGAAGCGTTGAAGGGCGATCGCGCTGGTCAATATAGCATCCGTGTTAATGAGCGCTATCGGGTCTGTTTTGAGTGGAGACAGGGGATGGCTTGGAATGTCGAAATCGTCGATTATCACAAGTGATGAGACCGCGCCCGATTTGCTGTCGCCGGTGACTCCTGGTGAACTTCTCAAAGAGGAATTTCTTGTTCCTATGGGCATTTCTCAATATCGCCTTGCTAAGGAGACCGGAATTCCGGCACAGCGTATTGGGCAGATTATTTTGGGAAGGCGTCGTGTTACGGCTGACACCGATCTTCGCCTTTGCCGCTACTTTGGCCTAACGGATGGCTATTGGCTTCGCGCTCAGATGGCGTTTGACCTCGAGGCAGAGAAGAGGCGCATCGAGCCGGAGCTGGATAAGATTGTTCCCGTTCAGCGGGCCGTTGCGTTGTAGTGCTCAAAGATATTGAGGTTGGAGTGACGATGGAACGACGCCGACAGACTGCCGTGTATAGTCCGGGTGGATGCGGGTGTGGCTTGCTGCTGATTCCGGTCATCGTCGTGAGCGTTGGCTTGATGTTTGTGCTTGCCGGGCTGGCCGCAGCGGCGCTCGTGCTGCTGATTGTGGCTATTGGCGTGACGATTTGGCTCTGCCGCAATCGCGAGCAACGTCGTGCCGACGGCAAGACCGATGTGGGATGGATTGTCTTTTTGGTTACCGCCTACCTGTTGAGCATCGGCTACCTTGTGTTCTTTGTTTTGCTGCTCGTTAGCACCTTTACCGGGGAATCCGTCACGGTGGGCTAGGCTTCGACGAGCCTTTTGAGGATGAGGCGAGGGGGCGGATGGGACATGTTGTTCAAGACGGAGTGCGACGCGCGGGCGGCAAGAAGATCGCGATTCCCATCGGCAAGCAGGACGCGACCGTCTTCCGCAAGGTGATGAGCGCAAAAGACGCCATCTAAGAGTTCGCGCCGGCGCTAGGGACGGCCGATCAGGAGCGGGCACTGCGTATTGCCCGAGTGCGGGCGAGACGGATGGTGGCGTGGATGATTCGCACTTATCTTCCTTACTTTCGGATTATTCACCAAAAATAGCCGTGCGGGCACATCACGAACAATCGCCAAACAAGGCATAAACACGGGCGCGGGGCTTATCGGCTTCGTGCTCTTCTTCGCCATAAGAAACGACAACAGCAGAGCGGTTAGCCGAGCGCTAATTTTCGTCTGGAAAGCGAGTGGTATGATTCGACCTACAGGCTTTTCAAACTGAAACGGCGGAATTAACATGGGAAATGCTGTTATAACGCTCAGGGATTTGATGCCGGTGGCGCACCCAGAGAAGACAAAGATCAAATTCAACATGAATGCTGGCGACGTGAACGTGCGCGCGTACGACATGCTGCTGAAGGACACCTCGACCCCCGAGAAGACCGATAGCGGCTCGCGATGGTACGAGATGAACGCGTGGAGGAGCGCGACGGGACAAGCGAATAACAACCTCAACCATGCGGATTACCTACTCTCGTTCGCACAGTACTACACCTACGGGCCCGAGTACTTCATCTTCGGCGGCATGCACAAAGTGGAGAAGGCAGTACCCGAGGTGCTGGGCGGCGTGGGCTACAAGTTGACGCTTCTTCCCGACTACGAGGCCTACATCAAGCGCCTCATCATCAAGTTGAAGAAGCCTATCGGGCGCGACATCTACAACAAGTTCTACGAGAACACGATGCACGACTTCGAGCCCGTAGTGTACGAGTACTCGATGAGCCTGGGCAACGTTGCCCCTTTTCCTGGCTACAAGTACGTGTGCATCGACCACAAGACCTTGCAGGCCGTTATCGCCAGCGTGGGCTCCGACTGGTACTGGGCGCTGGACAACGTGAAGGGCGTCTACTGCATCACCGACACCGCGACGGGGAAACTCTACGTGGGTTCGGCCTCGGGCGACAGCAAGAAGGACGCGGGCGCGGACTTGGGTATCTGGCAGCGCTGGAGCGCCTATGCCAACCCCATGGACCCGACTGGCGGCAACAAGGAGTTCAAGGCCATCGTGGCCGAGCACGGAACTGGGTACATCATGGAAAACTTCACCTACTCCATTCTAGAGGTGTGCGACACCAAGATGACCACCGCCGAGGTGTGCGAGCGCGAGAGTCACTGGAAAGACGTGCTTTGCTCGCGCAAGTTCGGCATGAACTGGAACTAGGTGCGCGCCATGGGCTTGTTACGGACGGTGAGGGACTGCGTGTACGGCATGGCCGTGGGCGATGCGCTCGGCGTGCCCTACGAGTTCAGGCCGCGCGGCAGCTTTACCTGCACGGACATGGTGGGCCGCGGCACGCACAACCAGCCTGCGGGCACATGGAGCGACGACACGTCCATGGCGCTCGCGCTGTGCGACAGCTACCGCGAGCTGGGCGATATCAATTGCGACGATATCCTCGTCAAGTTCCGCAATTGGATAAACGAAGGCGCATACACCGCCGACGGGAACGTCTTCGACTACGGCAACGCCACCAGGCAGGCGCTCGATACGGGTTGCGGGCTCACAAGCGAATACAGCAAGGGCAACGGCTCGCTCATGCGTTGCCTGCCTATGGTGTTTATGGAATGCTCCGACTGCGACATAAGGGAGGTCAGCGCGATCACCCACGCTACCGACGACTGCTGCCAGGCCTGCGTGGACATGATCGCCTATGCCCGCGAGGTGCTTTACAGCGGGCACGCCGGCTGCGAGAGTGAGGACAGAGCTGGTGCCAGCGGCGGTTACGTGTGGGATACTTACCACGCCGCCATCTGGTGCCTAGAACATACCGACAACTACCGCGACTGCGTACTGACCGCCGTGAACCTGGGCGACGATACCGACACCACGGCTTGCGTGGCCGGTGGATTGGCCGGCATCCTGTACGGATACGAGGGCATTCCGACCGAGTGGTTAGAGGCCTTGCGCGGCAAGGACGTGATTGAGCCTTATTTGTTCGGCGGGGCTTACGGTGATGACCTGTGCAGGTTCGTTAAGCGCTTCGAGGATTCGCTGGACGGTCCCACCCGCGACTTCCACGCGTTGGCCCATGACATGTTCGGCCTGGGTTGGCACATGGACTGTGGCGAGGCCTTTGCCGGGGCATATCCGCGCTCCGGTACGGCCGAAGGACTGCGAGAGGACATAGACACCATAGACGACGTTGGGCTTCTGGGCAGCGGCGTCTTCTCTCGGTGGCGCTATATAACGCACTGGAAGTACGATAGCGTGCCTGATAAGGACGATCTGGAGTGGTTCAGGCTGGCGCTCGGGAGGCTTCGCGAGCTGGCATAGGGGTGCCGTGATTTGAATCGCTTGCCTGAGGTGGCTGATGCCGACTTAAAGCACGGGGAGATATACCGCAGCGCTATTGCTTTATTGCCTGAGTGATCTTAGGACCATACCTTTTATTCGATAGCGGGGCGACGGAATCGTCGAACACCATGCGCGCGCTATCTTCGACGGGCAGCCCCCCCCTCATGGGCATCTTGCAGGTGAGAGGGGTGCGGCTAACGTCGGCCAGAGGCGCGGAAAGGGCGCTTTGGTATCAAGCTGCAGCCTCAATCACCGCTCCATCTGAACAGGCATCTTCTCAATCCAGTACCAATCTGGCTTACAAACCCCCATTAGCTCCCAGCTAATGAATTTGAGCT
>UQKY01000061.1 GCA_900541785.1 uncultured Collinsella sp.
AGCTGCGGAAACGCGGGGTCCGTTCAGGCTGTTGCGTTGAGATTGAAAATCAACCGGTTTATCCACTTCGGCCTACCAAACAGGGGCAGGTATATTTTGGTCAGTTTTATCGGGTAAAACGGCAAAGGGGGCCGGCCTCGGGTTGTGATGAGGCCGGCTCCCTTTGGGGTGCTATGTGCGTATGGCGGCGCGCGGTTTATTACGATGCCGCAAATGGAGCGTTTCTGCAGGTAAAACCTGCCAAAATAAACCTGTCCCTAAATGGTAGGTTTTAGTGCTTGCCGTTGGCGGAGGCGGCGCCGTTGACATGGTCACGGGCATAGACCACGCCGTGCACGATCGCCAGGCCGGCGGCGTCGGCCGCGCGGGCGCAGGTGTCCTGGAAATCCTCGGCCTCGCGGGCGCGCAGCTGCTTAAGCACGTAGTCGGCGACGGCCATCTTGCCGGGAGGGTTGCCGATGCCGGTGCGGATGCGGCTGAAGTCGCGGCTGCCCATCTTGTCGATGATGGAACGCAGGCCGTTGTGGCCAGCATGGCCGCCGCCCACCTTAACGCGCACGTCGCCGGCGGGAATGTCGAGCTCGTCGTGGATTACGAGCAGTTCCTCGGCCTTGATCCTGTATTCGCGGCAGAGCTTGGAGATGGGGCCGCCCGAGGTATTCATGTACGACTGCGGTTTGACCAGCACAATCTGGCGCTTGCCGTCCTCTTCCTCGGGGTCGTTGATGTTGATGAGCGCGACCTCGGCGCCGGCCTGGTTTTTCCAGTACGTGACGCCGGCCTGACGGGCCAACTCGTCGATCGCTTTGAAGCCAGCGTTGTGGCGGGTCTCGGCATACTCATCGCCAGGGTTGCCAAGTCCGGCAACCATGCGAATCTTGAGCGGCTGTGCAGTTGCCATGTTTGTCCTTTCGTTGATTTGTCGCCTGCTATGGTGAGCGACCCTGCTGCCGCTGTCAAATGGAGGGCGATTGAGGTTGTTTGGGGGCGTTTGGACGGCCGTCGAAATCCGAGGTGGACAGCTAGTTCAGATACGTATAAGTTCTGAGGACTCGAATTGCTCAATTCAATGCCGATGCGTTGTTTTGGAGCTTTAGTTAGCCCATATGACGCTGTTTTGAAGTCTACCCTGCCTTCAAATAGGGCGAATGGTATAGAGATAGCTGCAAAACAGCCTAATTCAATATGTCTAGTTATACGTATTTGAACTAACTGTCCAGCCCTGTTTGACGGCGCACGGGTGATTCGCCGTTTAGACCGGTGCAAGGCCGATTCCGGCCCGCAGAGCGTTGAGCCAAGCGGCCTGACGCTTGCGATAGCCCTTGATGCGATATCGGAATCGGACTCCCGCGAGTCGATGCATCGTTTGGGCGAAGGCTTCGAGTGCAACAAGGTCTTTCATTTGGTCGCGATTGATAACCAGGACGTGGATGCCCATTGCCTTGAGGCCATTATTTCGATTGCCATCGTGGATGCGAGCGTTTTGAAGCTCATGCCCAATTCCGTTGTATTCGCTGTCGACTCCGGCTGCGGGGCAATACAGGTCGCAGATGGCGTAAGGGATGCCGGAGGACATGTTGACCGCAAGGGTGTCGAAGTCGATTCGATAGTTGAGTAGCAAGCCTCCCATAGGTAGGCTGCAACACCCGAAACCGCCAAAGCGCATGGGTGCTCCGAGAACGGCAAACATTAGGGATTCGGCTGGGGATGCGGATCCGGCCCGGGCGAGTTTAACGGCCGTGCGAAACGAGGCGTACGAGCTACTTTTGGCGAACCGTGCGACCGCCTCGAGCTCTTCGATGGTCGTGGCGGGCTCGCATTTGTAGTGTGCCTGTTCATAGCGGGTTTCGTTCTGTTGCTCGGCCACCGACTGGTTGCCCAGGCAATCAAGATCGCCCGTCGCTGCGCAGCCATCGCCCTTGGGCCAGATGTCGTCATGGGCAATAGGGTATGTTGCCCCGGGAGGAAGGGAGTAGGTTCCGAGCAGTTCCATGAGAAGCATCAAGGTTTTGGCGACTGATTCATTTTTGGAACAAAGCATGGCTGTCACGGCGGGAGACGTTGCGTAGATGTCGGCCTCGACGTGCATAATTGCACCTTCAGGAAGCGGAGCGGAGAGAATATGCTGAAGAAGTCGCTTGTCGGGGCGTCTGTTGTCTTCGTCTGAAACGAGAAGATCGAGCAGTTCGGAATCATCTTCATTCCAGGCATCGAGTATCGAAAGTGCGCCAAAGTCGATTGCGTCATTATTGGGAATGCAGCTAGCCAAGGCCTGTGCTTGCTGTTCACTATCAACGAAGTCCCAGGGTAGGGCAGAGTACGACCGTCGTGCGCGACGAATTGCGCGGAGGGCGGAGAAATGTGAAATCACGGTCGTCATAGCTATAACGTACTAAGTTGGAGGCAGAATGCGACCGCCATACCGTTCTTTTCGCTCAGCGGGGCGCTGCGCGCCACGAACGGCTGGGCGTTATGAAATCGGTGGAATCGGTCGAGGGGATTACAGGAAATTGAGCTCTGCCGCGAAGGTTGACGATATCTACTGGACAGTTAGTTCAGATACGTATAAGGCGGCGGGCGTTCGAGGCGTTTCTAAGGGCCTTTGAGGGCGATTTGAGGATAAAAATGCAGCGGCTGTACTCGAAAACGATGAGCTTAGGACGGTATGGCATCCGCCGGGGAGCTCAGAAGGCTCCGAACGGCCCTTTGGAGCTTTAGAAAAATACGTATCTGAACTAATTGTCCAGGGAAGGTTGGCGAGGGATAGAAAAGGGTCGGAAGCGAGCTTCCGACCCTTTAAAAACACCAAAGATGATGAGATGCACGCTGGATTACAGCGCGAAGTCGCCGCCGACGAGCGTGGAGACAGGCTCCTCGTGGTAAACGGCGGAGATGGCCTGGGCGAACTCCTCGGCGACCGAGATGGTCTTGATCTTGCCGCCCACCTCGACGGGAATGGCGTCGGTGACGACGCACTCGACGATCGGGGCGTCGTTCAGGCGCTCGATGGCCGGACCGGAGAAGATACCGTGGGTGGCGCAGACGTAGATGTCGCCAGCGCCCATAGCCTTGAGCTCCTTGACGTTGGCGCACAGGGTGCCAGCGGTGTCGATCATGTCGTCGTTGATGACGCAGGTCTTGCCCTTGATGTCACCGATGATGCCCATGACCTCGGCGGCGTTGTGGCGCGGACGGCCCTTGTGGGCGATGGCCAGGTCGCAGCCGAGCATGTCGGACAGCTTCTTGGCGGCCTTGGCGCGACCCACGTCGGGGGAGACGACAACCAGGTTGTCGGTGTCGAAGTGCATGTCGTTGTAGTACTGGCCAAACAGCGGCAGTGCGGACAGGTGGTTAACCGGGATATCAAAGAAGCCCTGGATCTGACCCTGGTGCAGGTCGAGGGTGATAATGCGGTCGACACCGGCGCGCTCGAGCAGGTTGGCGACGAGGCGGGCGGTGATGGGCTCGCGCGGGCCGGCCTTGCGGTCCTGGCGGGCATAGCCGTAGTGGGTGATAACGGCGGTGATGGAGCGGGCGGATGCGCGCTTGGCAGCATCGGTGGCGATGAGCAGCTCCATGAGCATGTCGTTGACGTTGCCGCCGGCCACGGACTGAATCAGGAAGACGTCGGCGCCGCGGACGGTCTCGTCGTAGCGGGCGTAAATCTCACCGTTGGCGAACTGCTTTAGCGTAAGGCCCGAAAGCTCGACCCCAAGGTACTCAGCGATCTTCTGAGCGAGGGGACGGTTGGAGGAACCGGAATACACGCGGATGGACTTGCGCATATTCTCCGACTTCTCGGGATCATTAATCGGCATTACCCTTCTCCTTTATACATCGAATGCCATATAGATGCCTTTTTGCATTGTAACCGTGCGGCGGGGTTATTCGGGTCTTGATAACGTCTTTACCGTCAACGGACACGAACCGACCACTCATCCGGTCGCGCAGGTCACGATAGAAAAAGGAGCCGTCCCAATGGAACAGCTCCTTTTGTGCTTGGCAAAGCGTTATGCCTCGTCGTCCTCGTGCAGACGGCGGCGATAATCGGCGGCCCAGCCCTCAATATTTACCTGACGGGCGCGGCCCAGACCGAGTGCGTCGGCCGGGACCGGCTCGGTGATGACGGAGCCGGCGGCAACGAGCGCGCCGTCGCCAATTTGGGCGGGCGCGACCATCATAGTGTCGGAACCGATGAAGGCATCCTTGCCGATGACGGTCTTGTGCTTGTGGACGCCGTCGTAGTTGCAGGTGATGGAGCCCGCGCCCACGTTGACGCCGGAGCCCATGGTGGTGTCGCCGATGTAGGACAGGTGGGGCACCTTGGAACCCTCGCCGATCGTGGACTTCTTGATCTCCACGTGCGTGCCGGCCTTGGAGCCGTCGAGCATATGGGTGCCCGGGCGCAGGTAGGCGCGCGGACCGCAGTCGACGCCGTTCTCGATGACGGCTTCGATGGCGATGGTCTCATCGATGATGCAGCCGCTGCCGACGGTGGTGTCGGTGAGGCGACTGTTGGGGCCGAGCTGGCACTCTTCGCCCACGGTGACGTGACCGATCAGATGCGTCTGCGGCCACACGATGGTGTCGCGGCCGATGGTAGCGTCGGGGCCGATCCAAGCCTGCGTGGGGTCGATGAAGGTGACGCCCTCGGCCATCCAGTGCTCGTTGATGCGGTCGCGCGCGATGGCGGTGAGCTGCGCGAGCTGGATGCGGCTGTTGACGCCCAGGCCGTCGCGGTAGTCGTCGCAGTGGAAGATGGAGACCGCCTGGCCGTGACCCTTGAGGATTTCGAGCATGTCGGGCAGGTAGTACTCGGACTGCGCGTTGTCGTTGCCGATCTCGTTAATGTGGGCGGCGAGCTGCGCGCCGTCAAAGGCGTAGCAGCCGGCGTTGCACTCCAGCAGCGTGGCGGCCTGCTCGGGCGTGCAGTCCTTCTGCTCGATGATGCGCTCGATCTGGCCGTCGGCGCCCAGCTTGATGCGGCCGTAGCCAAAAGGATCGGGCGGGGTCATGGTCATGACGGCGCAGGCGAGCTCGCCGGTGGCGACGGTCTGCGCGAACTTGGCGACGGTGTCGGCGGTGATGAGCGGCAGGTCGCCGTTGAGCACGACAACGGGGCCTTGCGCGATGCCGCAGGCCTCGAGCGCGACCTTCACGGCGTGGCCGGTGCCCAGGCGCTCGGTCTGCTCGACGCACTCGACCTTGGTAGCGCTGTTGGCATAGGCGCCGTCGATGAGGGCGCGCATCTCGTCGGCGTGGCTGCCGATGACGACCACGACGCGGCTGCAGCCGGCCTTGATGGTGGCGTCGACGATCCACTGGACCATGGGCTTGCCCAGGATCTTGTGCGAAACCTTGCAGTGGTTCGACTTCATGCGGGTGCCCTCGCCGGCGGCGAGGATAATTGCGGTTGCGTCCATGTGATCTCCTGTTACGTTATAGAGACGTGTGTTTGGAAACGATACACGGCGCAATATGATACCGCAGGCATATGATGAGCGCGTAACGATTGGTGTGCGACGGTTGAGGCTTGCGCCGCCGGCGTGGCGTTTGCGCTGGTTGTGTATGGCGGCGGCGCTGGCGTTTGAGCGAGGGATGGGGGTGCCCGTGGATATCATGCGAGAGGAATCGGGCAACGAACCCGTCGCGGCATTTTCGATGTCGCATCCGGCGGTGCCGGCGCTCTACATGGTGCTGACGCTGGGGCTCACCATGTTCTCGATGCAGCCGGTGCTGATTGCGCTGTCACTTGCGGGCGGGCTGGCGTATGGATTTGCAACGCGTGGGGCTGCCCGCACGCTGGGCGCACTCCGCTGGCAGCTGCCGGTGATTTTGATCATTGCACTGGTCAACCCGCTGTTTAGCGCCTCGGGCTCGACGGAGCTGTTTCGTATTGGCATGCGTGCGGTGTATCTAGAGAGCATGGTTTACGGCCTGTGCATGGGTGGGCTGTTTGTGGCGAGCGTGCTGTGGTTTGAGGCCGCGGCGTCGATGCTCGAATACGACAAGGTGCTCGCACTGTTGGGCAACGCCGCGCCGGTGATCGCGCTCATGATCTCGATGTGCATGCGGCTTATCCCACAGTTTTTGCGCCGCGGCCGCACGGTGCTGGCGGTGCAGGACGCGATTGATGTGCCGGGGCGTGCGCCCACCGATCCCGTGCGTTCGCGTCTGCGGGCATCGAGCGTGTTGATGGGCTGGGGCATGGAAGATTCGCTTGAGCGCGCGGACGCCATGCGCTCCCGTGGGTGGGGTGCCGTGACGCGCCGCACGACGTACGCGCGGTATCGACTGAGGCGCGGCGACGCTGCCGCGCTGGTTGGACTTGCGGTGTTTAGTGCCGCCGCGGTGGCGGTGGCATGGACCGCGACAACGCAGTATTCGTTTTACCCGCAGCTTTCGGTGCCCGCGCCGTGGCTGGGCTATGCCGTGTACGCTGCCTGGATGGTGCTGCCCTGTGTGTTGCATGCGATCGATGAGAAGAGGTTCGGCTGATGGCTCGGTTGGATAGGGGCCCGGTGTCGGGCGCGGCGTGCGGCCCGGATATGCCGGCGATTGAGGTGCGGAGCCTGAGCTTTGCCTACCCCGGGGCTGATGCTGCGGTGCTCGAGGGGCTCGACTGGTCTGTTCCCCAAGGTGCATTTGCGCTGCTTGTTGGCGGTACCGGATCGGGTAAGTCGACGCTGCTCTCGCTGCTCAAGTCCGAGATTTCGCCGACGGGCGAATGCGCTGGCGAGCTGCGCGTGCTGGGCGAGAACGTTGCCGACATGGACGTGCGCGCGTCTGCGGAGCGCGTGGGCTACGTGTTCCAGGATCCCGAGAACCAGATTGTGTGCGAGACCGTGTGGCACGAGATGGCGTTTGGCCTAGAGAATCTGGGTGTGTCGCGCGACGAGATGCGCCGCCGTGTTGCCGAGACCAGCTATTTCTTTGGTCTGGAGGACTGGCTTCATCGCGATACCGATACGCTTTCGGGTGGCCGCAAGCAGCTGCTGTCGCTTGCCGCCGTTCTGGCGCTGCGTCCGCGCGTCCTGTTACTCGACGAGCCCA
Organism: uncultured Collinsella sp.; assembly: GCA_900541785.1. Taxonomy (GTDB): domain Bacteria; phylum Actinomycetota; class Coriobacteriia; order Coriobacteriales; family Coriobacteriaceae; genus Collinsella. The sequence goes on from UQKY01000061.1 coordinate 7,054, forward strand.
CGTCTCAGCTCGATCCCGTTGCCGAGAAGAATTTTCTGCACGCGCTGTTTCGCGTGAACCGTGAGCTGGGCTGCACGGTTGTTGTGGCTACGCATCAACCGCGGCCGATGCTCGAGTATGCGACGTGTGCGTACCGGATTGAGGGCGGTCGCGTGCGCGAGGTGGCGGATATGGCTTCTTTGGGACGCCGAGAATCGCTGTTTTCCGATGACATGTTGGGGTGGGGTGCCATCCGATGTGCAAAAAACGGAGTATTCAGCAGGTACGAGGACAATTTGGGCTCTCCGGAACCGCCCGGGGACGTATCGAGCGCGAAAAAAAGTTCGGAATTGGACAAATCGTCCGAATTTGTGGCGCAAATGTCGCTCGAGAACGGCTCGGCAGCCTTCCCGCGCACGGATGGAAGCAGAATACTCCAAAAAATGCACGGTGGGTCGGCTACCACCCTGTCGGAAGGCTGGTTTCGCTACGATCGCGCGGGCGGTTGGGTGCTGCGCGGGCTCGATGTGACGTTTTCGGCCGGCGCGGTGCATGCGATTGTGGGCGGAAACGGCTGCGGCAAGTCGACGATGCTCTCGGTGCTGGCCAAGACGGCTAAGCTGCAGCGTGGCCGCATGGTGCGTGGGACGGCTTCGGCGGCGCTGCTGCCACAGAACCCCAAGGCATTGCTGGTCGCCGAAACGGTGCGCGACGAGCTGATGGAATGGGCTTCGACCTGCGGATACGACGAGGCCGCAGCACGGGAGCAGACAGCGCGCCTGGGCCTGGCGGGCTTGGAGACGCGTCACCCGTACGATCTTTCGGGCGGTCAGCGCCAGCTGCTTGCGTTGGCAAAGCTGCTGTTGATTGGTCCGGAGCTGCTGATGCTTGATGAGCCCACCAAGGGCCTTGACCTGGCAAGTCGCTGCATTATCGCCCGAGCCCTGCGCGAGCATGCGCAGGCCGGCGGCACCGTCGTCATTGCCACGCACGACTTAGACTTTGCCGAGCAGGTGTCCGACGACGTCGCCATGATGTTCGACGGCGAGATCGCCTGCATGGAGCCCCCGGCAGATTTCTTTGCCGACAACGTGTTCTACAGGGCGTGATGGAATGACGGATCATCGCGCCTCGCGCCTACTCACAAAAATGGAGATTCCGCTGCTCCTGGCGGTGCCGGCAGTGATGACTGCGGCGTTGCTGGCGGGCATTGAGCAGGCTGCGCTTGCCATGCTGGTTGTAGTGGCGCTCGTGCTCGCACTGTTCTTTGCGGGCTATGAGGTATCGCGCCCGGGCTTGCGCCAGATTATGCCAACGCTGGTTCTGGTGGCGTTGGCCGCGGCGGGCCGCATCTTGTTCGGCCCCATTCCCGATTTTAAGCCCGTGAGTGCTATCGCCATTATCGCGGGTGCGACACTTGGCCGTCGCAACGGCTTCATGGTCGGCGCGCTGGCGGCACTGACCAGTAATTTCTTTTTTGGACAGGGTATGTGGACGCCATGGCAGATGTATGCCTGGGGTCTGGTGGGCTATATCGGTGGCGCACTGGCGCATGCGGGCGCTTTTGATCGCGCCGATGGCACCGTGCGCATGCCGGCGCTGATGGCGTACGGCCTTGCGTCGGGCCTGCTGTATGGCGTTGTAATCAACGCATACGACATCATCGGTTTTGTGCAGCCGCTCACCTGGGCAGGCGCCGCAGCGCGTCTTGCCACCGCCGTACCGTTCGATATCACGCACGGACTCGCGACCTGCGTGTTTTTGGCCGCTCTGTACAAGCCTTGGTGTCGCCGCATCAACCGCGTCGTCGTGAAGTACGGGCTGTAGTGGTGGTTGCGCCGGGGCGAGAATCAATACTGCCTTGGTGTCATATCAAAACTATGCCGGTTTACGGGGCTGGATTGGCATAGGCAGACCATACTGGCTTTTTCCGAAAATAGACGAGCCGTCTACCTGCGGTTTTATTTTGCTTGAATTGCGTGTGGTTAGGGATTTGCGATTCAGTCCCGTAAACCGGCATAGTTTTGCGCCCGCCGACTCGTATGACGGTCGCAGCGGGCTCCAGAAGGCTAAATGACCAATTTTCCTCCGTCACTGGGGACCAGCTGGGAGTGCTCGCCACGAAAGCGGTCCATCTACTACGTTTAGGTCGCCGTCCTGGTGGCGCGCGCAGACGTGGTGTAAGAGTGTCCTGAGGTCCGTCGCTGCAAGCC
>UQKY01000062.1 GCA_900541785.1 uncultured Collinsella sp.
AAGCGAGGCCTTCGTAATGCCGAGGAGGACGTTGTCGTAGCTGGCGGGGCGCAGGGCTGCCGCATCGGCAAGCGACGCAAAGCGCACCTGGGCGCGCGGCGCGCGGTCGACCTCGTAGGTCTCGTAATCGTATGCGGTGCTGCGCTTGTCCACCTTGGTACGAACGCCGTCGAGCACGGGCACGGTCGCGGCCTGCGACACGTCGAGCGCGCGGGCGTCGTTCATAAGGATGTCGATGGCATGTCGCAGCAGGGTGGTCTCCGCCTGGCGACGAGCCTGACCATCAAGGCCTCCAAGGGCGCGATCGGGCAACGCCTCGGCGACGGCGAGCATGGCCTTGAGCGCCGTCACGGGTTTGTCGCGCCACAGCGCTTGGAACACGTCCGAGACCACGCACGGCACGTTCTTAAACCAGTTCTCATCACTGGCAGCTTTGCGCGTACCCCTCACCTGGCCCTGTACGCTCTGCAGCAGGCTCTTGACGGCCGTGGTGGTCTTGCCGCGCGACAGGCGCATGTTCTTGTCGAAGGTGCGCGCGCTGGCGGCATCGGCACCCGAAAGCGGACTGTAAATCCAGTCGGTAAGCTCCGGCGCGGGCCACCACTCGGTCTTAGAGGCGGTGCCCTCATCGGCGGCCTTCATGCGCTCGATCAGATTGGCGAGCGCCGTGAACTGCCTGCCCGCGATGGATTGGGAAAACGCCGTGAACTCGGTTGTCTCGGCCGCAATATGACGCGCCGCCAAACGGGCAGCGAGTTCACCGAACAGCTGGGGCGCCCGGGCAGACACCACGAGCACGCGGTCGGGGTCCGCGGACGCCGCGGCACCGCCGTCGACCGCGGCGTCCTCACACGTTTTTACCAGCTCATCGATTGCATCCACATAGGCGTGGGCGCGGGCGTGAGGGCCGGCAACCTCTACAAAGGTAGGCTGAGCGGCGGACTTGAAGGCAGTCTGGGGCGCGGCGGCACCCTCCCCCAGCGGCGCGGCCTCAAACAGCACACCGCGGGCATCAAAGGCGGCAGCAAGTTCCTCGCGCATTGCCGCCTGCTCGCGGGCAAGCAGCACAACGACTTCTCCCCCATTGTTCGCCACGGCCGACAGCAGCTCGAGCAGGCCGTGCGTAAACGATGTGATACCGCGCACACATACCGCGCGGGCGCACGCCGGCAGGCTGTCGGCCAGCACCTCGGCCATAAGGTCAGCCGCCTCGCAGGGCTCGACCATGTCTCGACGGTCCAAGCCGCTCGCATAGGCACTCAGCAGCTCGAACACGCGAGCCTCGGCGTCGCTCTTGGGATCGGGCCGGCAAACGTCGCCGCGGCAGCGCTCGGCACCCGTTCCCGCTACGCCCGGCAGCACATCGCGGGCCATGCGCGCGAGCATGCGCACCGTGCCCTGACTGCGCGAAAGCGGCTGCAGGTCGGCATCGTCGCGACGGGCGATCATGTCCGAGAACAGCATCTGGCGTTGCATGTTGTCGACGAAGCTGCGGCCATCGCCCATAAGCTCCCACATCGAACGGAGCCACGACGCAGGGGGTTTGTAGTCAACGCCCAGCGAGGCGCCAGCAACCGCAGCATCGTGACGGCACAGGTCGAGCTCGGCAAACGAGGGTGCCAGCAAAACGGCATGCCCGTGGCGGGCAACCAGGTCGGCGAGCAACGCCGCCTCGGCATCGCTCAAGTCCGCACCGGTATTGGTGGTATAGATTCGAACAGGCATGGTCCTCCACTCAAACCGTTCGCAATAATCAATGCATCCATCCTACCCGCCCACGCGGACAGATTTGCCCCACGCCAACAGATTTGATCCCTCGGGGACGGAGGAAAACGGATCACCGAAGGGGCCAGTCTAACCATGCAATCCGTTTTCCTCCGTCCCCGAGGGATCAAAAAACCGCCCCCGAAGGGACGGTTCTGCGCAATTCGTTTTTGCCGCTGGCCTACTCGCCGTCCTCCAGTTTGATGAGGATCTTGCGATAGCCACCGTACTCGCCATTAAGCGCCTTGGACACGCGGCTCACCGTGGTGGACGAAGCGCCGGTGCGGGCCTGAACCTCAACATAGGGCTCGCCCTCATCCAGATAGCGCGCGACCTGCAGGCGCTGCGATAAATCGCAAATCTCGCGCGGCGTGCAGATATCGGTTAAAAACGCCTGGATATCGTTCTCGTCATCCAAAAGACTAAATGCGTGGACCAGCTGCTTGACATCAGGCTTGTCAAACATGTTCTCGATATTCATCGATCACCGCCAAACCCGCCATAAGGCATCGAAGTTGATACTGACATCGGGCATCGTTCGCCCGTAATATGCAATAAAACTATGCATGGGCTATTTGCCCGTAGCAGTGTAGCACACCACCAAACTAAAGCGACAAGACTCTCTGCCAGCGGCACGTTTTTCAGGACGAACGCCGTTTAGAAACCGAATGCGCACGTAAGCTCCACGAATATTTGAGACAATGGGCGCCCAGACACCGCGGCGCGTCCGCGTAACCATCCAAGTCGCCGCCGCAAGCCGCTTCACGCGACGCCAGCAACCCCGGCGCAAGAAAGGATTCACGCCATGCGCTTTATGCTTAACTGGCTCTTCACCTCGATCGCCATCGCGATCGCCACGTTCCTCGTCCCCGGCATCCAGCCCTTCGGCTTTGCCGAGGCCTGGGTCTGCTTTGCCTTTGTGGGACTGTTCCTCAACATCGTCGATTCGTTCGTCAAACCGTTCCTCACGGTCATCTCGCTGCCGCTCACAATCATTACGCTCGGCATTTTCCAGCTCGTGCTCAACAGCTTTATGCTGGAGCTTGCCAGCTACCTGTCGGTCAACCTGTTGGGCGTCGGCATCTCCATCGCCGGCTTTGGCTCGGCCTTTATGGGCAGCATCCTGGTGTCCATCATGCGCAGCATCCTCGATAGTCTTGCCGAGGACTAAAACGGCCATTCCGACCGTGTCCGTCTCAACAGCCCAAAACGAAGGCCGCCCATCGCAAAAATGGGCGGCCTTCTTATTTGTCAATCCTCAGAGGGCAAGAAAATCTACCATTTCCACCCCGTCCCCAAATGGCAGGTGTGGGTTAGATGACGTAGTCGTAGCCTTCGCTGGGGGCGACGAGCTGGTCGAGCGTCACGCCGTCGAGGTAATCGTTGATGAGCTTGTCCAGGTTCTTCCACACGTCGAGCGTGGGACACTCATCAGATCGCGAGCAACCCTTGCAGTCGCCATCCAGGCAGGCGACCGGCGCCAGGCTGCCCTCGGTCAAGCGCAGGATCTCGCCCACCGTGTACTGCTCGGGCGGGCGCGTGAGCACGTAGCCGCCGCCCTTGCCACGCATGCCCGAGAGCATGTTGGCGCGCACGAGCGTAGCCAAGATGTTCTCGAGATATTTCTCGGAAATCCCCTGTCGCGCCGCAATCTCTTTGAGCGGGATGCGACCGGCCGCCTGGTGCTCGGCCAGGTCAACCATAACGCGCAGGGCGTACCTGCCCTTAGTAGAAACCAACATATATAGTGCTGCCTTTCGGTCTTTTAGTCCGTTGAAATTCTAGCCGAAAAATTAGCTTTGGAAATACCCGTTCCGGTCAAGATGGTTAATCGACTCGTAATAATCTTCTTTTTCCTATTGCATTACTAGGCTTTAGTGTCTACTATGCTTGCCAACAGCTAAACGAACAACCTATAAGGTTTATGGGTTTATCTGCTAGACACGCCGTAAAACCACACGGCAACCAGCAACTTGAACACTTTGGAGGTTCACCATGAGCAAGGTTTACACGTCCATCGATCAGCTTATCGGCCACACCCCGCTTCTGGAGCTCACTCACTTTGAGGCCGACGAGGACCTCAAGGCTCGCGTGCTCGTCAAACTGGAATACTTCAACCCCGCCGGCTCCGTTAAAGACCGCGTCGCCAAGAACATGATTGACGAGGCCGAGAAGGCAGGCAAGCTCGTGCGCGGCGGCGACTACACCATCATCGAGCCCACGAGCGGCAACACCGGCGTCGGTATCGCCTCCGTGGCGGCCGCCCGCGGCTACAAGGTGATCATCACCATGCCCGAGACCATGTCCGTCGAGCGCCGCAAGCTGATGCAGGCATACGGTGCGCAGCTCGTGCTCACCGACGGTTCCAAGGGCATGAAGGGCGCTATCGCCAAGGCCGAGGAGCTGCAGAAGGAGACTCCCAACAGTATCATCGCCGGCCAGTTTGTGAACCCCGCCAACCCCGCCATCCACAAGGCCACGACCGGCCCCGAGATCTGGGACGACACCGACGGCAAGGTCGACATCTTCGTCGCCGGCGTTGGCACCGGTGGTACCGTGACCGGCGTGGGCGAGTTCCTCAAGGAGCAGAACCCTGAGATTAAGGTTGTCGCCGTCGAGCCCGCCACCTCCCCGGTGCTCTCCAAGGGCCAGGCCGGCCCGCACAAGATCCAGGGCATCGGCGCCGGCTTTGTGCCCGACGTCCTCGACACCCAAGTCTACGACGAGATCATCCCCGTCGAGAACGACGACGCCTTTGCCACCGGCCGCGCCGTGGGCCACAAGGAGGGCGTGCTCGTGGGCATTTCGTCCGGTGCCGCCGTGTGGGCCGCACTGCAACTGGCCAAGCGTCCCGAGAACGAGGGTAAGACCATCGTGGCCCTGCTTGCCGACACCGGCGAGCGCTACCTGTCCACGGCACTGTTCCAGGACTAAGGGCCCGTCACTTGTCGATAGGCCCAAGGCACGCCGGTCTACCCTCTCTTCTGGCGGCCTGAGCTCATCCCAACAGGGTGTCCCACAGGACGTCCGAACTTGCTACAATGTCTGCGGCGCGGAACCAGCCTCCCGCGCCGCTTTTCTTTTTTGGCCACATGCCACCAAGGAGAACCTCCCCATGCACAACAAGCGCGTGCTCGTCGCCATGAGCGGCGGCGTCGATTCCAGCGTGACCGCGTACCTGCTCAAAAGCCAGGGCTACGAATGCGTCGGCGCCACCATGCGCCTCACCTGCCCCGCACCCGACCCCGCCACGGGCATGAGTAAGGTCGACCGCGACATCGCCGACGCAAAGGCCGTCGCCGAGCGCCTGGGGATACCTCACCATGTGCTCGACCTGCAGCAGACGTTCGACCACAGCGTTATCGAGCGTTTTGTGAACGCCTACCAGGAGGGACTGACGCCCAATCCGTGCATTATCTGCAACCGCCACATTAAGTTTGGCGCGTTGCTGGATGCAGCGCTGGACATGGGCTGCGACTACATCGCAACGGGACATTACGCCAAAACAAGCCAGGCGGCAGACGGCACCTGGCAGCTACATCGCGGCGAGGACCCCAAAAAGGACCAAAGCTACTTTTTGTATTCGCTTACGCAGGAGCGCCTGGCACACACGATCTTTCCGCTGGCAGGCCTAGACAAAGAGCGCGACGTGCGCCGCATAGCCGCCGAGCAGGGCTTTACCAACGCCCAGAAGGCCGAAAGCGAGGACATCTGCTTTATTCCAGACGGTGACTACGCGGGCTATATCGAGCGCCGCTGCGGACATCCCGCTGCACCGGGCGACATTGTGTGGCGCGACGGCAGCGTGGTCGGGCGCCATAACGGCGCGTTGCGCTATACCATCGGCCAGCGCAAGGGCCTGGGCGTCGCGATGGCGCATCCCGTGTATGTGACGGGCGTCGATGCCGCCAGCAACACCGTGCATTTGGGCGAGGCCGAGGACCTAACCGCCTCTGCCCTCACGGCCGATGAGTGGATCTGGAGCGCGCCGGACGCACGCATGGAGGCAGAGCTCGATGCCGGCGGCATTCGCGTAGGCGCCAAGTACCGCTACCGTCAGAAAGACCAGGCAGCGACCCTTACGCGTGACGAAGACGGGCAAATGCTGCTAACTTTTGACGAGCCGCAACGAGCCATCGCCCCCGGCCAAGCCGTTGTAGTCTATCGCGGCGACATCGTCCTGGGCGGCGGCACCGTGACCGGCGCACTTAAGTAGCCGCGGGTTTATCGCCGCACGTGTCGAAGTACCTCAACAGCGGCACTAACCTCGATTATGCGACGCTCGAGGCCGCGGCAAATGGCCTCGAGTCGACCCTCCGCCGTCGCCCATTCGCTCTGCGAAAGAATCTCGATCGCCTCATCAACAAATCCGTTGAGCCGCGATGGATCGAACCAATCGAGCGAGTCCGCAAGCGCCAACTGCACGAAAGGGTCGGGCCCAAACGGCTTAGCGGAAAACCCAAACTCCCCAGCTGCGAGCACGGCAGTTGGCACGTTGTACCACAGGCAGTTGCCGCTATCGAACAGCGGAGCAGGCCTTATCTCCAGGGTATCGACATTGCGGATGATGCCGAAGTTTCGCCAATGGCGGTCGCTGTTGGCCAAAAGGGCATCGCAGACAATCATCTGCGACATAGACCTTCTCACAGCGGCCTCATCGACACCATGCTTGCCAAGGTAGCGACAGTATCGATCGTATGTCGAGCTTCCTCGCTGGCCGCCAAGGGCGTTCTTAACGTAAACAGCCGGAACGTATTCCTCGCGGCCATCAAGAAAGTCGTCGCACAGACACACAGGGCCATCGAACATCCGTTCAACCGTATAAGGAACGAATTCGCCCACCGACAGCAAGCGACGATGTAGAGCCGTTGCAACCGCCTCGTTAAAGGGACGCTGATCGTCCATCCCGCGCCCTTTAGCCAAAACGCGAATGCCGTTTCGGATCATCCACGATTTAGGAAGCTCGCCCTCGGACGTGTTATCCGGATTTTTAAGACCGATGCCTTCCAGCCAACCCGAACGCTCTTCGGGCGCCGATCGCTCAAATTCGTTCTCAAAGTAATTGATGTTTTGCCATTTGAGTTCGGCGCAATCGGCCGGCCGCAGCCAATAGCAATCCGAAAGCGAGAGGCCCAGGCACCGAACCGGAACCTCGATGCCACTGGCAATTCCCAGTTCACGATAGCGCGAGACGAGCCCGGGGCGGACGTCAGGCACCGACCGATGGCTCCACCACACGTTGAGCTCCCGTTTATTCACCGTAAGAGAAGAGCTCGAGCATGTGCCAAACGGCATTCGTTGCGCATCGAGGACCCCGGCGATTTCGAAGGGAAACTCGCGCGTCGGATCAAATGAGACATGCGCGACCTCATGGTCGGCGGACATCAGCGTAAACTTGCGCCCCACATCGGCCGCAGGACGGCGTCCACGTTTGCGGACCTTTTGATAAGCGACCGCGGAATTGTACTCGACCATCTTCCGTCCGCCCACAATATCGCACGCGAGCGTTCCCGATGCGGCAAGTTGAGATATGCGGGCTTTCGTAACGCCCAGCAGGCAGGCAGCATCACCCATAGATAAGTACTCAGATGCATTCATATGCCGCATCACCTCGTTAAGTATTCCAAACGTTAAGTTAATTAGTTACATACAGTATAATACTAAACAGAATGAAGCGAAAAAAGGCCCGAGAAATCGGGCCTTAGCGATTGGTCAGCCGAGTCGCAAGCTGCTCCCCTAGCGCTGAACGTAGGCGCGAACCAGCTCAAAGGTATTACGCACGCCGTCGATGTGGCTGCGCTCGTAGTTGTGGCTCGCGTACACGCCGGGGCCGATCAGACCATGGCGAATGTCGTAGCCGGCCGAGAGCGTGGCCTCGACGTCGGAGCCGTAGTGCGGGTACACATCGATGGCGTAATCGAGCTCCAGCTCGCGCGCGATGTTGGACAGCGTGGTTACCAGGTCGTAGTTGTACGGACCGCCCGAATCCTTGGCGCAGATCGAAACCATGCGCTCGGTGCAGCCCAGGTCGTCGCCCACGCAGCCCATGTCCACGCTGATCATCTCGCGCGTGTCGGCCGGCACAAAGGCACCGCCGTGGCCGACCTCCTCGTACACGGTAAAGAGCAGCGACACCTTGCGTGAAAGCGTCACCTCGCCAGCGGCGACGACGCGGGCTAAACCCAGCAGAATCGACGCGGACAGCTTGTCGTCAAGGAAGCGACTCTTGATGTAGCCGCTCTCCGTCACCGTGGTGCGCGGATCCATAGCGATGATGTCGCCCGTCTGAATGCCCAGCTCAAGCACGTCATCCTTGCTGTCAACGTTCTCGTCGAGCAGGATTTCCATGTTCTTCTCGATGGTCTTGACCGGCTCATCGGCCACATGCGCCGAAGGCTCGGTATTGAGGACCACGCCCGTGTAGACATTGCCGTCGCGCGTATAAACGGTGCAGTTCTCGCCATCGGCCGTAGACCACTGATGCCCGCCGAGGGTCGTGGGACGCAGGCGGCCATTGTCCTTAATGGAACGCACCATGGCGCCCAGGGTATCGACATGGCTCGCCAACACGAGCGGCTCACCCTCACCACCAAGCTCAACGAGCACGTTGCCTTTATTGGAGCGCTCGGGCCCAAAGCCCATATCGCGCAACGTTTCCATCAGATAATCAGTCGCCGCACGGGTATAGCCCGTCGGCGAAGCAATAGAAGTCAGCGTCTTAAGCTGTCCCGCGATATAGGAGAGCGTCTCCTCTAGAGAAGCATCGATTACAGAAGCCATGTGCATCCTTCCAAGCAAAACTAAGACCGAGTCCCGATTTTAACCGTTCTGCACGCGCAAGGCTCTGGGAGCCGAGCCACCTCCAGACGTCCTCGCGCCGATTTTGCGCACGCGCACGGCTTACAATCCCAATCTTGCATAAATCCTATCGGTATCTGTATAGAAATGAGGAGTCTTTTTGCTTCGTCTCAGGGTACCCCACCTTGGGCCGTGCAAAAAACGGAGTATTCAGCACCGTGGGCCCCAACGGCCCCATCACGAACGACAAAACGACGTGGTTACAGCAGTGTTGCAGGTCGTCGCAAAGCAGAAACTCAGTAACAACCCCCTCCACTCATCGATAGCCCGCCCACAATGGCTGTCGATGGGCGTCTGCGGGCCACTACGGGCCATTCAAAACGTTATGCATTTTTAAGAGCTTGCTGAATACTCCCAAAAATGCACGCTGGGAAGTGCACCACCTATCCGCAGCGGGCAGC
>UQKY01000063.1 GCA_900541785.1 uncultured Collinsella sp.
TCAAGTCGTCCTCGCAGACGCTCAAGCAGGAATACCTCGATACATACGAGGGAGGTGAATGACATGAAACTATTTGAACAGCTGAAGTCCAATGCGTCGCGCATGGCTGTCTACGCCATCCTCGTGGCAACGGCTTTATGCGGAATCGCGGCACCCGTCTATGCGCTCAACGGGGAGAAAGGCGATGTCGAACCCGCGTACATGGCTTCGACGGTTAAGGACCGGTACAAAGCCTTCTCTGGAGACACGTTTTACGTAGCAGAGTACGACACGACCTACCGTCAGCTTCGCTACAACAAGGGCTACGACTATCTAGGCGCAGAGGCAATCAGCTATACGTCGGGTTGGTACCGCTCCAACTATGGACACATAACCCAGTTCAAGTGTAACTACCGTGTGTACAACTAAAGCAACCGGCCGGGACGAGGGGTGACGCAAAAGCGTCGCCCCTCGTTTTTAACCATGTCAACTGAACCTAGTTCAGTTTGGTTGATTTCCGATCTCAGCCGAACACATTGAGCGGAAAGGCCGTTCCCGCAGTCAGTCGAACGTCCCCGGGGCCCTTCTCAGGCCCCGGGGACGGCATTTTCCCAGTTGAAGGAACGGTGGAGATGTGTTTCGATGGGTCAGATTCGTGTCGTTCCGAAAAGACCGTGAACCTTTTGTGGGACACGCGGCGCCGTGGTACCATAGCCGAGTTTGTTGTCTTGGTCGGAAACCAAGACGCCTTATGCGCTGATCGGTAACCAGCGCCTGACCAATAAGGAGTCCTACCATGAAGCAGGGTATCCATCCCCAGTATGTCGAGTGCACGGTGACGTGCTCCTGCGGCAACACCTTCAAGACGCACGCTACCGTGTCCGAGATGAAGGTCGAGCTTTGCAACGAGTGCCACCCGTTCTACACCGGCCAGCAGAAGTTCGTCGACACCGGTGGACGCGTCCAGCGCTTCGCCGACAAGTTCGGTGGCGCCGCTGCCGCCCAGCTCAAGAAGGCTGAGGAGGCTAAGGCCGCCAAGGCCGCCAAGGCTGCTGAGGCCGAGGCCGCTCGCAAGGCCGCCGCTGAGGCTAAGGCTGCCGAGAAGGCTAAGCGTGCCGCTAAGTTCGCCGAGGAGGCTGCCAAGCAGGCTGCCGAGGCTCCCGCAGAGGCTCCCGTCGAGGAAGCCGCTGCCGAGGCCGAGACCACCGAGGCTGCTGAGTAAATAGCTCGCCGAGCAAACACTCGCATTCATGGCTAAAGGGCCGCGTATCCATCTGGGTGCGCGGCCCTTTTCTTTTTGATTAGTGCAAACTAACCTGTCCCCATGGCATCAAATGGCGGAGAGGCGGCGTTTGCCCAGATAAACCCTCCAAAATTAACCTGTCCCCTTTTGGCAGGTTGGTCGTAGTTATTACGTGGCGGTCGAGGTCGACCGTATAGGCCGCGCCTTGTTTGGCTAAAGTACAATCATCTGTGTTTAACTCGCCCTCAGCTGCACGGCGTGGGCGATGGCCAAAAAGGAAAACCACATGGGATTCATGTCAAAGCTGCTGTCCTTTGGATCCGATAAGGACCTTAAGCGCTACTACAAGATCGTTGACCAGATCAACGGTCTTGAGCCCCAGTTTGAGAAGATGACCGAGGAGGAACTCCGCGCCCAGACCGATAAGTTCCGCGAGCGTTACGCCAACGGCGAGTCGCTCGACGACATGCTTCCCGAGGCTTTTGCCACTGTGCGCGAGGCTTCCAGGCGCATCACGGGCATGCGTCACTTTGACGTACAGCTCATCGGCGCCATGGCGCTTCATGAGGGTCATATTGCCGAGATGAAGACCGGCGAGGGCAAGACGCTCGTCTCCACCTTGGCCGGCTACCTCAACGCTATCGCCGGCAAGGGCGTGCACGTCGTTACTGTCAATGATTACCTTGCCAAGCGTGACTCCGAGTGGATGGGCCGCATCTATAAGTACCTGGGCATGACCGTCGGTCTGCTCCAGAACAACATGCCGCTCGAGCTCAAGCGCCCGGCCTACCAGGCCGACGTCACCTACGGCACCAACTCCGAGTTCGGCTTTGATTACCTGCGCGACAACATGGTTACCCGTCCCGAGCAGCGCGTGCAGCGCGGCCACAACTACGCCATCGTCGACGAGGTTGACTCCATCCTGATCGATGAGGCCCGCACCCCGCTGATCATCTCGGGCGCTGGCACCAAGTCCGCCAGTACCTACAAGGACTTCGCGCGTGCCGTGCGTGGCCTTGAGCGCGGCGAGGACGTGTCGCACGACATGCTTACCGCCACCGAGGACGTTGAACCCACGGGCGACTACGTCATGGACGAGGCCAAGCACACCATTGCCGCCACCGAGCGCGGTCTTAAGAAGATCGAGCGCCGCCTGGGTATCGATGACATCTATGCCGATCTCTCCGGCCAGTTGGTCAACCACCTGCAGCAAGCGCTGAAGGCCCAGTACATGTTCCACCGCGATAAGCAGTACGTGGTCACCAACGGCGAGGTCAAGATCGTCGACGAGTTCACCGGCCGCATCATGGAGGGCCGCCGCTATTCTGAGGGCCTGCACCAGGCCATCGAGGCCAAAGAGGGCGTGCTCGTACGCGAGGAGAACCAGACCCTGGCCACCATCACCCTGCAGAACTACTTCCGTCTGTATGACAAGCTCTCCGGCATGACCGGCACGGCACTTACCGAGGATGCCGAGTTCCGCGAGATCTACAAGCTGCCCGTCGAGGTCATCCCCTCCAACAAGCCCGTGCAGCGCGTGGACCACGAGGACCTGGTGTACCGCACCATTCAGGCTAAATACAACGCCGTTGCCGACGACGTTGAGCGTCGTCACGCCAAGGGCCAGCCGGTCCTGGTGGGCACCGTCTCCATCGAGAGCTCCGAGAAGCTGTCAGCCGCCCTTACCAAGCGCGGCATCGCGCACGAGGTCCTCAACGCTAAACATCACGAGCGCGAGGCCCACATCGTGGCCCAGGCCGGACGCTACGGCGCCGTGACCATCGCCACCAACATGGCCGGTCGTGGTACCGACATCCTGCTGGGCGGCAACCCCGACGAGCTGGTGCGCGAGCGCCTGGAGTACGAGGGCCTGACCATGGAGGACGTGACGCCCGAGCAGCTCGAGCAGTTTAACGCCGAGGCCAAGGAGACTTGCAAGGCCGAGCGCGAGCGCGTGCTTGCCGCCGGCGGCCTGACCGTCATCGGCACCGAGCGCCATGAGTCCCGCCGTATCGACAACCAGCTGCGCGGCCGTTCCGGCCGTCAGGGCGATCCAGGCGAGACCCAGTTCTACCTGTCGCTCGAGGACGACCTCATGCGCCTGTTCGGCGGCGACAAGATGGACCGCGTCTCCAAGATGATGGTCACGGCCGACATGGGCGACGACATGCCCATCCAGCACAAGATCATCTCCAAGGCCGTCGAGAGCGCCCAGCACAAGGTCGAGAGCATCAACTTCTCCATGCGTAAGAGCGTCCTTGAGTACGACGACGTCATGAACAAGCAGCGCCAGGTCATCTACGCCGAGCGCAATAAGATTCTGGACGGCAAGGACCTGACCGACCACATCACCGAGGTCATGCACGACACCGTGTACCGCTGCGTGCAGGAGTTCTGCACCAAGGACAGTCACGAGGGCGAGCGCGACCTGGAGGGCCTGCGCAAGTGGGTTGTGGAGCTCACCGGCCACATCGATACGCCGAAGTTCCCCGACGAGGATTATGAGGCCCTGGCTGCCGATGTCCTGGCTTACGTAGAGAAGTGCTACAACATGAAGGCCGAGCGCTTGGGCGAGGACCTGATGCGCGAGCTCAACACCCAGGTCATGCTGCGCGTCATCGATACCCGCTGGATGAACTACCTGCAGGAGATGGACTACCTCAAGACGGGCATCGGCCTGCGCGGCTTTGGCCAGCGCGACCCGCTGGTTGAGTACAAGACCGAGGCCTACGGCGCGTTCCAGATACTCGTCGATACCATGTATGAGGATTACCTGCGCACGGTTCTGCGCATCGAGATCAAGGCTGCCCCGCGTGCCGTGGAGCACAAGGAGGAGCCCGCGCTCGAGGGCGCGCGCTTCTCCGGTCCTGCCGAGGTCGATGGTGACAACGGCGACTCGGTGCTGCGCAAGCAGGCGCAGGTGCAGGCCCGCACGGCTGTCCAAGGCGGACCGGCTGCCGTCAACAACGGTGGCAAGGTGACCACCTATCGCAAGTCCGAGAGCGACGATCCGTACGTCAACGTGGGCCGCAACGACCCGTGCCCCTGCGGTAGCGGCAAGAAGTTTAAGTACTGCCACGGCAGGAATCGTTAATGGCTGAGGCTTTAGAGGTAACGCCCGCCGAGCTGGACGCGTTCGCGGACCGGCTCGGCGAGGTCGAGTCGTATCTCCATTTGGACGAAAAGCGCACGCGCGTGACCGAGCTCGAGGCCAAAAGTGTTGCCCCTGGCTTTTGGGATGACGCCGACGCCGCCCGTGCCACCATGGAGGAGATCGCGCGTACCAAGGAAGATATCGCTGCCGTGGACACCGCGCGCGGCGAGCTTTTCGATGCCCGCGCCGCGCTGGAGCTTGCCGAGGAGATGGGGGATGACCCCGACGCCGCCACCCTTCGCGAGGAGGCTGCAGCCACGGCTGAGCGCCTGGCCCGTGCCATCGATGAGCTTGAGCTTTCGAACTGGTTTACCGGTGAGTTCGATCACGGCGATGCCATTGTGACCATCAAGCCCGGACAGGGTGGTCTGGAGGCCCAGGACTGGACCTTCATGCTCTTTAAGATGTACATGAAGTACTGCCAGCGTCGCGGCTGGAAGGTCACCATCAACGACTGTCCCGCGGCCGAGGTCATCGGCATTGACCGCGCGACATTTACCGTCGAGGGCAAGGACGCATTTGGCATGCTGCGCGCCGAGGCCGGCGTCCACCGCTTGGTTCGCATTAGCCCCACCGACGACAAGAAGCGCCGCCAGACCACGTTTGCCGGCGTCGAGGTCATCCCCGTGCTACCCGATGATATCGACATCGAGATCAGTCCCGATGACATCCGCGTGGACGTGTACCACGCGAGCGGCCCGGGCGGTCAGGGCGTCAACACCACCGACTCCGCCGTGCGCGTGACGCATTTCCCCAGCGGCATTGTGGTCACCTGCCAAAACGAGCGCAGCCAGATCCAGAACAAGGCCGCGTGCATGCAGATCCTCAAGGCTCGCCTGTACGAGATTGAGCTCGAGAAGCGTGCCGAGGCCCTGGATGAGATCCGCGGACCCAAGACCACGATTGGTTTTGGCAACCAGATTCGCAGCTACGTGCTCTACCCGTACCAGATGGTCAAGGACCTACGCACGGGCGTGGAGACCAGCAATGTCGAGGCCGTTCTTGACGATGGCGACCTGGACCCGTTTGTTATTGGCTACCATCGCTGGGCCACCGGCAACGCCGATGCAGAAGGCTCGGAGGTCTAAAACATCGGGCAGTTTCAAGCCGATGCTAAGCCCAACGGTTGGACGGGTTTGTATCCAGAATAAACCCTGCGCAGGGGTGGTTTTTGTCCGGCGAATCGGTAGAATCGAATACAAGAAGAAGTTCAAAGCGCATCCGTTTGGGTGCGCTTTTTTGAGGGAGGCAGCATGGCATATCGTCTGGACATCAAGCGCATTCTTTCGATGAACTTCTTTCACGACCTGCCCCAGATCATGTTGGGGTGCGCTCTGGCCGCCATCGCGACCGACTTGTTTTTGATTCCCAACGGTCTTGCCGCCGGTGGCGTTACGGGCCTTGCCACCATTATCCAGGCGGTCGGCGCGGCGCGCGGCCTATCGCTTCCCGTTGGTATTCAGACGATCGTGATGAACGCCTTGTTGCTGCTGGTCGTTATGCGCGAGGGCGGCATGTTCTACGTGGTGCAGACCGCGACGGGCTTTGTGCTGCTGGGCTTCTTTACCGATCTGTTCGCCCCGTTTGTAGCACCTCTGGCGGATGCGGACCTGATGCTCCCTGCCATGTGGGGCGGCATTATTACGGGCATCGGTTACGGCATGGTGTTGCGCGCTGGCGCCAACACCGGCGGCTCGGACACGATTGGCCAAATCATCTCGCGTAATACCTCACTGCCCGTGGGCTCGACCGTCATGGCGATCGATGTTGCCGTATGCGCGCTGTCGGCTCCGGTCTTTTCAATCGAAAACGCACTGTATGCAGGCCTTTCGATGGTCATTAGCGGCTACGTGATCGATGCCGTGGTCGATGGCGGCAACAAACGCCGTATGGTACTCATCATCTCGGACAAGTTCCCTGATATCGCTGCCGATATCATGTATGGCCTGGGTCGTGGTTGTACCAAGTTTAAGGCGACTGGCATGTATTCGGGTGCCGAGAAGCCGGTGATTATGGTCATCGTGAGCCGTCGAGAGCTCAATACCCTCAAGACGATCGTGCGCGAGCGCGATCCTCATGCCATCGTGACGGTTGCCGACGTTACGGAAGCCTTCGGCGAGGGATTCAAGGACATTAGCGCGTAGGGTCGACCGCGTTCCATCCAAAAGACGTTCACATTGATAAACCGTTTCATCAGCGGTTCTGCCTGCTAAATTGTTCAAATAATGATAAAAACTCTGGTAAAGCCATCAGTTTCCAGCATAATGAATGACGTACGTGCATTGCGGCTGTGTTGGGATTACCTTCGGTGCCGTGCGCATTTTGTCTAATGAGGATGAAAGGAAGGCACAATGAGCGACGAAGAGCTCAAAAAGGTTGCCAACGAGGTAAGGAAGGGCATCGTCACCGGAGTGCACGCTGCCAAGTCCGGCCATCCGGGCGGTTCGCTCGGCGCTGCCGACATCATGACCTATCTGTACTTTGAGGAAATGAACGTCGACCCGGCCGATCCCCGCAAGGCCGACCGCGATCGCTTTGTGCTCTCCAAGGGCCACTGTGCTCCGGGTCTGTACGCCGTGCTCGCCGAGCGCGGGTTCTTCCCCAAGGAGGACCTCGAGATGCTGCGTCATATCGGCAGCCACCTGCAGGGCCATCCCAACATGAACGACACCCCGGGCGTCGATATGTCCACCGGCTCGCTGGGCCAGGGCATCTCCGCTGCCGTGGGCATGGCGGTTGCCGCCAAGCACTGGGGTGATACTTACCGCACGTACGCCCTGCTGGGCGATGGCGAGAGCGAGGAGGGCCAGGTCTGGGAGGCCGCCATGTTTGCCGGCAACCAGCAGCTCGATAACCTCTGCGTGATCGTCGACCACAACGGCCTGCAGATCGACGGCCCCGTCGAGGAGGTCAACGACCCCATGCCGCTCGCCGACAAGTTCCGCGCCTTTAAGTTCCACGTGGTGGAGCTTGCCGACGGCAACGATTTCGACCAGATCCGCGCCGCCTTTGCCGAGGCCCGCGCCACCAAGGGTCAGCCGACCGCCATCATCGCCGAGACCATGAAGGGCAAGGGCGTTTCCTTTATGGAGAACCAGGTTGGTTGGCACGGCAAGGCCCCCAACGATGAACAGTTTGAGCAGGCCATGGCAGAGCTCACGGCCGCCGGAGAGGAGCTCTAGGATGGCAGACGTCAAGAAAATCGCCACGCGCGTAAGCTACGGCGAGGCCCTCGTCGAGCTCGCCAACGAGCACGATGACTTTGTGGTCCTCGACGCCGACCTGGCCGCCGCCACGCAGACCGGTAAGTTTAAGGCCGCCTGCCCCGATCGTTTCTTCGATGTGGGCATTGCCGAGAGCAACCTGATGGGCGTCGCCGCCGGTATCGCGACCACCGGCCGCGTTGCCTTCGCGAGCACCTTCGCCATGTTCGCAGCCGGCCGCGCTTTTGAGCAGGTCCGTAACTCCATCGGCTACCCGCACCTCAACGTTAAGATCGGTGCCACGCACGCCGGCATCTCGGTGGGCGAGGATGGCGCCACGCACCAGTGCTGCGAGGATATCGCCCTCATGCGCGTCATCCCCGGCATGACCGTGATCGTTCCCGCCGACGATGTGGAGGCCCGTGCCGTGACGCGCGCCGCCTACGAGTGCGACGGCCCCGTGTACATGCGCTTCGCCCGTTTGGCCTCGCCGGTTATCAACGACCCCGAGACCTACAAGTTCGAGTTGGGTAAGGGCATTGTCATGCGCGAGGGCGCCGATGTGACCATCATCGCCTGCGGCCTGATGGTCGGCGAGGCCCTCGAGGCCGCCGAGCAGCTCGCTGCCGAGGGTATCGACGCCGAGGTCATCAACATGCACACCATCAAGCCCATCGATGCCGATCTGATCGTCAAGAGCGCCACCAAGACCGGCCACGTCGTGACCGTCGAGGAGCACTCCGTGATCGGCGGCCTGGGCAGCGCCGTGGCAGAAGTGGTCGTGCAGAACGCACCGTGCCGAATCGAGATGGTGGGCCAGAAGGACACCTTCGGCGAATCCGGAAAGCCGGCAGAGCTGCTGGAGAAATACGGCATGACCGCAAGCGACATTGTAGATGCAGTAAAAAAAGTTTTGAAATAGCAAAGATTTTCGTTGACAAATGGAATTTTGTGAAACGGTTAATAAAATAATTTATAGATTTCCAATAGATA
>UQKY01000064.1 GCA_900541785.1 uncultured Collinsella sp.
CCGCCGTGGGCCTTGGCGCCGCGGCCGGTATTGCCTCCAACATGGCGAGCACCCGCGCCCCGCAGCGCCCGCTCGCCCAGCTCGTCGACGTAGTGAGCGGCGAGAGCCACAGCATCACTTCCGCGCAGGTGACCATCGGTCGCGAGCGTTCGGTTTCGGACATCGCCCTGCGCGACCCCAACGTGTCGCGCCGTCACGCCCAGCTCACCTTTACCGGTTCGGACTGGTCGATCGAGGACCTCAATTCCACCAACGGCACGCTCGTCAACAACCGCCGCATCACGCGCTGCCCGCTGCGCAACGGCGATCTGCTGACGTTTGGCCTGAGCACCTTTGAATTTAGGGGATAGTCGCTTATGAACATCGATATCGTCCTTTTTGCAGGCCGCATCGTCCTGGTCGCCCTGCTCTACATCTTCCTGTTCGCCGTCATGAAAACCGGCGTGGGACTCGTACGCGGCCAGCGCCGCGACTCCGCTATCTGGACGATCGATGTGGACAAGGGTCCGCGCGGCATCCGTGGCATCCATGTAGATATGCTCGGCCCCGTCATCGTGGGCCGCTCGCCGTCCTCGGACATCTGCATCAACGAACCGTTTGTCTCGGCCTCGCACGCACGCTTTTCGCTGCAGGGCCCGGCACTCATCATCGAAGACCTCAACTCGCTGAACGGCACGCTCGTTAACGGCCGTCAGCTGGTGGAGCCCGCAACGCTGCGCGAGGGCGATGAAGTCCAGATTGGCGACGTGGTCATGAAGGTGAACCGTCGATGATCGACGAGGAGAACAAGTCCGCAACCATGCCCGAGACGCCAACTGCCCCCGCAGCTGCGCCGGCTCATGCCGCTCCGGCGCGCCCTGCGACCGTGGAGCCCGAGGACACCGTGTTCTCCCTGCCTCTTTCGCATGTAACTCAAGAATATCCGGCACTCGTCGATGACGAGGACGCCGACACCGAGCAGCTCGACGCCCCCATCGGCGCGCACGCTGCCGAGCAGTCCGCGGAACCGGAGGCAACGCCCGCACCGGCTCACTTTGCCGAGCCCGTCGCCGAGGCGATTAACGAGAGCGCTGCCGTGTTTGCCGCCCCCGAGCCTGCCGCGCCGGTATTCCCCGTCGCCCCGGCAAGCGAGGCGGCACCCGCGCCCGCAACGCCTGCCGAAGTCGAGCAGCCCGTTGCCGCGCCCGCCGCAGCTCCCGAGCCCTCCGCTCAACCCCAGAGCACGCCCGCGCCGTCGCACTTTGCGACGCCCGAGCCGACGGCCGTCGAGCCGCAGCAGGACGGCGATCCCGCCGACCGCGTAACCGAAGATCTCAACCTTCCGGACGTCTCCGACGCCGAGTCGGGCAACGATGCCGACACCGTCTCCCCCGGCGACACCGCCGAAATCGATGTCGCCGCCGTGGAGGCAAAGCTCAAAGATCCCGGCTCGACCATGAGCTTTGAGCCGCTGACCGACGAGCGCATCGAGACCGACTCGACCTACGACGCCGGCACCACCACACAGCTTATGTGGGGCGCCCGCTCCGACGTCGGATGTGTGCGCCCGCACAATGAGGACTCCTATCTGGTGCAGTCGCCGCTCTTTTGCGTGTGCGACGGCATGGGAGGACACGCCGCCGGCGAGGTGGCATCCTCCATCGCCGTCGAAACCATCGCCAAGACGGCGCCGCAGTCCGCCGACGCCGCGCGCCTGGCCGCAGCCGTCGAGGCCGCCAACGCCGCCGTGATCGAGGCCGCCCTCAACGGCCTGGGCAAACCCGGCATGGGATGTACGGCCACCTGCGCCTACATCGAAAACGACACGCTCGCCATCGCCCACGTGGGCGACTCGCGCGCCTACCTGCTCCACGAGGGTACGCTCATCCGCGTGACCCGCGACCATTCCTACGTGGAGGAGCTCGTGGATGCCGGCGAGATTACGGCCGACGAGGCCCGCGTCCACCCCAACCGCTCGGTCATCACCCGCGCGCTGGGCTCGGATCCCGCTATGTATGCCGACCACTTTACCCTGCACATCGAGGAAGGCGACCGCCTGATTCTGTGCTCCGACGGTCTTTCGAGCATGATTCCCGATAGCGATATCGAGAACATCGCTACGCAGTCCTCGAGCGCACAGATCTGTGTCGACAACTTGGTGGACGCGGCGCTCGCCGCCGGCGGCCACGACAATGTGACCGTGGTGGTCGTCGACCTGGTCGACGACGGCGTCATGCGCGAGGCAAAACGCGTCCGACGCCGCAATGTCACCATCGCCACCGTCTTGGCCCTTGTCTTTGTGCTGATAGCAGGCATCTGGGCATACACGGGCGTCACCGGCTCCTATTACTTGGGAACCTACCACGGCAATGTCGCCGTCTGGCGCGGCCTGCCCGGCAAGACGCTCGGGGTCGAGCTCCACTGGCTCGAAAGCGAAACCAGCATCAAGCTGTCCGACCTGCCCGAAGACACGCAAAACCGCCTGAAGGCAGGCATTCCGCAAACGAGTGTCGACGATGCGCAGGACACCATTTCCAAGTACCGCCATCAGATTGACGAGGAGCAGACCCGTCAGGTGATTGACGCGCAAACGATTCGCGACAACACCAATCAGGAATCCACCTCCGAGTCAGATTCCGAGAAAACCGCCGAACAGTCAGCCGAGGCCGAAGCCTCCGATAAGAATTAGAAAGGGAGTGCCGCTTATGAGTCGCCGCAACACCGAACTGCTCTTGCTCATCGCCTCGGCGTTCCCCGTCATCCTGCTCTATGCGATGTACGTGCTCACCGCGGGTGCCACGATTTCCTTTGAGACGCTCGCCGTGCCGATCGGCCTGTTCGCCGCCTTCGCCGCGGCGCATATCGCCGTACGCATCCTGGCGCCCGGCGCCGATCCCGCCATCCTGCCCATCGTCTTTGTGCTCTCGGGCATCGGCATCACATTCGTGACGCGCCTGGCCCCCGACCTCGCCATCTCGCAGCTCATCATCTTGTTTGTCTCGGTGGCGCTCATGGTGGGAACGCTCGCACTGGTCAAGAACCTCGACGTGGTCATGCGCTACAAGTACACCTTTGGCATTATCGGCATCATCCTGCTGATGCTGCCGATCTTTATCGGCACCACGATCTCGGGCTCCAAGCTGTGGATTCGCATCGCGGGCTTCACCATCCAGCCCGGCGAGTTCGCCAAGGTCTTCATCGTCTTGTTCCTGGCAGGCTATCTGGCCGAGAACCGCGAGCTACTCTCCATCTCCAACCGCAAGATCCTGGGCCTCAAGATTCCGCGCTTCCGCCTGCTGCTGCCGCTGTTTGCCGTGTGGGGCGTGTGCCTGCTCATCGTTGTCTTCGAACGCGACCTGGGCTCGGCCGTCCTGTTCTACACCATCTTTTTGCTGATGCTCTATGTTGCCACGGGACGCTTTTCGTACGTCATCATCGGCCTTGCGCTGCTGGCCGTCGGAGCCGTGGGCGCCTATAAGTTCCTGTCACACGTGCAGGTGCGCTTTCAGGTCTGGGTCGATCCGTTTAAGGATGCCCAAGGCCAGGGCTACCAGATCGTACAGTCACTTTACTCGCTGGCTGACGGCGGCCTGGTTGGCGTCGGCATCGGCAATGGCATGGCAAACAACATCCCCGTCGTCGAGTCCGACTTTATCTTCTCGGCCATCGGCGAGGAAATGGGCCTTTTGGGCGGCGGCGCTGTGCTCATCCTGTTTATGCTTTTTGCCGTGCGCGGCCTCACCACGGCCGCCCGCGCCAAGTCCGACCTTGCCGCCTTTAGCGCGACCGGCCTTACGGCGGCCATCAGCTTCCAGGCATTCTTAATCGTTGGCGGCGTAACCCGCCTGATCCCGCTGACCGGCGTCACCCTGCCCTTTATGAGCCAGGGCGGTTCCTCGCTGCTGGCGAGCTTTATCATCGTCGCGCTGCTGCTGCGCGCCGGCGACGAGGCAACCGGACGCGAAGCCGAACTCACCGGCACCGGCACCATGGCCGCCATCACCGATGACCAGGTCGCATCCGCCGCCGCCCCGACCGGCACACGTTTTGCCAGCGCATCTTCCTACGGCCACGGCAACCACTCCGCGGGTTCTCACATGCGTCGTCGCCTGCTCGACACGCCAGAGTCCGGCGTGCTCGGCCGCGTGGCGCTTGCCAACCGTCTGACTCGTGCCGTGTTTGCTTTCACGGCGCTGTTCGCCATCCTTATCGGCAACCTCACCTATGTCCAGGTCATCAAGGCGAAGGACTATCAGGACATGCCGACCAACAACCACACCATCGCCCGCTCCAAGTACATCCAGCGTGGCTCCATCATCACGTCCGACGGCGTGACGCTAGCCGAGTCGCTGCAGCAGGAGGACGGCACCTACGCCCGTTCCTACCCCAACGGCAACATGGCCGCGCACGTGGTGGGCTACGTGAGCCAGCAATACGGCACCGCCGGCATCGAGAGCGTCATGAACGATACGCTCACCGGCTCCAAGGATTACTCCAGCTGGAACAACGCCATCGCGTCGCTCGCGGGACAGACCCAGCCGGGCAATACCGCCAAGCTCACCATCGACTCGCGCATCCAGACGGCTGCCGAGCAGGCGCTCAAGGGCTTTAAGGGCGCTGTGGTGGTCATGGATCCGCGCACCGGCGCGGTCCTTGCGTGCGCGAGCTCGCCCACCTACGACAACACCAACATCGATGCGCTGCTCCAGTCGGGCGGCGGCGAGGACGGCTCCATGTATGACCGTGCCATGGACGCGCTGTACACCCCGGGCTCGACCTTTAAGGTCGTCACACTCTCCGCGGCGCTCGAGACCGGCACCGCCAGCCTTACCAGCACGTACCAGGCGCCCGGCTCCATGGATATTGGCAACGCGCCGGTCACCAACTATGCCAACGAGAGCTACGGCACCATCAGCCTGCAGCAGGCCTTCGCCGTGTCGTCCAACGTCGTCTTTGGCCAGGTGGCAAACGAGGTCGGTGCCAGCTCGCTCGTCCAGTTTGCCAACGCCTTTGGCTACGGTCAAAAGCTCGGTCAGGATCTGACCTCCGCGGCTTCCATCATGGCCGACCCGTCGCTTATGACCGAGTGGGAGACCGCTTGGGCAGGCGCAGGCCAGCCCGTCGGCATGGACCACACGCCTGGCCCGCAGACCACCGTTATGCAGAATTGCGTGATCGCTGCCGCTATCGCCAACAGCGGCGTAGTCATGGACCCGTTCTTTGTGTCCCAGATACTCGCCCCGGACGGAACCGTGGTTAAGACCACGCAGTCCCGCTCGCTGGGCCAGGCTGTCAGCTCCGCCACGGCCGACCAGGTCAAGCAGGCCATGCTCGCCGTCGTCCAGTCCGGCACCGGCACCGATGCCCAGATTCCGGGCGTCAAGGTTGCCGGCAAGACCGGTTCGGCCGAGACCGGCGGCACCAACGTCAACTCTATGTTTGTTGGCTTTGCACCTTACGATTCACCCACGGTTGCCATCTCGGTGGCCCTGGAGGATTACGACAAACACGACGTCAAGGCGGCCAAGATTGCCGGCATCGTCCTGACCGCGGCGCTCGCCGCACAGGGAGCGTGATGCCCGTGATCAAAGCGGATACTTGGGGCGCGCCGCGGCCGATGAGCTAGCGGCAACGCGCCACACGGCCCCAGCGGCCACACATTTGGTACTACACACATCGTTGAGCGAATAGTTATGTTAGGAGCAGGAATGGAACAGAGGGTCCTCGGGGGAAGATACCTCCTTAAGGATAAGGTGGGAACGGGCGGTATGGCGACCGTCTTCCGTGCACAGGATCAGGTCCTCGACCGCACGGTTGCCGTCAAGATCATGCTGCCGCAGTATGCCGGCGACGCCACCTTCGCCGCCCGCTTTAAGCAGGAGGCCCAGGCAGCGGCCGGCCTGTCCTCCCCCTATATCGTGGGCGTCTACGACTGGGGCAAGGACGGCGACACCTATTACATCGTCATGGAGTACCTGCGCGGTACCGACCTTAAGAGCGGCATCAAGAGCCACGGCGCCCTCGATCCCAAGAAGGTCGCGCAGATCGGCTCGCAGATCAGCTCCGCGCTTTCGGTCGCACACAAGCACGAGATCATCCACCGCGACATTAAGCCGCAAAACATCATGGTGCTGCCCGACGGCAACATCAAGGTAATGGATTTTGGCATCGCACGCGCTAAGAACAGCCACCTCACGCAGGATAACAACGTGCTGGGCACCGCCCACTATGTGAGCCCCGAGCAGACCCGCGGCCAGGACCTCGGCCCCACCTCGGATATCTACTCGCTGGGTGTCGTCATGTACGAATGCGCCACCGGCCGCGTACCCTTTGACGGCGACGACGCCATCTCGGTCGCGCTCAAGCAGGTCAACGAGCTCCCCATCCCGCCGAGCCAGATCAACTCCGGCGTCGATGCCGACCTGGAGCGCATCATCCTCAAGTGCATGGAGAAGGACCCGGCAAACCGCTTCCAGACGGCCGACGAGCTGCGCCAGGTGCTCAACAGCTACCTGTCCGGCCGTGCCGTCAACGTCTCGGAGCCCACGCGCATCATCGGTGCCGCCGGCGACCTGGGTGCCACCAAGACCCGCGAGCTTTCCGACTCAACGCGCGCTATGGTTCGTCCCGTCTCGGGCGTGAGCGGTCAGAACACCGCCCGTAGCGCTGTCTCGGGCTCCACGGGCTCCTACGAGGTCGAGAAGCCTAAGTCCAACAAGAACAAGATTATCGCCGCCGTGATTGCCGCCGTCGCCGTGATTGGCGTTGTAGTGGCCTTTGCCACGGGCATGTTCAGTGGCGAACAGGTCACGGTGCCCGACGTGCTGGGCAAGGACCAGGAAACGGCTATTGAGCTGATCAAGGAAGCCGGCCTTGAGGTTGGCACCGTCGACCAGAGCTACAACGACGATGTCGACGAGGGAAAGGTCGCCGAGCAGACCCCCAACGGCAACACCAAGAAGGCCAAGGGCACGAGGGTGAACCTGGTAGTCTCCAAGGGCCCTAAGCCCTCCGAGAAGGTTGAGGTTCCGCAGCTCGTCGGCCTGACCAAGGACCAGGCCGAGGCCGCACTGGCAAGCGTGGGCCTGAAGGGCGGCGCTTCGGAGGAAGCCAATGAGGCCGAAGAGGGCCAGGTCTTTGAGCAGAGCACTGTTGCCGGCAAGGAGGTCGAGAAGGGCACGACCATCTCGTACAAGGTCTCCAGCGGCCCGGACACCACCTCGGTGCCCGATCTGACCGACATGACCGAAGCCCAGGCGCGCAACGCTCTCGACATGGCTGGCTTTGGCGTCGACGTGAGCTACCAGGAAAACGACTCGGTTACCGAGGGCACCGTAATTAGCTGGAACCCCAGCGGCAAGCAGAAGCCCGGCGCCACGATCACCGTCGTCATCGCCAAGAAGTCCGGCAAGGCCAGCGTCCCGGGCAACCTGTACGGCAAGAGCATCTCCGCCGCCGTCACCGCGCTCAACAACGCCGGTTTCTACAACATCGCATTCTGCGATCAGAACGGCAACCCCGTGAGCGGCAACGAGAATGCCACCGTTACGGGCGTCTCCCCCACCGGTAAGCAGTCCACCGACAGCACGATTACGCTGACGGTTTCGATTTCTGGTTCCGGCGACGACTCCGAGTCTAGCAACTAACGTCAATCGCTTGTTGCTCCGAGCGGTTTAGACCGCAAACACATTCGCTCAGAAGCGCCCGCTTGCTCCCCCAGCAAGCGGGCGCTTTGTGTGTCTCAGTAGACATCTGGTGATTTGATTTGGAAAATGTGGACGGACCCGCAGCCGGACGGGTAGAATGTTTCTAGAAAACGACGCATCCCGCGTAAGTGTTAAGGAGCGCGGGCGGCCTAGTTTTCTAACGTGTTAAACGGCCGGGCTGCAACCCCGGCCGTTTTTATTTGCGCTTGCGGCGCAAACGCCGAGAACCGTCCGCACCGCGCGTGCGCCTACGGACCTTAAACCGAACCTCATACGAATCAAGAAACGCAATGATGAACGTGCCGACCGTCGCAAGGGCGGCGAGCGCGTTAAGGAATTTCAGCAATTGGGGACCTCCGATCAAGTCTTCGGCCGCCCGCGCACGGGACGCGTCGCACACACGATTCTAACCGATGCAGCCCTGATGATGCGGGCGACGGGAAGGGTGGCGCGAGCGGGGCTAGACGAAATGCGACCCATATTGGTGACGCGGGCGTCGACGGCCCGAATCCGGCCCTTAGACCAGAAGAGCCCGGCACCGTGGTGGTACCGGGCTCGGCAAATCTCTGGTGCCCCCGGGCGGATTCGAAAACTCCCCCCGCGGGAAAATTGGTGACGCGGGTGCCGACGGCCCGAATCCTGCCCTTAGACCAGAAGAGCCCGGCACCGTGGTGGTACCGGGCTCGGCAAATCTCT
>UQKY01000065.1 GCA_900541785.1 uncultured Collinsella sp.
CCGAGCCGTGCGCTTGAACTGAGAAGGGGGAGGCCGCGCGGCCTCCCCCTTTTTTTGCGTTAAGCCAGATCTAACAAACTCGCTGTGTTTTATGACCCTCGTTTGTCGCATCTTCCGTTAACGGGCTACAATAACTTAGTCTGTGCAATATGGAGGTGAACATGGCTGAAGCTGGTATCGGCGTTGATATCGTCGAGATTTCCCGCATGAAATCAATCCTTGAAAAGACGCCGTCGTTTGCTCGGCGTGTGTTTTCCGAAGAAGAGTGCGCATATTGCGACGCTTCATCGCGTCCTGCGGCGCACTATGCGAGCCGTTTTGCTTCTCGTGAAGCGGTTCTCAAGGCTCTTGGTACGGGTTTTAGTCAGGGTGTCGGCCGCAAAGACGTCTCGGTAACGCGTGATAACCTCGGAAAGCCTAAAGCGGTGCTTTCGGGTCGAGCGCTTGAGATTGCTCAAGAGTTGGGTGTCGTTGAAGTTGCGCTTTCCATTACCTTGACGGGTGATTTGGCCGTAGCCAATGCCATTGCGATCACCGAGGATGCTCGACCTAAGCCTAAGGAAGAAAAGGTGAGCACCAAGGAACGCGTTGCACAAACTTATAAAGAGGCTCGCTCGGTTTTAGATGAGCTTGAGCAACTGCAAAATTCAGCTTTGACGGAGCACCAGGGCGATGCTTCGCAAGATACGCTAGGAGCATAGATGAAACCGGTTTTGAGTACCGAGGAAGTCGTTCGCCTCGAGGATATTATCGAACGCGAGGGAACTTCGAAGGCCGAGCTTATGGAACTGGCGGGTGAGTTTGCTGCTCGTGAAATTCTAAAACTCAATCCCGATCGCGTCCTTGTTCTGGTCGGTTTTGGCAACAACGGTGGCGACGGTTGGGTCGCGGCTGATATTTTGAGTCATAAGGGCGTTGACGTGGATATCGTGTCTCCGGTTGAGCCGGATGAGATTCCTGCCGCTCTGGCTCGCCATGTTGCCCGCCGTACCGCCGGTCGTGACGTGCATGTGTGTGTCGGTCCCTCGCGAGATGAGCTTGAGGTTTTGATCGATAAGGCCGACGTTGTTGTTGACGCTATCTTTGGTACCGGTTTCCACGGTGACCTGCGTGCACCGTTCTCCATCTGGATTCCGACAGTTAACGACTGCGCCGACCATGTGGTTTCCATTGATGTTCCTTCGGGTCTGAATGCCGAAACCGGTGTTGTCGACGATGACTGCATCCGTGCCGAGCGTACGGTCACGATGATCACGCCCAAGATCGGACTCTACAGCGCTGATGGTCCAGAGTACGCCGGTGATTTGGTGTGCGGTGGCCTTTATGATCGCCTTGATGAGGTCATCGATGATGTCGACCATGCCGCCGAGATTGTCGAGCCCGGTGACCTGGTGGATTTCTTTGCTCCGCTGCCCACGAATATCGATAAGTATTCTCGCGGTTCTGTCCTTATTGTTGCCGGCTCGGCGCAGTATCCTGGCGCTGCCATTATGGCCGCCAAGTCTGCTGCCCGCGCGGGTGCCGGCTATGTGGCTGTCGCGACGCCCGATGCGTGTGCCAATCTTATTCGTATGGCACTTCCCTCGATTCCGGTTTTTGCTATTCCGTCCGATTCCCGCGGCTCTTTTGGTGCCGCTGCTCGTATGACCGTGTGCGAGATTGCAAAGAAGTACAGCTGCGTACTGTGCGGTCCCGGCATGACGACGTCTGCCGGCGCCATGCAGGTGGTTTCGGGCTTGTTGGAGCTTGATGTGCCGCTGATCCTTGATGCCGATGCGCTCAACTGCCTTTCTAAGATTGCTATCGACGGTATCGATAGCAACCCTGAGATGTACCGCCGTGAGCAGCCACTCGTCATGACGCCGCACTATCGCGAGCTTTCGCGCTTGGTTGCCGGTGACGAGGTTAACGATCTGGGGACTGCAATTGCGGCCGCGCAGAAGGTTGTCTGGGCTGCTGGCTCCGACAATCTCGTGGTTATTGCCAAGGGGCCGACGACGGCTATCTGTGGCGTTGAGCGCGTGCTTTTGCCGCTCTCGGGTCCGGCGTCGTTGGCGACTGCCGGTTCGGGCGATGTTCTTGCGGG
Source organism: uncultured Collinsella sp. (assembly GCA_900541785.1). Taxonomy (GTDB): domain Bacteria; phylum Actinomycetota; class Coriobacteriia; order Coriobacteriales; family Coriobacteriaceae; genus Collinsella. Next base: position 2,087 of record UQKY01000065.1, read on the forward strand.
CATTTTGGCTGGCACACTGGCTACCATGCGTGATGAGATGGATCGCTGGGAGCTGCTGTATTCGTATGCCGTTGCGCTTCACAGTTACGCGGGTTTTGCCGCGGCGACGGAGTACGGTGAGAAGAGTGTTATTGCGACCGATCTGATCGACTTGATCGGTCCTGCCATGGAATTGGCGGCAAAGGATGCACTCGATGATCTGGGAATCATGGACGAAGGGTCGGATGACTAATCATGAATAAAGCCGATTTGACGCGCTGGTCCTGGGTTGAGATTGACCGAGGGGCGCTTCGCCGCAACACGAGGGCTTACAAGAACCTGCTCGATCCACGTCAGCGACTGTGCTGCGTGGTCAAGGCCGATGCCTATGGACATGGTGCCGTCGAGTGCGCCAAAATCATGTATTCGGCCGGTGCCGACATGTTTGCCGTGGCGACGGTTAGTGAAGGCGTTGAGCTTCGACAGGGCGGGATCACAAAACCCATCCTGATCCTAAGCGAGCCGCCTATCGAGGCTATTCCCACACTGCTTGAGTTTGACATTATGCCTTCGGTCTATACGTCCGATTTCGCCCTTGCCTATGGCGAGTGCGCTGTCGCGGCAGGCAAGGTTGGCAAGTACCATCTAGCCATCGAGACGGGCATGAACCGCATCGGTGTTCACTACACGCAGGTGCTCGACTTTGTTCGTGGTATTAGCTTCCATCGCGGTATCCAGTGTGATGGCGTCTTTACGCACTTTGCAACGGCCGATGAGCCTGGCGGTTGGGACTACAAGCTGCAGTGCCAGCGCTTTACCGAGGCCGTTCAGGCCATTAAGGACGCTGGTTTTGAGTGCGGCATCGTGCATTGCGCCAACACGCCGTCCTCGATGCTCGATTCTTCGATGCATTTTGATATGATTCGCGCCGGCATCGGTCTATATGGCCTGCAGCCGTGCGAGCTGAGCAGCCGCGTGATGCAGCTGGATCCCGTCATGAGCGTTCACGCGCGCGTGACGCGTGTGGCACATCCTGCAATGGGCGAAGGCGTGGGCTACGGATTTACCTATCGCGTGCCGCGCACACGCGTTCAGATTTGCACGCTGCCGATTGGATATGCCGACGGTCTTTCGCGTACGCTCTCCAATCGCATGGACGTGCTGTATCGCGGTGAACGTGTGCGTCAGGTGGGTAACATCTGCATGGACCAGTTTATGGTCGCCATCCAGTCCAATCCGGCGCATGAAATTCCCGAGGCCGAGTATGGTGACGAGATGATCATTGTCGGCCGCGATGGTGATGCCGAGATCACCATGGATGAGATGGCGCGCCTGCGTGGCACGATTAACTACGAGGTTGCTTGCGGCTTTGGCATGCGTCTCGACAAGGTCTACGTGTAGGAGCCACTATGGGTGTCATGCACATCCCCGGACATAGTCACCAGGCGCCGCGCGAGGTTGCTCTCGAGGAGATTGAGGCTGTTTTAGGCGACTGTCGTCTCTGCCAGCTCTATCAGTCGCGCCATAACATCGTGTTTGGCGTGGGAAACCCCCACGCCCGCGTAATGTTTATCGGCGAGGCGCCGGGGCGTAACGAGGATCTGCAAGGCGAACCATTTGTGGGGGCGGCGGGCGAGGATCTCAACGGCATCCTGTCGCTGGCTGGCCTCAAGCGCGAAGACGTCTACATTGCCAACGTGCTTAAGTGTCGCCCACCGGGAAATCGCAATCCTCGGCCCGAGGAGGTGCTGGCCTGTTCACCGTTTTTGCGTGAGCAGATTCGAAGCATTTGGCCCGATATCATCGTGACGCTCGGTAACCCCGCGACGCACTTTGTGCTTAAGACCGAGATCGGCATCACCAGGCTGCGCGGCAGGTTCCATCAGATGGGGCATTTTGTGGTGATGCCCACGTTCCATCCGGCGGCGGCGCTGCGTAATCCGGCGTGGCAGGAGCTGCTGGAGGAAGACTTTAAGATGCTGGGCGACTATCTGGAGCGGCATCCCGCGCCAGAGGGTGCCTCGGAACAATAAGGAGCATATATGTCCCTGGAGCGCCTGGGGGTAGGTATTTATAAAACGGCTTGTTCTGCCGATACGGAGCATTTTGGCGAGCTGGTTGCGCCGTGCCTGGAAGATGGTGATGTGCTGATCTTGACCGGCGGCCTCGGAGTGGGCAAAACCCACTTCACCAAGGGCGTTTCGCGTGGTCTGGGCGACGGCCATATGGTCACGAGCCCCACATTCGCGCTCATGGCTGTTCATGACCAGGGGCGTATTCCGCTGTTTCACTTTGACCTGTACCGTCTAGAGCATGCTTACGAGCTCGAGGATACGGGCATTTTCGATGTACTGGGCTATGAGGGTGCCTGTCTGCTGGAGTGGGGCGAACAGTTCCAGGACGAACTTACAGACGAGTATCTTTCGGTAACGCTTAAGCGTGATGAGAACGATAGCGACGTGCGAACGGTAACGCTCGAGGCGCACGGCGAGCGCGCAGCGGAGCTTTCCGATTTGATTGATAAGGCTGTACAAGATGAGCTTGCATAACGATTACGCGCTGGTGGTGGCGCTCGATACTTCGACCGATATGCTTGCCTGCGCGGCAAGCTGGATTGATGGGCAGACGGGCGAGGCGAAGCTGGTGAGTGGCGACCATATGTGCCGTCGCCATGCCAATGTGGAGCTCGTGAATACCGTCGACAGCGTGCTTGCTCAGGCTGGCATGGACCGTGCTGACGTGGGCAGTTACGTCGTCGGTCGCGGTCCGGGTTCGTTTACCGGCGTGCGTATCGGCATTTCCACCGCCAAGGGCCTGGCGCGCGGTGCCAACGTGCCGCTGTTGGGTGTGTCGACGCTCGATGCCTGCGCATGGACCGCGTGGAAGGCTGGCGTGCGTGGCAAGCTCGGCATTCTGGCCGATGCCATGCGCGGCGAGGTGTATCCGGCTTTGTATGTGCTGGGCGACGAGGGCCCCGAGCGTCAGTTTGAGCGCGAGCACGTGGTCAAGGCTGCCGTGGCGCTTGATGAGTGGCGCCAAGCCGCGGACTGGGACCAGGTTCAGCTGACTGGCGACGGTCTCGTGCGCTATGGCAAGATGCTGGGCGAGGATGAGGCCGCTCGCTGCGTAGAGCGCGGCTTGTGGTGGCCTTCGGGCGAGGGCCTCCTCCTTGCGCATGCCGCGGGTGACGGCGATCCGGCCCGCGTCCTACCGATCTATACGCGCCTTTCTGATGCCGAGGAAAACGAGCGTAAACGCCTCGGTCTTGCCGAGAGCGCGCAGAGCGAAATTACGGGCGTCGCCGATGAGCTCGCCGGTCGCCATCTGCAATTCCGCCCCATGGGTGCGGCGGACGCCGAGGGTGCGAGTGCGCTGGAGGCTGCCTGCTTTGAAGGCGCTGGGCACGAGGCGTGGACGCCGGGCATGTTCCTGTCCGAGCTGGGCGAGGATGTTGCGGCGCCGCGCAGCTGGTGGGTGGCGCACGACGACGGTCAGCTGCTGGGGCTTGCCGGTGGTATGGTCGTGGACGGTGATGTGCAGATTCTGGATGTTGCCGTCGACCCGAAGCATCGCCGCGAGGGTATTGCCCGCAAGCTGCTGTCGCATGTGAGCTACGATGCCCAGATGCTCGGCTGCACGACCGCCTCGCTCGAGGTCGAGGATGGCAACGAGGGCGCTATTGCGCTCTATGCTTCTCTGGGCTTTACCGAGGCGGGTTGCCGTCGCGGTTACTATGGTGTTGGCAATGATGCCATCGTCATGACGGCGCCGCTGCCCTTGGTGCTCCCGGTTGACAACGCTTCGCCCGAGCCGACGGCGGCCGAGCAGCGTGTATGGCCGCTACCTGCACCCGAGCGCACCGTTGAGGAGCGCGCCGAAATTGAGCGCCGTCGCCTGGTGCTTGCCATCGAGAGTTCGTGCGATGAGACAGCTGTGGCGATTATCGATGCGAACGGTAATATGCTGGCCAATCAGGTTTCGACGCAGATCGATTTTCATGCCCGTTTTGGCGGCGTAGTGCCCGAGATCGCTTCGCGCAAGCACGTTGAGGTTATCGTGAGCGTCGTGGACGCGGCGCTCGAGGATGCTGCGGCATCGCTTGGTCTTGAGGGCGGAGCCATCGCGCCGAGCGAACTCGCCGCTGTTGGCGTGACACAGGGTCCGGGCCTGGTGGGCGCTCTGGTGGTGGGCGTCGCCTTCGCCAAGGGCTTTGCCTACGCTGCCGGCAAGCCGCTCGTGTGCGTCAATCACCTTGAGGGCCATCTGTTTGCCAACCTGCTGGCGCAGCCCGATCTCAAGCCGCCGTTTATCTTCACGCTCGTCTCGGGCGGTCATACCATGCTTGTTCACGTCAAGGCGTGGGGCGACTACGAGGTGCTCGGCGAGACGCTCGACGATGCCGTGGGTGAGGCCTTCGACAAGGTGGCTAAGGCGCTGGGCCTGGGCTATCCCGGCGGCCCCATCATCTCCAAGCTCGCCGAGACGGGCAACCCCAAGGCGATTGATTTCCCCCGTGCGCTTAACAGCAGGGGGGACTATCGCTTCTCGCTTTCGGGTCTCAAGACGGCGGTGACGCTCTACATCGAGCAGGAGACCAAGGCCGGGCGCACGATTCATCTGCCCGACCTGGCGGCTTCGTTTGAGGCCGCGGTCTTTGACGTTCAGTACAAGAAGGCCAAGAACGCGCTGCATGCCACCGGATGCAAGGAATACTGCATCGGCGGCGGCGTCTCGGCCAACCCGCATCTGCGCGAGATGATGATCAAGAAGCTCGGGCGCCAGGGCATCCGCGTGACGGTGCCGCCTCTCTCGGCATGCACCGACAACGCCGCCATGATCGCGGAGGTCGCCCGCCGTAAATTCGACCGAGGAGAAATCTCGCCGTTCGACGTCGACGCCGATCCGAACATGACGTTGTAGTCGTACGGGTGCGGTCCCCGGCGCTGCCCGGGCGCCAACGGCCGCATATGAACTTTCCTGCTCTACAGTCCTGCTCACGACGGAGGCCACATTAAGTGGCCTCCTGTTCGTGCGGAACTCGCGATAAAGTTCATATGCGGCCGCTGGCGCCCGGGCAGCGCCGGGGACCTTTCTGTATCGATATAGCTTCTGAGTTGGATTGGCGTCGACAACGTCCGGCAAGGCTAACAAGCCAGCGTCGAATTTCCGGCGTGCTTTAGCTGAAAGAAACCTACCTGATGATCGACTCAATATCTCGGCTTTTATATAGCAGTCGGCGGACTTCCATAACGTCGTCGATGACGACATAACTGAGGTCCTCCCACAATAGGGGAAGATAGCGGAGCTTATAGGGCCTGTTCATCGAGACCGCCGTTGAGCATTTTTCTGACAGAGCCAAAGACATCGTCGTGTGTATAGCGAAGTTGCATGCTGGCAGCCTGACGATCAGCGGCATCAAGTGCGCTCTCGATTGTATTGCTCAGTGACTTGTACTGCTCAAAGCTCATGACGACCATAGAGCCCCGCCCGTTTTTAGTTAGAAAAACCGGACCCTCTTGTTCGACTTCGCGTTCAACGTCCGGGTAGTGATTTCTAAGATCTGAGACTGGCCTAATATTCACAGCTACCTCCTGAGCTATCAGGATATTATCGTAATTATGATAACAGAGTTGAGATTTGGGATGGGAGCCCCCGAGAGCGGCGGGAGCCGGGCGGCGCATATGAACTTTATCGCGAGTTCCGCACGCAAAGGAAAGCACTTAATGTGCTTTCCGTCTTGCGCAGG
>UQKY01000066.1 GCA_900541785.1 uncultured Collinsella sp.
TCGACGAGAACCTCGACGCTCCTAAGGAGAAGTTCGAGCTCAAGAACCTGCCCAACATCATCCTCGACTATCTGTCGGGCTCCATGACCCAGCTGATTCCGCTGCTCATGGCCGGCGGTCTGTTCCGCACCATCGCTGCGATTCTTGGTCCCACGATGCTCGGCGTTATCTCCGACACCGATCCGACCTACACGTTCCTCTATACCACCCTGTACGAGGCAACCTTCACCTTTATCCCCATCTACCTGGGATATGCCGCCGCTAAGAAGCTCGGCGCCAGCCCGGTGCTCGGCATGCTCCTCGGCGGCGCCCTTATGGCCCCGTCTGTCGTGAGCGTCGCTACCCAGGAGGGTGGCGGAATCATCTCCGTCTATGGCATCCAGATCGCTGCCGCCAACTATCAGCAGTCCGTCCTGCCGATCATTCTTTCGGTGCCGGTCCTCTACTTTATCGAGAAGTTCTTTAAGAAGGTCATGCCCGATGTGCTGTCCACGGTCTTTACGCCGTTCTGCACCATGATCGTCACCATTCCTATCGCTTTCATCGTCCTCGCTCCCATCGGCAACGAGATCGGCAACGTCATCGCCAACGCCCTCTTTGGTCTTGCTGACCTTGGCGGCATCGGTATCCTGATCGTCATGGCCATCCTCGGCGCCTTCTGGCAGCTTTTCGTGGTCTGCGGCATGCACATGCCCGTCATCCTGCTCGCCCAGGTTCAGATCATCGCCGCCGGCTACGATCCCTTCGTCTTCGTTTCCACCAACTGCGCTATGGCAGCTGTCTGGGGCTGCGCCTTCGGTGCCTTCCTCAAGATGAAGAACCCTGACGAGAAGGGTCTTGCTCTGGGCTACGTCATCTCCGCCATCGCCGGCGGTGTTACCGAGCCCGCGCTCTTCGGTATCCTCATGCGCTTTCGTCGCACCATGCTCGGTATGTTTATCGGCGGTGCCATCGGCGCCGTGTTCTCCGGCCTCATGGGTGTTACCTACTACCTGGCCGGCGGCGCTGCTAACTTCCTGGTTTTCACCAACTACCTGCAGGGTGGCCAGATGAATACCGTCTGGGCCATCGTCGGTATGGCGATCTCCTTCGTCATCGCCGCTGCCGTCGTCTTTGCCACTGGCTTCTCCAAGGAGGAGCTCGCCGAGATGGAGGCCTAAGGCCAAACCATTCGGTCGTCTATGACCTTACCTACACGACAGGGCCCCGTCAGGCGCAAGCCCGGCGGGGCCTTTCCTGCAAGGTAGACTGATTGGGGGCGCGTGGCGCCTACTCGCCGGGGCTTGCTAAGCGCCAGGGGCTTTTGCGCGGGGTTACCGCGAAAGAATCTGCCGGTTCGCAACTCCTTTATCAAACGAAAGGACATGCAGATGAGTTTGGGAAAGCTGACCGTCAACGGTCGTCAGGACGGCTTTTTGTGCGAGGGCAGGCCGTTCTTTTGGTTTGCCGATACGTGCTGGAGTGCGTTTACGAGCATTACCGAGGCCGATTGGGACTACTATCTGACCCGTCGCGCCGAGCAGGGCATGAACGTGCTGCAGATCAATACGCTGCCGCAGTGGGATCGCTGCTGCCCCGATCTGGGCATTTGGCCCTACGCCAGCGAGGATGGCGTGCACTTTGATTGGTCCCGCCCCAACCAGGCGTACTGGGACCGCGCTGCTGCCATGTGCCGCGCTGCCGTCGAGCACGGCATTCGTCCGGCGCTCGTACTTATGTGGTGCAACTACGTGCCTGGTACCTGGGGTGCCAAGATTGCCGAGCATTGCGGTGCCGAGGTTATGCCGCGCGAGGAGGTCCGCGCCCACGTTGCCCGCGTCGTTGAGAACCTGGGCGAGTTCGACCCCGTCTACGTGGTGACGGGCGATACCGACTTTACCAGCGACGAGGCGATCGCCTATTACGAGGATGCCCTCGACGAGGTCATCAAGCGCGCGCCCGAGGCGTTGCGCACCATGCATATCAACCGCGGCAACCGCACCATTCCGTCGCAGTACCTGGACCGTCTGGACTTCTACATGTTCCAGCCCGGTCACAACTACGAGGGCCAGCCCGAGGCCTGGCGCCTGCCGCAGGACTTTATCGCCAACTATCCCAAAAAGCCGATGGTCAACTCCGAGCCCTGTTACGAGCAGATGGGTGCGTCGCGCAACGTGTACTGGCGCTTCACCGCACAGGACTGCCGCGCGAGCGTGTGGTCGTCGATCCTTGCCGGTGCGAGTGCCGGCGTGACCTATGGTGCGCACGGTGTTTGGAACTGGCAGACCAGCAAGAGTCAGGGCTCAGTGCTGGGCGAGGGCTTCGACATGCCGTTCCGCTGGCAGGAGTGCCTGCAATTTGCGGGCGTTTGGGACTTTGGCGCAATCGAGCATGTGCTTGCCGGCCTGGGCGCTACGGCTGGCGACGACGCGCTTGCCGTGGTCCCCGCGCAGGAGCTTCTCAATGATGCGCGCGAGGCCATTCGTGTGGCGCGCGTTGGCGATCGTGTCGTCACGTACCTGCCGCGTACCACGGCGCTCAAGTTTAAGCTCGATGGCGCGCGCGGTTGGACGGCGACGGTCCTCGACATGGAGGACAAGCGCATCGCCAAGCTGCCCGTCCGCGACAACGGTGACGGCGCCGTGCGCGTGGCTCAGCATCCCTTTGAGCACGACGCCCTGGTGATCCTGACCCCCAGGCGCTAACGGCTCTACTCCAACATTTACAACCCAGTCCCTTTCATGAGGTTGCGACGGAATGGTTCCTGCATGACGGCTTTAAGCTGCCAAGGGGGCCATTCCGTCGCACTCATTGGGGACGCACTTAAATGAGTGGTCGTGATGTGGGATGGACTGGCACTTGCTACCGACGATCTTGGTGGGGATTTTGCACCCGTATGTTCCGATTCCGCGCTCAACGCTCAACTGTCACATTTCCTCGATCAACAAAAAGACCGGTGCCGCCTCGCGTGTGTCCCTAATCAACTTCTTCTGGTCCTGGACACCAAATGACTAGCTAATCCTCCAATAAGTTGCGGTGGAATAGTCCCTAAATTAAAGTCAGGGGGCTTTAAACGGGAACTATTTCACCGCAACTGCTGAGGGGATAGACTGCGGCGGCGGCAGGGGCAACGGCAACGGCGTCGGCAGCTGCGGTAGCGGTAACGGCAGCTGGCGGGGTGTTTTCCGTCTGCTCGCTACAGTAGCTCGCCGTGGCGGGCGATGTAGCGGCGCTTTGCTAGCTGGGTGAGCGCGATGTAGGCGGTGACTATGCCGACGAGCAGTGCGAAAAAGCTCGTGGGCAGCGTCGTAAGGCCGAGCGCATCGGCGATGGGGCTTGCCGGCAGCCAGGTGACGAGCGCCAGGCCTAGCACGGTGAGAGCGCACAGCGCGGACGCGGCGTGGTCGCGCAGGCTCGGCAGGCGCGGGGAGCGCAACATGTGGACCACGAGCGTCTGCGACCACATGGACTCGACAAACCAGCCGCTCTGGAAGATTGCGGCGAAGGTCGTCATACCCGCGGCGTTGCCCGCGGCGGCAAGCTCGGACCAGCTTGCGCCCACGGCGGCGGGGCACACCACAAAGAAGAGCGCGGCGAAGGTCACGATGTCAAACAGCGAGCTCACGGGGCCCAGCTCGAGCATAAAGCCCTTGATGGACGCGGCGTCCCAGGCGCGCGGGCGGGCAGTCCAGGCGTCGTCGACGGTATCCCACGGCAGCGCGATGCACACGATCTCGTAGACCAGCGACAGCAGTACCAGCTGCAGGGCGCTCATGGGCAAAAACGGCAAGAACAGGCTCGCGACGGTCACGGACAGCACGTTGCCAAAGTTGGAGCTCACTGTGGTCTTGAGGTACTTGAGCAGGTTGCCGTAGGTGCGGCGGCCTTCGATGATGCCGCGTTCGAGCACGCCCAGGTCCTTCTGAAGCAGGATGATATCGGCGGATTCCTTGGCAATGTCGACGGCCGAATCGACCGAGATGCCGCAATCGCTCGCACGCATGGCGGCGGCGTCGTTGATGCCGTCGCCCATAAAGCCCACGGTGTGGCCGAGCAGCTCGCGCATGACGCGCACCAGGCGTGCCTTCTGCAGTGGCGAGAGCTTGGCGAAAAGGTGAGTTATCTCGGCGCGCTCGGCAAGCTCGGCGTCATCGAGTGCATCGATCTCGGAGCCGAGCAAGACGTTGCTCGCGTCGATGCCGATCTGCTCGCAGACGGTGGCGGCGACGCGATCGTTGTCGCCGGTCAGGACCTTTACCGCCACGCCCTTGGCCTCAAGGGTGGCAACGGCGCCAGTGGCACTTGCTTTAGGTGGATCGAGGAAGGCCAAAAAGCCCATCAGCACCATGTCGCATTCGTCGGCGATGCCAAACTCGCCCACGCAGCGCGGATTGGTTTTCTGCGCCACGGCAATTACGCGTAGGCCCTCGGCGTTAAGCCCGGCGACCTGCTTGCGAATCTGGGCGAGCCTGTCTTTGGTGAGCGGCTGGGCGATGCCATCGACCTCGACAAAGGAGCAGATCTCGAGCATTTCCTCGGCAGCTCCCTTGGTAACCATCTGGGTTTTGCCCTGGGCGTCGGCTACAACTACGCTCAGGCGACGGCGCGAGAAATCGAAGGGCACCTCGTCGACCTTGGTATAGCGGTCGCGCAGGCTCTGACCCAGCATGGAATCGGGTGCGACGGTCGAGGGCGTCACGTCGGCACGGTCGATTACGGCCAGGTCGATAAGGTTCTTGAGGCCGGTCTGGAAGAAGCTGTTCAAAAACGCATGACGCAGCACGCGTGCGTCCTCGTTGCCGTCGGTGTTGAGGTAGCGCTCGAGCACGATGCGGTCTTCGGTGAGGGTGCCGGTCTTGTCGCAGCACAGGACGTCCATCGCGCCGAGGTTTTGGATTGCCGGCAGCTCCTTGACGATAACCTGGCGGCGGGCGAGGTCCTTGGCGCCCTGCGACAGGCTCGTGGTCACGATGACGGGAAGCATCTGCGGCGTGATGCCCACGGCCACGCTCGTGGCGAACAGCAGCGCGTCGATGACGTTGCCCTTGGTGGCGGCGTTGATGGCAAAGACGGCCGGCGCCATAACGAGCATCAGGCGCACCAGCAGCATGGAGACGCTCGAGACGCCGCGGTCAAACGCGCTCTTTTCGCCGCGCCCGTTGAGCATCTTGGCGATGCCGCCCAGGTAGGTGTCCGAGCCGGTGGCAACGACAAGCGCCATGGCGGCGCCGTTTTGCACGGAGGTGCCGGTAAAGACGATGTTCTTGCAGGCAGAGAGTGGCAGTGCGGAGCCGTCGGCGCCCTCGACGACGGTGACGGCGGTGGTCTTCTCGACGGCCTCGCTCTCGCCGGTGAGTGCGGACTCGATCACAAACAGGTCGCGCGCGGTGATGATGCGGGCATCTGCCGGCACCATATCGCCGGCAGAGAGACGGATTACATCGCCGGGGACGAGCTCGTCGAAGGGGATCTCGATGCGCTCGCCGTCGCGCAGGGCGGTGCAAGTGTTGGAGACCAGGTCCTTGAGGGCCTCGGCCGCATTGCCGCTGCGGGCTTCCTGGATAAACTTCATGCCGCCCGATACCAGCAGCATGGTGCCGATGACGATGACCGTGGAGGGGTCGCGCTGCGGTTCGGGCACGGCGAGCACGTCGATGTAGAGCGAGACCAGTGCGAGCGCGGCGAGGATGCCGGCGAAGGGATCGATGAACGCGTCGGCGATGCGGCGGGCGAGCGTTTTGGTCGTTGCCTCGATGGTGTTGGGGCCGACGGTGTTCAGGCGCTCAGTTGCCTGCTCGACGGTGAGGCCGTTTGCCGTGGCGTCAAGCAGTACGAGGGCGTCCTCGGCACTATGGGTGGCGGCGAATATGGTGTTCTTGGACAGGCCGGTATGAGCGGCAGGGCGCGCCGTGCGGCGGCGCTTGGAGATGGCTTCGAGTACCGTGACGGTTTTGAGCATCAGCATAGGGTCCTCCTTGTTGAGGGGAGTTAGCGTACGTGTCGTATTTGCTTCAAAAAACCTAGATGTCGCTCACGTCAAGCTCTTGAGCCCACAAAGGGTGCAGCGCGCCTTTGCGGTGGTTTTGGCGATCTGCCGGTGGCGTTTATGCGTGTGCGGAGTCCTCGCGGCGTGCCGAGGGCGACATGCAGGTTTTTCGACTAGGACTGCCTTCCATGGCACACCTCCTAAAGGCTGAGCGCAGCGCGCTTTGGGTATCTCGTACCCCTTTTTAATCCGCCCGTATTCTTGATGAGGGGGTTTGACATGTCAACCCCATTGTTCGGAAAACCATTCCCCCTGACAAAGCCTTTACAGAATGCCGTGGCCCCAAAGCGCGCCCGCATCGACGCTTCGCCTGCGCTAAACTGGAAGGCACGTACGCGATTACGAGAGGAGCCCGCATGGAGGCTTACAAGCAAGAGTTCATCAAGTTTATGGTCGAGTCCGACGTCCTTAAGTTCGGCAGCTTTACGCTCAAGAGCGGCCGTCAGTCCCCGTTCTTTATGAACGCCGGCGCTTACGTGACGGGCTATCAGCTCAAGAAGCTGGGCGAGTATTACGCCCAGGCCATCCACGATAACTTTGGCGACGACTTTGATGTGCTGTTTGGACCGGCCTACAAGGGTATTCCGCTGGCCGTCGTGACCGCAATTGCCTACCACGAGCTGTACGGCAAGGAGGTCAAGTACTGCTGCGACCGCAAGGAGGCCAAGGACCACGGTGCCGATAAGGGCAACCTGCTGGGTTATGAGCCCAAGGACGGCGACCGTGTGGTCATGGTCGAGGACGTTACCACCAGCGGCAAGTCCATCGACGAGACCTATCCCAAGGTCAAGGCTGCTGCCGATGTCGAGATCAAGGGCCTGATCGTGTCCCTCAACCGCATGGAAGTCGGCAAGGGTGGCGTGACCACCGCGCAGAAGGAGATCGAGGCCAAGTACGGTTTCCCCGTCGCGAGCATCGTCTCCATGGCTGAGGTCGTCGAGACCCTCTACAACCACGAGATCGACGGCAAGGTTGTCATCGACGACGAGCTCAAGACCGCCATCGACGCCTACTACGAGAAGTACGGAGCACGTTAGTTACGGCGTTTTACCAAACGCCGTAACCGGCCGACGCTGCGCGCCGCCCAGGGCGACAATTTGTCATTCAAAAGGCGAGGCATGACCAGAAGGTCAATGCCTCGCCTTTTTCATGCCAACTTGTTCGCCCTGGACGTCGCTCGCTGTCCGTTCTCTACCTGCGGCGTTGTCTTGCTCCGGATGGGTAGTCGTTGGGGA
>UQKY01000067.1 GCA_900541785.1 uncultured Collinsella sp.
AGTCGTCGTCTGCGTCTTGTGGATGACAAGCCCACGATGCTGGAAACCAATAGCTATTCCGCTGCGCTTTCTTTTTTGGAGCATGAATCCCTCGAGGATTCGCTGATGGCGGTACTCGATCGCCAGGGAATCGAGATGGGCCCCAACACGCGTACGCTCGAGGTCTGCTATGCGAGCGAGCTCGAGGCGGCATACCTTAACGTGGAGCTGGACTCTCCGCTGCTTCTGTTTGTCGATAGACGTTATGCTCCAAGCGGCGAGCCGCTTTTCATCTCCCGTCAGGTGTACTGCACCGAGCGACTGAAGTTCTATCTGTAAGCAAGGGCGGCCGTTCTGTAAAAGGAGCGGCCGTTTTACCGACCAATTGTTACCGTTCACGGAATTAGAGAATTAACGCACCGCAAAAAGGAAATTGCTTATATACTTTGTTATGACAATATAGTACGTCTTATTGATATTGGAGAACTATGAATAAGATATTGCTAGCGAGTCATGGTTATCTCGCCCAAGGTATGAAAAGCTCTCTGGAGATTCTGATGGGCACCAACGACCGAATCGAGTGTCTGTGCGCCTATGTCGATGACGATTCAAGGGACGTCGCGGCGTTGATTGATGCATGGATGGAGACGAGGGACCCTGCCGACTCTTGGTTTGTCGTGACTGACATCTTTGGCGGCTCTGTAAACAACGAATTCATTCAGAGACAGACCACCGGATCGTTTACGTTGATCGCCGGAATGAACTTGCCGCTACTGGTGGAAATGGTTACACAGCTGGACTCCCTGGATGCGGACAAGGCCAAAGCCGCGGTCGAGGGGTCGCGTTCATTTATTCAGCTTTGCGAGGCGGCGGACATGCTTGCCGATGTCGAAGAAGAAGAGTTCTAGCTCAAGCTTCAACGAATAATTCAACCCTGTCATTACCTTTATTACGTGTGGAGATGATTTCGATGATTAAGCTTACGAGGGTCGATTACCGATTGATTCACGGCCAGGTCGCCATGTCTTGGACGCATGCGCTGGATGTCGATTGCATCCTGTGTGCCAGCGATGCCGTGGCAAAAGACGACATGAGAAAAGCCGCTTTGAGGCTAGCTCGTCCCAACGGCGTGAAGCTCGTCATAAAAGACGTGAACGCTGCTATCGAGGCGCTCAACAGCGGCGTTACCGACAAGTATTCGCTGTTTATCATTGTCGAGACGATCGAGGATGCCTATCGCCTTGCTAAGGGTTGCAAAGACATCAAGGAGATCAATCTGGGCGGAACCCGAAAGTCTCCCGAGACCACGCTTCATCCGACCCCCGCGATTTTTGCGACCGAAACCGATGCCGAGCATATCCAAGAGCTTGTCAACGATGGCGTGGTTATCGAAATCCGTCAGGTCCCCAATGACTCAAAGGTATTTGCCAAGGACGTTTTCTAGCTGGAAACATGCCATTGTCTAGCATTTATTAACTAGGTCCTCCTTTCTTAAGCCCGTCGATCATTTGATCGGCGGGCTTTTTATTCAAGACTTTAGTCTGCTGGCCGCGCAGCGGCCAGCTTTAAACCACCCGCTACGCGGGTGGAGACAAACGGCTTTACAAAGCCACCCCTCCGACCGATATTGACGATTGTTCAGGCCGTCAAGAACTCGAGTCGAAGGGGTGGTCGCCATGGCCCAGAAGGCCTACAGCCTTTCCCACACGAAGTGGATGTGCAAGTACCATATCGTGTTCACGCCGAAGTATAGGCGCAAAGTGATCTACAACCAAATCAGGAGCGACATAGGGGAGATCCTCAGGAAGCTGTGCGAGTACAAGGGGATCGAGATAATCGAGGGGCACCTGATGCCCGACCACGTGCACGTGCTGCTGGCGATCCCGCCGAAGTACAGCGTCGCGAGCGTCATGGGCTACCTGAAGGGGAAGAGCTCGCTGATGATATTCGACAGGCACGCCAACCTCAAGTACAAGTTCGGCAACAGGAAGTTCTGGGCGGAGGGCTACTACGTGTCCACCGTCGGCCTGAACGAGGCGACGATCGCCAAGTACATCAGGGAGCAGGAGTCCCACGACATCGCGCTGGACAAGCTGAGCGTGAGGGAGTACGAGGACCCCTTCAAGAGGGGGTGATCCCGCCGGTTCGACCGGCGCGCCACGGGTCAAGATGCACTAGGCCTGGACGAAGTCCGGGCCCGCGCCTTTAGACGCGAGCCCGGGGCCCGTGGGTTATACCCTAAGAGCAAACCACCCTTTTTAAGGGTGGTTCTGATTAGAGGAATTCGCCGACTCGGTGGACTTCGGGTTGTAGGTCTACTCCGAATTGGTCTTTGACGGTTGCTTGGATGTGGCGGATGAGTTTGTCGACGTCGGCAGCGGTGGCGTGATCGGCGTTGACGATGAAGCCGCAGTGCTTCTCGCTCACCTGGGCGCCGCCGATAGCGTGGCCGCGAAGGCCGGCGTCCATGATGAGCTTGCCGGCGAAGTGGCCCTCGGGGCGCTTGAAAGTGGAACCGGCGCTCGGCATGTCGAGCGGCTGCTTGTCCTCGCGGCGTTGGCGGTAGTCGTCCATGTCGGCCTTGATCATCGCGGCGTTGCCCGGGGCGAGGTTAAAGGTGGCAGAGAGCACGATAAAGCCGTCGTCGGCGATGCGGCTCTTGCGATAGCCCAGGTTAAGCTCGTCGACATCGAACTCAATGATATTGCCGCTGCCGCGGGTGCCGTCGTCGAGCGCGCGGGCGGGCTTATAGACGCGCACGGACTCCAAAACATCTGCCATGCAGGCGCCGTAGGCACCGGCGTTCATATAGCAGGCGCCGCCGACCGAGCCGGGGATGCCCGAGAGGGGCTCCATGCCGGTGAGGCAGGCTTCGGCGGCAGCCGCGGCGACATCGGAAAGCAAGGCGCCGGCTGCCGCCGTGACGTGCGTGCCGTCGACGGTGATGTCGGAGAGGCCCTCGCCCAGCGCCACGACGACGCCGCGGATGCCCTTGTCACCGACGAGTAAGTCGGAGCCGTTGCCCACGATGGTGAGTGGCAGATCGCAGCGATAGCAGGTATCGAGCGTGGCGACGAGGCCCTGCTCGGTATCGGGCGTGACAAAGACATCGGCCGGGCCGCCGATCTTAAACGTGGTGTGCTCGCGCATGGGCTCGCTCATCAACACGTTGTCCTCGCCGGCAACACCGGCGAGCGCGCAGAGCAGGTCCTCGTTAAAAAAGTCGTTCTCGTGCATACGAATATCCGCCTTATGGTGGTCGTTTTCATTAATCGAATGCAATATACCCCACCCGGATGGATTTGGTGCAAAGTAACCTGACCCCAATGCATCACATGGTGCAAAGGGGTCAGGTTACTTTGCGCCAATCGCGGCGATAAAACAGCCGTCTACCGGATTGGTAAAGTGTTTATCATCAAGGTAGAGGGACGGTCGCTATACTTTCAAGAGATTGCGCGAATACTCGGAAGGAGCGAGATGGGCAACAAAGTTACTCTCAAGCAGATTGCCCAGGAGGTGGGGCTTTCCCCTTCGTCGGTCTCGCTTGTCCTTAACAACCGGCCTTGTCGCATCTCGGAAGAAAACCGCAAGCTCATCAAGGAGGTTGCGGCGCGCAACCACTATGTTCCTAACCAGATCGCGCGCAGCCTGGTCATGCGCGAGTCGCGCACACTGGGCCTTATCGTTCCCAATATCGAGAGCCGCTTTTTTGCCTCGCTCGCCGGCAGCCTGGAAAAGCGCTGCCGCGAGGACGGCTACGCGCTCTTTATTACCAGCTCGGGTGGAAGCGCCGAGGACGATCTGGAGCTCCTGCGCCAGCTGGTGACGCGCGGCGTCGATGGTGTGTTCTTGGTCGTGGGCGACGAGTTCTCGGACGACCGCGCTTTGCGCGAAGAAGTCAGCCATCTCCCCATTCCGGCCGTGATGGTCGACCGTGCCATTGAGGGACTCGAGTGCGACAAGGTGATGTTCGACCACGAGATGGGCGGCTATATGGCCACCCGCTATCTAATCGAGCAGGGCCACCGTCGCATTGCCTGCTTGGTTAATGCGCGCCGTTCCAATACGGGTCGTAAACGTCTTGCCGGCTACGAGCGTGCACTGCGCGAGGTTGGCCTGCCTATTGACGCGCGTTTGGAGTTTGAGAGCGAGTACTACATTCCGAGCGCATATGAGGCCTCGGAGGCGGTGCTCGCAACTGACGCCACCGCCGTGTTCGCAAGCTCGGATAACATTGCGCTGGGTCTGCTCAAGCGCCTGCACGAGATGGGGAAGAGCATCCCAGGCGATATCTCGGTCGTAAGCTATGACAACTCGGCGGCCGACGTTCTCTTTGAGCCGGCGCTGACCGCGATTGAGCAGGATCCTGGCGTCCTCGCGGAGCATGCTTTTGGCTGCATGTCCAAGCGTCTTGCCGGTAGGGGCGGTAGACGTGCCGAAGAGGTCGTTCTGGAGCCGGCGCTTATCGTTAAGGACAGCGTGCTCGAGCTTACTAAACACAACTAAACGCGTTTATCAATTTACAGAGACTGAATGTGGAGCACCTGTGACAGACAATGCCGCAGGTGAATGTCGCGTTTTGCCAATCGATGGGATCGATAAGGATGCTAAAACGTTTTTTCACCATGATAAAACGTTTTAGCAAATATACTAGTCCCAACGAAAGGTTGCCGTATCGGAGGGTGACCGCACAGCGAAGGGACATAAACAATGGCTAAAACACTGGGGACGCCGTGGCAAAAGCTGGGCCACGAGGTACCGGCTTCCGAGCTCGAGGGCGTCGACCTGTATTGGCGCGCATCGAACTATCTGTCCGTCGGTCAGATCTACCTTCGCTCTAATCCGCTCATGCGCCCCGACTTTGTCGACGAGAAAACCGGTGAGGTGCGCGACTTTGGTCGCCCGGACGTTAAGCACCGCCTGGTCGGTCACTGGGGCACCACGCCCGGCATCAACTTCCTGTTCGGCCACGTCAACCGCCTTATTGCCGACCACAACCAGAACGCCATTTTCTTGATGGGCCCGGGCCACGGTGGCCCCGCCGGCACCGCCCAGTCGCTGCTCGATGGCACCTACCGTGAGATTCGCCCCGACATCACCAATGACGAGGCAGGCCTGCAGAAGTTCTTCCGCCAGTTCTCTTATCCCGGTGGCATCCCGAGCCATTTTGCGCCCGAGACGCCTGGCTCCATCCACGAGGGCGGCGAGCTCGGCTACACGCTCAGCCACGCCTACGGCGCCGTCATGGACAACCCGAGCCTGCTGGCCGTGGCCGTGGTGGGCGACGGCGAGTCCGAGACCGGTCCGCTCGCGACCTCTTGGCAGTCCAACAAGCTCGTGAACCCGGCAACCGACGGTATCGTCCTGCCGATCCTGCACCTCAACGGCTATAAGATCGCCAACCCCACCATTCTTGCCCGCGTGTCCGATGAAGAACTCACCAAGTTCTTTGAGGGCATGGGCTATAAGCCGCACTTCTTTGTCGCCGGTTTTGACGACGAGAGCCATGCAAGCATCCACGAGCGTTTTGCTGCCCTGTTTGAGCAGGTCTTCGATGAGATCTGCGACATCAAGGCCACCGCACAGGCCCAGGCCGCCGCAGGCGAGACCGTGGTCCGCCCGGCCTACCCCATGATTGTGTTCCGTACGCCCAAGGGTTGGACCTGCCCCAAGCAGATTGACGGCAAGAAGACCGAGGACTCCTGGCGCGCGCATCAGGTGCCGCTGGCGAGTGCCAAGGACACCCACGAGCACTTCCGCGTGCTGCGCGAGTGGCTGCGCTCCTACAAGCCCGAGGAGCTCTTTACGCCCGAGGGCCAGGTGCGCCCCGAGGTGACGGCCTTTATGCCGACCGGCGAGCTGCGCATCGGCGCCAATCCCAACGCAAACGGCGGCAAAGTGCGCCGCGAGCTCGAGCTGCCCGATATCCACGCCCACGAGATCCCCGTCGCCGAGAAGGGCCACGGCTGGGGCTCCACCGAGGCCGCCCGCGTCTTTGGCGAGTACACTGCCGACGTTCTGGCCAAGAACATGAACGACTTCCGCATCTTCGGTCCCGACGAGACCGCGTCTAACCGCCTGCAGGCCGCCTACAAGGTGACCAAGAAGCAGTGGGATGCCGGCTTCTACGAGGACGAGGCCAACGACGAGCTGCTGGCCGGCTCCGGCAAGGTCGTCGAGCAGCTGTCCGAGCACCAGTGCGAGGGCTTCCTCGAGGCTTACGTGCTCACCGGTCGCTCGGGTGTGTGGAGCTCCTACGAGAGCTTTGTCCACGTGGTCGATTCCATGGTCAACCAGCACTGCAAATGGCTCGAAGCCACCAAGCGCGAGATTCCGTGGCGTGCTCCCATTAGCGGCCTCAACATTTTGCTGTCGAGCCATGTCTGGCGCCAGGACCACAACGGCTTCTCGCACCAGGACCCCGGCTTTATCGACCTGCTGCTCAACAAGGCCAACGACACGCATGTCGTGAATGCCTACTATCCGGCCGACGCCAACATGGCGCTTGCCGTTGCCGAGCGCGTCTACCAGTCCACCGACTGCGTCAACGCTATCTTCTGTGGCAAGCAACCCGCCCCCACCTTCCAGACGGTCGACGAGGCCAAGTCCGAGCTCGCCGAGGGCGTAGCGACCTGGGGGTGGGCATCGACTGCCGACTCGCTTGCCGAGGCCGACGTCGTGGTCGCCACGTGCGGCGACGTGCCGACGCTCGAGGCTCTGGCTGCAACCGATATGCTGCGTGAGCTGGGCATTAAGGTGTGGTTCGTCAACGTGGTCGATCTGCTCAAGATTCAGAACGCCTGCGAGAACGACCAGGCCATCAGCGATGAGCGCTGGGCTGAGCTGTTCGGCTGCGGTGAGAAGCCCGTGCTCTTTGCATTCCACGCCTATGCCGGCACGATTCGCCGCCTGATCTGGAACCGCCCCGGCCACGACGCCTTCCGCGTCCACGGCTACGAGGAGAAGGGCTCCACGACCACCCCGTTCGACATGCTGCGCCTCAACAACATGGACCGCTGGGCGCTCGCGGCCGACGCCCTGCGCCTCGTCGACGCCCAAAA
>UQKY01000068.1 GCA_900541785.1 uncultured Collinsella sp.
AGTTCCGCACGCAAAGAAGGCCACTTAATGTGGCCTTCGTCTTGCGCAGGACTGTCCGAAATAGCGAGCAAATGCCCAAGCGTCCCTCTCGGTTCAGCCCCGGAGCGGTATTAGAGATGCAGCACGCGGTCGCGGATCTCCTCGGTTCGGCCCTGGTTCCAGAACTGGGTACCGATGTAGCCGCACGTACGACGAGCGACGTTCATCTTCTCCTGGTCACGATTGCCGCAATTGGGGCACTCCCACACCAGCTTGCCGTCATCCTCGACAATCTTGATCTCGCCGTCGTAGCCGCACACCTGGCAGTAGTCGCTCTTGGTGTTGAGCTCGGCGTACATGATGTTGTCGTAGATGTACTGCATCACGCGAATGACAGCCTTGAGGTTGTCCTGCATGTTGGGAACCTCAACGTAGGAGATAGCACCGCCCGGCGAAAGCTGCTGGAACATACCCTCGAACTTGAGCTTGTCGAATGCGTCGATCTCCTCGGACACGTGGACGTGGTAGCTGTTGGTGATGTAGCCCTTGTCCGTCACGCCCGGAATGATGCCAAAACGGCGCTGCAGGCACTTGGCGAACTTGTAGGTCGTCGACTCAAGCGGGGTGCCGTACAGCGAGAAGTCGATATCGCTTTCGGCCTTCCACTCGGCGCACTTGTCGTTCATGTGCTGCATGACGGCCATGGCAAACGGCGTGCCCTCCTTCTCGGTGTGGCTGTGACCCGTCATGTACTTAACGCACTCATACAGGCCGGCATAGCCCAGGCTGATCGTAGAGTATCCGCCCACGAGCAGCTTGTCGATCGTCTCGCCCTTCTTCAGACGAGCGAGGGCGCCGTACTGCCACAGAATCGGTGCGGCGTCAGAAAGCGTACCCATCAGGCGCTCATGACGGCACAGCAGGGCACGGTGGCACAGCTCAAGGCGCTCATCGAAGATCTTCCAGAACTTGTCCATATCCTGGTGCGAGCTCAGTGCGACATCAGGCAGGTTGATGGTCACAACGCCCTGGTTAAAGCGACCATAGTACTTGGGCTTGTTCGGGTCGTAGTTCAGCGCGTTGGCAACATTGTTAAAGCCGTTGCCCGAACGGTCGGGCGTCAGGAAGCTGCGGCAACCCATGCAGGTGTAGCAGTCGCCGTTGCCGGCGGTCTCGCCCTTCGACAACTTGAGCTCGCGCATCTTCTTCTCGGAGATGTAATCGGGCACCATGCGCTTGGCGGTGCACTTGGCAGCCAGCTGGGTCAGGTAGAAGTACGGGGAATCCTCGTGAACGTTATCGTCCTCGAGTACATAGATAAGCTTGGGGAATGCCGGGGTAATCCAAACGCCGGCCTCGTTCTTAACGCCCTCGTAGCGCTGGCGAAGCGTCTCCTCCACGATCATGGCAAGGTCGTGCTTCTCCTGAGGCGTACGGGCCTCGTTAAGATACATAAAGACCGTCACGAACGGCGCCTGGCCATTGGTGGTCATAAGGGTCACGACCTGATACTGAATCGTCTGGACGCCGCGACGGATCTCGTCACGCAGGCGATCCTCAACGACCTCGCGAACCTTTTCGGGAGATGCGGAAACGCCGAGCTCCTCGAGCTCGCGGGCGACCTCGCCACGAATCTTTTGACGGCTCACCTCAACAAAGGGGGCAAGATGGGTCAGCGAGATGGACTGGCCGCCGTACTGGGAGGAAGCAACCTGGGCGATAATCTGCGTCGCAATATTGCAGGCGGTCGAGAAGCTGTGCGGCTTCTCAATCAGCGTGCCCGAAATAACAGTGCCGTTCTGGAGCATGTCCTCCAGGTTCACCAGATCGCAGTTGTGCATATGCTGGGCAAAGTAATCCGAATCGTGGAAATGGATCAGACCCTCATTATGGGCATCCACGATCTCCTGAGGCAGCAGCACGCGCTGGGTCAGGTCCTTGGAAATCTCGCCAGCCATATAGTCGCGCTGAACGGAGTTGACGGTCGGGTTCTTGTTGGAGTTCTCCTGCTTGACCTCTTCGTTATTGCACTCGATCAGCGACAGGATCTTGTCATCGGTCGTGTTTTTCTGGCGCTTCAGGCTCTGAACATAGCGATAGATGATGTAGTGGCGGGCAACCTCGTAGCAGTCGAGACGCATGATCTCGTCCTCGACCAAATCCTGGATCTCCTCGACCGAAACGGTGTGGCCCGCGTTCTCGCATGCCTCGGCGACGTTTTGCGCCGCATAAACCACCTGGCGGTCGGTTAGACGAGAGCTCTCCTCGACCTCCAAGTTAGCGGCGCGGATGGCATTGACAATCTTATCGATGTCAAAGACAACCTCGGTGCCGCTGCGCTTGATGATCTTCATCCTCTTGCCTCTTTCGCGTCGTAGCCTCATTGCGCTTCAGAGCCAAACGATGCCCGGCAGGGCTTGCCCCTGTCTTGCGGCGCCGTCGCGCAATCTGTGTTCTCGATAAACCATAGGTCCTCATGCGGACATTCCTCGCGGCCGATCAAGCGGCTCAAAGGCGTGTCCAAATGGGGTGAATAAGGTCCTCGTTCTCTGTCCGCCATCTATCATACGACAAAGATGCATCTATATCCTGTATTCTTTTTTTAGGTCAAACACAACATATAGTGTTTCAGCAGGTCAAAGCAATTGGTCATTTTGCAGACGCATTATAAATGAGGGGTTCTTGGCGAGTCGGTAAAACGTTACCAACACGGCTACCTGCATGGCAGTTATAAAACCCCCTTAGTCAAGCCGCTGACAAATCCTACCAAAACCAAGCCGCTCACGCCAAAAGAATCCAAAAGATTATGCTTGACCAACATGTTGCGGTCGAATGCCGGCGGACGGAGCGACGGGACTGCAAACGCTCGGAAGACTGTAGCCCCGGCACCCCGTCCGCCGGCATTCGATAGGCGAGGAGCTATTACTTCTCTTCGCGAGCTATCAAGCCATTGATAGAAAGAGGGCCGCCGGCATATGTCGGCGGCCCCGATAAAACATGATGGGCGGCAAAGCAACTACTCGAGCGGTTACTCCGCCTCGCCGCTGGCCGCCATCTTCTCGGCCTCGGCAAGCTGGGCCGGAGTGAGCTTGCGATACTTAATGGCGCCAAAGACGACACAAGCCGCACAGACGATTATGCCGGCGATGAACTTCTGGTCAATCGTTGCACCAAACGGCGACGTCACGGCCTCAAACACAATGGGAGACAGTGCCATGCCAAAGTTGATGCCCGCCATGCCAATGGCGAGGTTAAACGCACGTCCCTCGGGAGCAGAGTTGCCGGCGGCAAAATTGCCCTCCAGCGGCACGTAGGTCTCCTTGCCCAGCGCAACGACAAAGCCCGCAACGCACAGCACCATAAAGGCGGGCGCAACCAGCGTCAGGCCCAGGCCAACGAGCGTCACGCCCCACGCGATCGGCATCGACAGGTTCTTGAACTTGGCAAACAGCGGGCCCACTAAAAGGCCAGCCGCAATGCCGGCGACCGTCATGACGGTCGAAGCGAGGCCAGCCTCAACAGTGCCGCCAAAGCCGCGACCCACGACAAGCAGCGAGACATTGGAGCTAAAGAGCTGGAACGTGAGTACGAACACAAAGCTCATGACCGTGATAATTGCGACCTCTTTGGGCATGTTGGCAAACACGTTGATCTTACGCTTGGGCTCAAGATGACCCTCGGGCAGGCAGACGGCCTCAATGACGATAAACACGATCATGATGAAGTACGCCGCATAGCTGTGGAACCACTCGGCAGAACCCAAGATGCCGGAAACCATCGTCCAGATAATGCCACCCAGTGCAACAAAGGTTGAGTAGATGCCCATGACAAACGAACGCTGCTTGCCACCGAAATAGTCGGCGATCAGAGCGTCGGTCGAGTTCTGCACGGCGCCAAGGCCAAGACCCATCACGGCAGAGGCCGCAAGAACCTGGGCAAGCGAATCGTGGAACACCAGCACCGAGGCGCCGGCGAGCATCACGATAACGTGGCCGACAAGCGTCGTCTTCTTCTTGGATACACGCGAGGCGAGCTGGGAAGACACGAGCATGGCGGACACAGCCATCATGAGCGGAATGATGCCGATGATCATCTGGACGGCAGCGATGTTCTCATTGGGAAACGCCGCCGCAACAGAGGCCACGATGGGGACGGGCACCAACATGCCCATAATGCACATGGCGGCAGCATAAATGCCCACCAGGTACTTGATCTTGGTTTTATCCATGATCCATCCTTACACTTAGAAAAAGGGTCGGAGCGGCCGGACGTCACCATCGGCCGCCCCAAACACAGCACTATCAGTCGTTAAAACCAGTGAACACGGGCTCTCCGCTGTACACGAGCGCTTCCTCGACACCATCGAGCACGCGGCAGGCGCCAGACGCCATCGCCTCGAGCTCAAACTCGCCGGGATAAGCCGACACGGGGGCGATCCAAGAGCAGCATTCCTCAATCGAGGCAACGAGCTCCTTGCTGTGGACCATGCCGCCTCCGAGCAAGATACCGTCGACATCGCCCTTCAGCACACATGCCATCTCGCCAATCCACTTGCAGATTTGGTAGACCATTGCATCCCAGGCGCGAGCTGCGGCCTTATCTCCCGCTGCAGCACGTTCGCACACCTCGATGGCATCGGAGGTACCCAAAAGGTCAACGAAGCCGCCAGTCTTCATGCAATGGGCGCGGGCGACATCAAGACCGTGCTCCGCGGTGTACTTTGCGACCTCGATCGCGGGAACCGATCCGCAGCGCGTCGGCGCCATGGGGCCTTCGCCGCCAACGATGTCGTTGCCGTCGACCATCTTGCCCTTAAGGTGGGCAGAAATCGAAATGCCACCGCCGATATGACAGACAATAAAGTTGCACTCGTCGTATGCGCGACCGAGCTTTGCCGCATGGCGGATGGCGGTCTCTTTGAGATTAAGGGCGTGCAGGTGCACGTTTCGATACACGCCCTTAATGCCCGTCATGCGTGCGAGGTCGCACAGCTCGTCGGTATCGGGAGGATTCACCACAAAGGCGGGCTTGCCACATTTCACGGCAAATTCGTGGGCAATCTGGGGCCCCAGCTGCGCCGGGTGCCGAACGCCATTCGCACCGATGCGGGCATGCTCGAGCATAACCTCGTTGATGGCATACGTACCACCGGGCAGCGAAAGCAAGCCACCACCGCGACCGACAAATGCATCAAAGTCCTCGAGCTTT
>UQKY01000069.1 GCA_900541785.1 uncultured Collinsella sp.
CCTCCTCTTTCACGTCACCTTGCTCGCTCTGGCGGGCTTTCGCTGGCTTATGCTCAACCTGCGGCGCTGCCATCGTTGGTGCTGAGCGACTTGTTCCCCGCCTCAAATTAGCCATCCTGGGTCCCCGGTGGTTGCGGTGGGCGTGTTTGGTTGGTGCCTGTTGATGGTTTGGGTATCGGGGAGGGCGGGCTCCGTTATAATCGCCTAGAACATTAAATGGAAACGGGACGGGAGCCATATATGCGCCAGGGTTTCGACAACGCGAAGTATATCGAGCTGCAGGCCGCTCATATTAAGGAGCGCATCTCGCAGT
Organism: uncultured Collinsella sp.; assembly: GCA_900541785.1. Lineage (GTDB taxonomy): Bacteria > Actinomycetota > Coriobacteriia > Coriobacteriales > Coriobacteriaceae > Collinsella. Next base: position 314 of record UQKY01000069.1, read on the forward strand.
TTGGCGGCAAGCTGTATTTGGAGTTTGGCGGCAAGCTGTTTGACGACTATCACGCGAGCCGCGTGCTGCCGGGTTTTGAGCCGGACAGCAAGTTTCGCATGCTCAAGAGCATTGCCGACGACGTCGAGGTCATCATCGCCATTAACGCGAACCACATCGAGAAGAACAAGGCTCGCGGTGACCTGGGTATTACCTATGACGAGGACGTCTTGCGCCTGGTCGACCTGTTCCGCGGCAACGGTTTTGCTGTCGCGGCCGTGGTTATCACCCAGTACGCCGGCCAGCCCGCCGCCGATGTGTTCCGCAATCGCCTGAACGCGCTCGGCATTCCTGCCAAGCTGCACTATCCCATCGAGGGCTATCCGCACGACGTCGACCTGATCGTGTCCGACGACGGCTATGGCAAGAACGAGTTTGTCGAGACCACTCGTCCGCTCGTCGTCGTGACAGCGCCCGGCCCTGGCTCGGGCAAGCTCGCCACCTGCCTGTCTCAGCTCTATCACGAGCACAAGCACGGCACCGCCGCCGGCTACGCCAAGTTTGAGACTTTCCCGGTCTGGAATCTGCCCCTCACGCACCCAGTCAATATCGCCTATGAGGCCGCCACGGCCGACCTCGACGATGCCAACATCATCGATTCCTTCCACTTGGAGGCCTACAACAAGACCACGGTCAACTACAACCGTGACGTCGAGGCTTTCCCGGTGGTCCGTGCCCTGATGGAAAAGATCCTGGGCAAGAGCCCCTACCAGAGCCCCACCGACATGGGCGTCAACATGGTCGGTTTTGCCATCACCGATGACGATGCCTGCCGCGACGCTTCCAAGATGGAGATCGTCCGCCGCTACTTTACCGCGGTCGAAAATGTGCGCCGTACCGGCGTGGGCGATGAGCAAGTCGACCGTCTCAAGATCATTATGAAGAAGGCTGGTATCGACAAGAATTACTCGCCGGCACGCTCGGCCGCCCTTACCAGGGAGCAGCTGACGGGTGGCCCCGTAGGCGCCATGGTCATGCCCGACGGCTCCGTGGTGACCGGCAAGACTTCCACGCGCCTGGGCGCCGCGAGCTCGCTCATCATGAATGCACTTAAGCATGTCTCGGGCGTTGACCTTGAGCTCGAGGTCATTAGCAATGAGGCTATCGAGCCTATCAGCAAGCTCAAGACGCATTTCCTGGGTAGCAAGAACCCGCGTCTGCACACCGACGAGACGCTTATGGCGCTCTCGATCACCTCAGCAACGAGCGAGACGGCGGCCCGCGTCCTTTCGGGCCTGGAGCAGCTGCGTGGCTGCGATGCCTTCTTTAGCGTGATCATCTCGCCGACGGACGAGACGGTGTTGCGCAAGCTGGGCATCAACGTGTGCTGCGAGCCCAAGTTCGAGCGCCGTGGTTTCTTCCACCGCTAAGCCTGGATAAATTGGTCTGAAAGGGGCACATCGGGTATGCATTCGGTGCGCCCCTTTATCAACAAAGCTACCGTTTAACCTAAAATTAGCCCGTTTACCTGCCTATAAGTGATTTGGGCGGTATACAATAACCCTAATTGTTTCATCCTTTTGCGGGGATGCCGCATGATGGATGTTGCCGGCCATCATGGGGTGTGCCGGTCGCGCACGGTGCAAGTGATGCCCGTGCTCGGTTTGAGGAGGCTGCCATGGCTGGCAAGGGTCGTGCGAGTGTCAACGATATGAAGCGTGTCGAGGTGCAGGTGCTGATGGAGATCGCACAGCAGTCCGAAGACAACGGCGGATTTTATGGCTTTTCGCGAAAGACGCTTGCCGAGCGTGTGGGGGTGTCTCCGTATCGCGCCCGCGCGGCAATTGAACGCTTGGAATCCGAAGACATCATTGAGGTCGTCTCGCGCTACAGCGACGACGGCGGCCAGCTCGCAAATGGTATTTGTCTCACGGAGCGTGGCGAATGGTATCTAGAGGGCATCCGTGCCGGCATACTCGTGCAGGACTTGATCAAGGACGAAGTCGCCGATCGATAACGGCGCGCATTCATAGCGGAAACGACGCCGTCTGGGCAATCGGGCGGCGTTTTGTTTCGAGATGGAGAAATGCGATTGCGCGTAAGAAAAATTGTGTGCGGCGCGCGTCGCGAGTATTACAATGAAGACCCGTAAGATGTGTATGGACAACTTCTACGGGAAGCGCAGGTAACTCAATATGACCAAGCATGTGTTCGTGACCGGTGGCGTGGTTTCGTCTCTGGGCAAGGGTATTACCGCGGCCTCGCTGGGCCGTCTGCTCAAGTCGCGCGGCTACAAGGTAACGATGCAAAAGGCCGACCCGTATCTGAACGTCGACCCCGGCACCATGAGCCCGTTCCAGCATGGCGAGGTCTTTGTGACCGAGGACGGCTACGAGTCCGATCTGGACCTGGGCCACTACGAGCGCTTTATTGATGAGAACCTGACCCGCGATTCCAACTTTACGACTGGTGCCATCTATAAGAGCCTGATCGCCCGTGAACGTCGCGGTGACTTTTTGGGCGGCACTGTGCAGGTGATCCCGCACGTCACGAACGCCATTAAGGATAAGTTCCGTCGTATTGAGGAGCAGACCGGCTCCGACGTGGTCATCACTGAGTTGGGCGGCACCATCGGTGACATCGAGTCGCAGCCGTTTGTCGAGGCCATCCGCCAGTATCGCAAGGAGGCCGGCCCCGAGAACGTCTGCTACATCCACGTGTCGCTCGTTCCCTATATCGCCGCCGCCCACGAGGTCAAGACCAAGCCGACGCAGCACTCCGTCAAGGAGCTCCGCAGCTTTGGTATCCAGCCCGATATTATCGTTCTGCGCTCCGACCACCATATCGACGATGCCATCCGCGGCAAGATCGCAAGCTTCTGCGACGTCGACACCGACTGCGTCTTTACCAACGAGGACTGCGCGAGCATCTACGATGTTCCGCAGCTGCTCGCCGAGCAGGACTTTGACCTGCGCATTTGCGAGCGTCTGGGTCTGGACCCGCGTGAGCGCGACATGAGTCAGTGGAACGAGTTCCTGCGCAAGCAGAACCATGCCAACCAGCACGCCGACAAGGTGAAGATCGCCGTCGTGGGCAAGTATACACAGCTGCCCGATGCCTACCTGTCGGTTATCGAGGCCCTGCACCACGCGGGCGTGTTCTACGATCGCCACGTTGACGTGCAGCTGGTCGATGGTGAGAGCCTCGATGAGCAGAACGTCTCCGAGGTCCTGGGCGATGCCTCGGGCATCTTGGTCCCTGGCGGCTTTGGCAAGCGCGCCCTGGAGGGAAAGATCCTCGCGGCCGAGTTCGCCCGCGAGCACAAGATTCCGTATCTGGGCATTTGCCTGGGTATGCAGGTCGCCGTGTGCGAGTTCGCCCGCAACGTCGTCGGCCTTGCCGGCGCCAGTTCTTCCGAGTTCGATCCGGATGGCCCGTATAGTGTCATCGATCTGATGAGCTCGCAGGAGGACGTGACCGAGAAGGGCGGCACCATGCGCCTGGGCGCCTATCCGTGCAAGCTCGCCGCCGATACCCTCGCGCGCGAGGCCTATGGCGAGGAGCTCGTCTACGAGCGTCACCGTCACCGTTTTGAGTTCAACAACGCCTTCCGTGACCAGCTCGAGGACGCCGGCCTGGTTATCTCGGGTCTTTCGCCCGACGAGCGTCTGGTCGAGATGGTCGAGCTGCCGCGCGACGTACATCCGTGGTATGTGGCCACCCAGGCTCATCCCGAGTTCAAGAGCCGTCCGACCAACCCGCAGCCGCTGTTCCGCGAGTTCGTGCGCGCCTCGATTGGCCAGCATGAGGGTGTCGACCGTCTGCAGGTGACGCCCAAGAACCTCGCTACGGACTAAGGGTGCCGGAGAACCAAGAACATACCGAAGCTACTCCCTCGTCGCTTGCTGTGGTGGCGGGGGAGTATCTCGATTACCTTGCGGTCGAGCGGGGTTTGGCGCGCAATACGATTGCGGCCTACCGTCGTGACCTGACGACGTACTGCGCCTATCTGGGGCGGGCTGACATTGCGTCTTTTGAAGATGTGAGCCGTCAGGTCGTGGAGGGCTTTGTTGCCGATCGCCGCGACGGAGGCTATTCCGACGCCTCGGTGGAGCGCGCGCTTGCTGCCGTGAAGGGCCTGCATGCCTTTTTGGTGCGCGATGGGGCCGTGGCCCAAAACCCGACGGCGGCGTTGCGCCTGCCCAAAAAGGCAGATCGCCTGCCGGAATACCTTTCGGTGGAGGATGTCTCGGCACTGCTCGATCAAGACTTTCCCGAGGGCGAGATGGGGCTGCGCGATCATGCCATCTTGGAAGTGCTTTACGGTTGCGGCTTGCGCGTGAGTGAGCTGGTTGGGCTCGATGTGGGCGATATCCATATCGATGACGGGTTTGTCCTGGTGCGCGGTAAGGGCTCCAAGGAGCGTCTGGCCCCGTTGGTGGGAAGCGCGGCTCCCTGACACACTATATAGGTGACGGGCGCACTCTCCTGGCCGCCCATGCTCACGGGACGGAGACCTCGGCGGTCTTTTTAAATAAGAACGGACGTCGCCTGTCGCGCCAGGGCGTGCATGCGATATGCGAGCGGTACGGGCGCCAGGTGGGGCTGGTGGGGCTCCACCCCCACACCCTGCGCCACTCCTTTGCCACCCACATGCTCGCGGGCGGTGCCGACTTGCGTGTGCTGCAGGAGATTTTGGGCCATGCCGATATTTCGACCACGCAGGTCTACACGCATGTCGACCGTACGCAACTGACCGAGGTCTATCTGGCGGCGCATCCGCTGGCACATCGCTAGCACCTCGCTGACCTGCATATTTATAAATGTTAA
>UQKY01000070.1 GCA_900541785.1 uncultured Collinsella sp.
AGTTCCGCACGCAAAGAAGGCCACTTAATGTGGCCTTCGTCTTGCGCAGGACTGTAGAGCAGCAAACTTAATGCCCGGCCCGCCGGGGCCACGCGTCCCTAGTTGTTCAGCATGCGGTCGAAGCTTCCCGAGTCGCCATCCCGATAGTCGGCGGTCATCAGAATCTCCTGCGGAATGCGTCCGCCCTCACGCAGCACGTTGCGGAACTGCACGCGCGTAACCATGGGCAGATCCTTGATCGTCGCCGCCAGGTTCTGCGGCACGCCCTGGTTGGCAGCCGCGGGCTCGCACGCGCCGCCGGCCTTCACGCGGCGCTTATGCTCGGCAAGCATGGCGCGATACATTCCGGCATGCAGGCGAATCTCAACGACGTTGGCGTTGCGGGCCTGCTCGACGATGCGCGCACCCTCGCGATCGATGTCGCCCACGTAGTAGATATAGGTAAAGCGATAGCCGATCTCGGCCAGGTAATCATCCAGTGCGTGCGAGACGCTCGCCTTGCAGCCGCCGCCAAAGATTACGCCGCCCACCTTGGTACCAAAGAGCTTGGCATGTTTACGTCCGCGCAGGAGCTTGACGATCTCGTCATAGGTATCCAGGTTCTCGACCATAATGAACGGCTTGTCGGCGCCCAGCGTAAAGAAGCCCGTAAAGTGCACCGGACGGTTAGGGGCGACCTTAATCGCCTGCATGCTGATGCCCTTTTCGGTCATACGCCTGATCAGGCGCTCGCCATGCTTGCCGTCAAAAGCCTTTTCGTCATTGAAAATCTGGTAGGCGCGCTGGCGGCGCGAGGCAACCGGAGTATCGGCACCGCGGTTTTGCTCGACCCAAGCCTGGATGATTGCGATTTCCTCGGCAATCTTGCGATTGGACATCTCGTTGTGCTGGGCGCGCTGTGGAGCTTTCTTGCCGTCCTTGCCCTCGACCTTAACGATCTGGGTCTGCTGATCCTTAATTTTGGAGAGCGCCGTGGGCGTGGGGACGACCTTGAGCAGCTGCCTGCCCAGAACGCGGGCCAGGGCAAACGCCGAAACCTCGCCATGGGTAGTCGACTCAGTCTGCTGGGCAGCCGTATCTGCTGCGGCAGACTCGGGCTTCTTCTGAGACTTGCGCTTAGAATCGCCTTGGGCATTGCGCTCACGTTTCGAAGATGACGTCTGCTTCTGCGAACGCTCGGGCTTGCTCTCCTTCGCCGGCTGACGCTTGGGCTGCTCCATCGGAGCATCCACCTTCGCATCTTCGTCGCGCGGCGCCACATTCTCGGCGGCATCCTGAGCGTTAGAGCCGCGACCGCCACGATGACGACGGCGGCGAGGCTTGCTCGAAGTACCCTCCCCCGTCTGTTCAACCGCAGGCTGCTGGCCCTGAGTCTCCGTATCGGACGCAGCCTGCTCATCAACAGGCTTCTGTTCACAGACTTCCGACTCGGCAGGCTTCACGGCCTTCTCGGCCCGCACCTCCGGAACCTGACTAACCTTCTCCTGACGCTTTACGGGATACGCGCGACCTGCAAAGCCGCGACCGGGACGACACGAGTCTGAGGCCTTCTTGGCCGTTTTCTCAGAATCGTCTACAACCTCAGCAGCCTCTTCGGCCTCGCGCGCAGCATCCTGCTGCTCGGCCTTAAAATGCGCACCGCGACGACGCTTGGGTTCCTGAGGCTCAGCGGACTTTTGCTCTTTCACAGGCTCCTGCGGCTCGGCGACAGGCTCGTTCTCGACAACCTCGGTAACGGCCCCATCCTTTTGAGCCACAGCACGACGGAAGCGTTCCTGTTGGGCGCGGCGCTGAGCATCACGCTTTCCGCCTCCGCCAAAGCCGCCTCGACCCGCCTTGGCGGTAAAGGCACGCACGACATGCTCATCGAGCAGCTCGTCAGTATCGATATGCTCACGCGGGGCAACTTCTTCCGCAGCAGGAACCTCAACGGAATCCTCGACAGGCTGCTCCTGGGCATCATGAATCTCGGCATTGATGGTATAGAACGCCGGGCGGCCGTTAATGCCGCTGCCCTCGATCTTGGTCACGATCTTTGCCGCGATAAGCTCATCGCGCATCGCCTTGGTATCGCACTCCTTATCCACGGAGCGAAAAATCTGTGCCAGCGCGCTCGACTTGATCTTGAGTGCCTTGCGGCAGAGCAGGTCGTAGGCAACCAGCTTGGCCCGCTCGGCAGAAAGCGACGTTTGTCCGCTCAGACGCTCAGCCAGAGCATCGACATTTTGTTGGTTATCGGAATATACCGTCTTGGCCACGGGGCCCCTTTCATATGCACACATATACGTCCATATGGTACAACGCGCGCCGCCATCCACGCAAAACATCTGCGAGAACACCCCGACATCACCCGTCTTTACAAAAAAGGCCGGGCCCGCGTTCTGCGGACCCGGCCTTTCCGAGTCATAGAGATGGAAGATCCAATCCGTCCGATCGGCTAAGCCTTGGCGGCCTCAGCGTCGGCAGGAGCCTCGGCGGCAGCAGCGCGACCATACTCGGCCTTGCCCATCTCGGACCACTCGGGCTCCTCGTCGGGCATGGAGCCGGCCTCCTTGCCGAAGAACTCCTTGAGGCAGTTGACGGCAACGATGAGGCCCAGGACCATCAGCAGGACGGCAAAGACGAGCTGCAGGCCCTTGGTGGCGGCGACGGAGACGGCAGCCGTGGTGGCGGTAGCCGGGATGGTACCGAAGAAGCCGTAGGCCTGGACGGCGGTCATGCAGCCCATGGCGCTCTGGACCAGCGAGGTGAAGGTGCAGCAGAGCAGGAAGACGACGGGCACGTAGAGCATCCAACCCTTGCGGCCGGTGCACTTGCAGAACACGGCGAGGGTGATCATGGTCATACCGCCGAGCAGCTGGTTGGAAGCACCAAAGAGCGGCCAGATGTTGGCATAGCCACCAAAAGCGAGGGCGAGACCAGGAAGCAGGGTGACAACCGTGGCGAACCAGGGGTTGCCGAGGACCTTCATGTAGCCGGCCTTGGACTCGATGGCCAGGGCGTCGTTGGTCTGGGCAAAGAACTCAGAGAACGAAGTGCGGGCGATGCGGGCGACGGCGTCGAGCGAGGTCAGGGCCAGAGCGGAGACGTTCATGGTCATGAAGACGGTAGCGAGCGTGCCGTCAACACCGAAGGCCTGCATACCGCGGGAGATGCCAGCGGCGAAGATCTGGAACGGGGTGGAAGCGACACCGGCGTTGAGGGCGCCAGTACCGGCGGTGTTCATATCGGAGAACATGATGCCGGCGACGATGATGGCAAGGATGCCGACGAAGGACTCGACGATCATGGCGCCGTAACCGACCTTGACGGCGTCCTGCTCCTTCTCGACCTGCTTAGAGGAGGTACCGGAAGAAACGAGGCTGTGGAAACCGGAGAGAGCACCGCAAGCAACGGAGACAAACAGGACCGGGAACATCATGCCGGAGGCAGTGGAGAAGCCGGTAAAGACCGGAGCGGTGATAGTGGCCTGACCGTTGACGCCCAGGACGACGATGCCGAGGACAGCGCAGACGATCATGACGATCATCATGATGGAAGTGAGGTAGTCACGCGGAGTCTTGAGCATCTGGATGGGCATAGCGCCAGCGAAGACCAGGTAGACCATGACGACGGCGAACCACTGGAACTTATCCAGGTAGACCGGGAACTGCATACCGACGGCGAACATGAGAACCATGAGGACCACGCCGGTGATGAACTCGGCAGCGCCGGTGAGGTTGAACTTCTTCTGGGCCCAACCAAAGGCGATAGCGACGAAGGTGAACAGGATGGAGATGGTACCAGCGCAGCCGGCGGCATAGGACTTGGTGAAGTCGATGGCACCGGTAGCAGCACCAGAAGCGTCAACGGCCGGGGTGAACATGAACGTCTTGCAGACCATGTCGGTGAAGGCGGCGATGACAATGATGCAGAACAGCCAGCAGAACAGCAGGAACAGGCGACGGCCGGTCTTGCCGATGTACTTCTCGATGAGCTGAGCGAGCGACTTGCCGTTGTTCTTCATCGAGGCGTACAGGGCGCCAAAGTCGTGGACGGCGCCAAAGAAGATGCCGCCGACGAGGACCCAGAGCACGACGGGCAGCCAGCCAAAGGCCATGGCGACGATCGTACCCGTAACAGGGCCAGCACCGCAGATCGAGCTGAACTGGTGCGAGAACGCGGTGAAGGCGGAGACGGGCGAGAAGCTGTTGCCGTCCTTCATGCGCTTGGCCGGCGTGAGGGCCTCTTTGTCAACGCCCCACTTGTTGGCCAGCCATCGGCCATAGCCCAGATAGCCGCAGGCGAGCACCGCCGCGGCCACAACCATGAGCAAAACTCCGTTCATTACATTTCCTCCTCTAAAAAGAACTACTCAGACATAAAAAATGAGGGCCGTCGGTTGCGCTCGACGGCCCTCATCTTCATCAGCCGCCCGTTATCGTACGGGCTAGCTGTATGTGCTAACCCGCATCAGATAATTACTACGCTGATAATGTTTAGCTGATGCGTGAACATGTCTGAGAAATCCTCTTCAATCATGATGTGAACGATCCGTGCGTGTTCACATCCCCCAGTGGATGAAAAGGAGTATGAAACTTTAGTTGCCTAAAGTCAACGCAAATATGTAATGAATTTTCAACTTTTTTTGAATTTCTCGGTATAAAACGCCACTGACCTCGGACTTTACCCAACAAAAGTTTTTGCATGAGAGATGCCCCCGAGAGCGGCGGGAGCCGGGCGGCGCATATGAACTTTCCTGCTCTACAGTCCTGCGCAAGACGGAAAGCACATTAAGTGCTTTCCTTTGCGTGCGGAACT
>UQKY01000071.1 GCA_900541785.1 uncultured Collinsella sp.
ACCTTATGCCCCGCCCCTCCGGAGCCACACGGGAGGCAGGTTAACTAACTCGGGCCCGGCATTCAGAAAAGTCAGTGCAGCAAAATGGCGATGCGGATAGCGACATGGGTATGGTTTTCGCCGCGCACACGGGTCCCCTGGGAAGCAGCGTGCATTTTTGGGAGTATTCAGCAAGCCAGGACGGCTGCATAAGCGGCGAACACATCCTATTGGTCCCAAGGACGCCTTCGACCGACTATTTGGATCGGCAGACAGACCTCATCGAGACAAATAGACATGTCTCGCGCCGCACCGAACCACAAAATGACGTCGAGCTCCGCGATACTACCCGACCGCAGCGGCGCCGGCAGGGCTTGCGGTGCTGAATACTCCGTTTTTTGCACGGCCCAGGCGGGGGTACATAAGGGCCAGAAAGAACATCCCAGCCTATTTATGCAATCTGCAATGGAAAGTATGCAAAACACCAAGAGACAGCATTACTAATGTCCAAATTGAGCACGCGGGGCAGCGGTGCCTCCGCCCCGCGCCCAAATCAAGCAGAGCGGGGGCGCTCCTAACGGACCCGATCGGCAAACAAACGCGGCTCGAGCGCCATCCCAAAATAGGCTGCCCGAGCCGCGTTTAACGGTACGGCATGATTATTAGCGCTCGTAAATCAAGTTGCCTGCCAGGTAGGTGGCCTGAACCTTGGTGGCCTGCAGCTCTTGGGGGTCGATGGTGAGCGGGTTTTGGTCCAGGACTACCAGGTCGGCGTATTTGCCGGGCTCTAGGCTGCCGAGGTTTTGCTCGTCACCTGCTGCGTAAGCGCTGCCCAGGGTGTAGTTGCGCAGAGCTGTAGCCGCGTCGACGCGCTCGCTGGGGAGCCAGCCGCCCTCGGGCCAGTGGCTGCGGGGGTCTTGGCGCGTGATGGCCGTGTAGAGCACGTTCATGCTGGTAACGGCCGTGATGGGGCTATCGGTGCCGAAAGCTTGGCGGATGCCGCGTTGCTTATAGGTCGCAAACGGCCACATGATGCGGCTGCGCTCCAGGCCCAGGTCGCGCTCCGGGCCACCCGGGTCGAGCGTGATGTGGCAAGGCTGGCTCGAGGCAATGACGTTGAGCTTGCGCAGACGATCGATGTCTCCGGGCAGCAAATTCTCCAGATGCTCGAGCGTGTTATGACCGTGCGGGGGCAGACCGTAGAGCTCTGCCGCCTCCTCAAAGATATCGAGTGCGGCATGGATGGCACCGTCGCCGATAACGTGGATGCGCACGGTGTGGCCACGCTCGGCTGCCGCCAGAACCAACTTGCGCATGCGCTCGACAGGAACCGTCAGGCGACCCTGGTCGCCCGGGAAGCGCGGGTTGGTATAGGGCTCAGTGAGGTATGCGGTATGCTCGCTCGACACGCCGTCGAAGAACTGTTTAAAGCCTGGTGCCGAGAGCAGCGCGTTGTTCGCGTAGCGGGTCTGGAGTTCTTCCAAACGTGATTGGTCATCCAGCAGCGTGGGAAACAGATGGGCACGGATGCCCAGCTTGCCGGCGGCCTGCAGCTTGTCGTAAACATCGTCGCGAATAAAGTCGCAGCCCGGCATGGGCATGAGCGACATATCGCAGATTGAGGTGATGCCTTGCTCGGCCATGCGCTTCATCTGGTCGGCGTAAGCGCTCGCGATGCGGTCCTCGCCCAGCCACTCCAGGCAGCGCGGCAGCAGCTGCATGGCCGCAGCCTCATGAGCGATACCCGTGAGCTCGCCATTTGCATCCTTGTCGTAGCTGCCACCCGCCGGCGGCTCGCTGTCGCGCGTCACGCCAAGGGCTTCGAGTGCGCGGCTGTTGAGCCACAGGGTATGCCCGTCGCCCGAATACATAACACAGGGGCGATCGGGGAAGGCGGCGTCGAGGGAGGCCTTGGTAGGATGCTCGGGCGGATCCCAACGGTAGTCGCGCCAGCCCTGCGTTACAACCCAAGCGTCGTCAGGCAGGTCCTGGGAAAACTCGAGCGCGTGTTGTACCAGCGCCGCCTCTGACGTGCCCATATCCATGAGCATGTACGGCGAGGAACCGACCGAGGTATGGAAGAAGTGCAGATGAGCGTCATGGAAACCGGGGCAGATGAATTGCTCGCCGTAGTCGACCACCGGCGTGGCGGCAGGGGCGGCGGCAACCACGTCATCGGGTGCGCCGACCGCGACGATGCGATCGCCCGCAATGGCAATCGCCAGCTCGCGGGCGGTATCGATGCCGTCTTGGGCGGTAAAAACGTTCTTGGAGCGGATAATCCGATCGATATGTTGCATGGGCATCCCCATCTCTGGCAGGAAATTCAACACCCCCGAGTGTACTCCCCCGCCCTTGCAACAAAACCCCAAGCGGCAAACGGCAGCTTTACCAGCCCTAGCGGCAGGTGGCATACTGGAGAGAGCCTGTACGATTTTGCGATCGAGCCGACAAGGAGCAAATCGACCATGACGAAGACCAAGGCACAGCAGATTATGGCGGCAACCGAGGTTCGCGCGGCAGACGACGTCACCGCGGCCATCCAGGATATCGCCGCCGAGTTTGAACCCTACATCATCAAGCAGCGCCGGCACTTCCATAAGCACCCGGAGCTGAGCCTTGCCGAGGAGCGCACGACTTCCGACATCGCCAACCAGCTCGACGCCATGAATATCCCCTACGAGCGTCCGCTCAAGACCGGCCTGGTGGCGACGCTCCGCGGCACCGCGCCCGATGCCTACCGCGAGGACGGCACGCCGCGCCGCCGCATCCTGCTGCGCGCCGACATCGACGCCCTGCCTGTCACCGAGCAGACCGGCGAGGAGTTCGCCAGCGTCAACGAGGGCTGCATGCACGCCTGCGGTCACGACTGCCATATCGCCATGATGCTCGGCACGCTGCAGATTCTGCGCCACATGACCGATGACATCCACGGCGAGATTCGCATCGTATTCCAGCCCAGCGAGGAAAACGGCCAGGGCGCCAAACTCATGATTGGCACGGGTGTGCTCGACGGCGTCGACGGCGCCTACGCCGCGCACATCTGGAGCGAGGTCGACGCCGGCACCGTAAGCTGCGAGCCCGGCCCACGCATGGCAAACACCGACTGGTTCCGCATCGACGTTCGCGGCACCTCGTGCCATGGCGCCATGCCCCAGCGCGGCCACGACGCCGTTATGGTTGCCGCCGAGATTGTCAACGCCCTGCAGACCATCGTCTCGCGCGAGATTAGCCCCTACGAACCCGCCGTCATCACCGTCGGCGAACTGCACGGCGGCACCGCGCGCAACGTTATCGCCGGCACGGCGTACCTCGCCGGCACGGTGCGCACCTATGGCGACAAGACGCATGAGGAGATGCCCGAGCTTATACGCCGCATCGTGGAGCACACCGCAGCAGCACTAGGCGCCGAGGCCGAACTCACCGACTACACCATCGCCAACTACAAGGTCGAAAACGATGCCGCCTCGAGCGAGCGCTGCCGCCAAGCTGTGCTCAAGTGCCTGGGCCCCGCAGGCGAGGGCCATTACCGTGGCACGCTTTCGGGCGAGGACTTCTCGGAGTATCTGCGCCGCATACCGGGCGTGCTCGCCTTTGTTGGCACGCGCAACCCCCAGATTGGCGCCACCTATGCCCAGCACTCCTGCTTCTATAAGATCGACGAGAGCGTGCTCGCCAAGGGCTCCATGGTAGCCGCTCAGTATGCCATCGACTTTTTGGCCGAGCCCACGCAAGAAGAGCTCGACGGCCCCACGATCGCCGCGGTTGCCGAGACCAATCCCGACCTGGCAGCCAAGCTGCGCTCTGCCAAGGCAACTGCCGCCGAGGCCCGCGACGCCGTGCACGACGCCCGCACCGCCCGCCATGCCGCAATCAAGGGCATCCACGATGCCCGTGCCGCCGCTCGCCACGATGAGAAGCACGGCGAGTAGCCGTCACGCCCACCTATAACAACCTGGCTATAGCAAAGCGGGGGCG
>UQKY01000072.1 GCA_900541785.1 uncultured Collinsella sp.
AACCCGCGACCCCAACCTTGGCAAGGTTGTGCTCTACCAACTGAGCCATGTCCGCTTGCGGGTTATTAATTTACGCGAGTTGCCCAAAAGACGCAAGTACTTTTTTCAAAAAACTTGTCTGCCGCATGTTCTTAGTAGCTAAACGCGCTAAAGCGATTGGCTAGGCACACGATTCCAGCGCTCCGCTAAACAGCTTCACCATCTGCACGCGCGTGCCGGCGCCGTCCGTACGACGAGCAACCTCCACGTTATCGACGAGCATACGCATAAGCTTGATGCCACGGCCGCGCTCCTCAGATGCGACCGGTTCGCTCGTTTCATCGATAGAATAGCCGACACCTCGATCAAGCACCTCAACCACAACGCGATCGCCATAGGCCTGAACCGTCAGGACGCACCCGATACCGCCCGCATGGTCATAGGCATTACCCAGCGCCTCCCCCGACGCCAATGCGACATCGTAGCGCTCGTCACGGCGCAACGGAAGCGATTCAAGGAGTTCGGCGATGCGATGTCGGTAGTATGGAAGATTCTCAATACCCTGACGGACCTCGACGCTCTTGCTCCAGCGAGGCAGCTCCCCCACCGGAATGGCGGGAATAGACTCCCGTGCCGGACCCGCGACATGAAGGATATCGACAAGACGAGCAATCTCCAAAAAGCGAACAACTTCGCCTGATGCATTGACGAGCGAAAGCAGGCCTTCTCGCCTCATGAGCTCACGAGCGCGCGTAAGCAGGAATGCCAAGCCCGTCGAATCGATAAAGCTAACAGTCTGACAGTTGATGACGACACGACGCACGCCGCGGCCAATCAAAGCATCCAGCCGCCGACGCAGCGCAGGCACCGTGGCGATGTCGATATCGCCTGGTGGCGTCAAAACCGCTATGTCATTCCACTCATTCATACGACCATGGTTCCCCAAAAAAGCCCACTCGATGCATTCGTTTCCCCAACCGTACGGATTCAGCCCGCCCAGCGTCGTCTATGAACGACCCCGTAAAAACTCAAGGGACACCAATGCAATGTCATCGTCCAGCGCCGATTCGGTAAATCGGTCAAGCTCGCCCAAGACCTTGCCGCAAATGCCCGACACGCCCTCCGCCGAAACAGAAAGCAGAAGATCGCGCAAGCGCTGCTCGCCAAAGAACGCTCCGGTGCGGTCACGGGCCTCAATCGTTCCATCCGTATACATAAAGAGCATATCGCCGGGGGCGAACGTAAAGGCACCCGTCTCGTAGACCATGCTCTCAAAGGCACCGATCACGCCCGATTGGCACCCAAGGAGCTCCACTTCTCCCCCTCGGGCCCCGCCGCCGCCCAGCGGCATCGACTCTGGCCTGATGACCATGGTCGGAGGATGGCCCGCCGAACAATACGTTGCGCGTCCGGCTTTAAGGTCAATCTTGGCGATAAAGGCCGTCACGAACGTCTCGACCCTCGAAAAGCCCATGAGCATGCTATTGAGCGAGCGTGCCATACGGGCAGGCCCTGCACCCTCCCAGGCATAGGCCGTCAGGGCCGTCTTGACGAGCGCGGACATCGATGCGGCCTCAATGCCTTTGCCAGACACATCACCCAGAATCATGACGGCGCAGTCGTCGGGAAGTCGGATGAGCGTATAGAAATCGCCGCCGACCAACGCCGAGTTCGTGGCCGACAGGTATACCGAATCGGTTGCGATACCCGGAACATCCCCCAGGGAATTTCTCATGCCGATCTGGAGGGTCTGAGCGATATGGCGCTCCTCGCGCTTTTGAGATTCGCCTTCGTAGATCAGTTCAAAGTCATGCGCCAAGTGCACCAAGTAGTCATATTCAAGGTCATCAATCGGCTCTTGGCTGCCATCACGAAGCAGCAGCGCGCGCGTCGTCGGGCCCTTCGCAACAGAAGCAGGAACAATCGCGTCGTTACCGTGCTTGCCATCACCCTCAGAGCGCGGGTGCCCCGCCTCGATGCCAGAGTCGACGTAGAGGCCCTGGCAAGGCAGACCATGCGCCCTAAGCCAGCCTCCCATAGGCATCGATTCGTCAACGCGAGTTATACGGACGTGTTTAAGGTCCTCGGCACTCGTGCCGCCCAAAACAGAGGCCTCAAAGCCATCAGGGCCAGCTCCCAGACGTGCCGCCGGCGCCGTCGTAGAAAAGAAAAGCTTCTCGGGATCGTCCGGCAAAGCAACGCGACTGCCGCCTTCAAAATCTATGACGTAGGCGTCCAGACTGGCGTCATACTCAACAGGGCAAAAATGGCAGTTGAGCATATTGCAGATCTCGGACGATACCACCTGGGTAGCCGCGGCGGAATCGTCTAGAAAGGTAAACAGCTCATCGCGCAAGACATTGAGCGAGCGGCCAAGCTCGGCCGTGCGACGAGAGCGAAGGCTCGATGCCATGCCGACCAGCTGGATAGACAGGTAATCGCAAATGACCTCGAGTACATTAACGTCATAGGCGAGCGGTGCCTGGGGGCGTTTCCAACCAACTTCCAACACGCCAAGGATCTGCGTACCGTAAAAAACGGGAAGACAGATCTCGCTGCGGTACGGAGGCATATCCTGCATGCGCAACAGATGCTTAGAACGATTGTCCAAATCCATAAACATGCCCGAGGCGACACGATCGCCCTCAAGATCCTGCTGAATCGACAAGCGGCAAGCGCGCGACTCGCGAAGCACATACGTCGGAATGCCCGCACCATACGGCAAAAACTCGGGCAGATAGCTATCCTCAAGCTCCTTAGAAACACCGCGGAGCTTAAAGCCGCCGCTCTCCGAAAAATAAATCGCAGCTCCAGAAGCATCGAGCGTTCCGACAAGCTGGTTTAAAACGGTATCAAGCAGGCTGGGTAACTCATCGGAGCCCACGGTGCTCATAATGACCGAAAGCGTGCCAGAGAGACGCTTGTTCGCCACTCTAAGCTCCGATAACGCACGCTTGAGTTGACGGTCGTGAGAATACTGTTCCTCGATACTGTGAAGTGCCACCAGGACACGTGGCGCACGGCGTCCAAAGATACGCGGAGGCGTAACGGAACCCGCGCGAACCAAGACGGGGATAAAGGAGCCGTCACTCAGCTTGAGCATCAGTTCACTCTCGGACCCATCAGTTTCAAATGGCAGACGATGTTCCGTCGCACGTTCAAAAGCGGACGAGTACAGGACATCTTTAACATCTCCACCGATGACATCGTCGCGTTCCTCGCACATCAAACCAAGTAAGCGATTATTCACATGCAGAATGGTTCCATCGAGCTCGCAGATGATGACAGCATCGCTCGTGATCTCGACTAGTTGGGCAACGTCTGCCCACTCGTTGCGTTCAAGCGTTTCCATCGTGGACCCCACCGTCTATCGGTAACAAAAAAGCCTCCGAAGAGGCTTCTCAAATGCGATGGTGTCGGAGGCGGGACTTGAACCCGCATGACCAAAAAGCGGTCACTAGCACCTCAAGCTAGCGCGTCTGCCAATTCCGCCACTCCGACATGCTATGTTGTTGATTTGCGGTTCCTTTTGTTGGACCCGCGCGTTCAACGAGGAAGATAATAACCTATGATTCGAGAACTGTGCAAGCACTTTTTAGAAAAAAGTTTACGAATTTGTAAATGTGCAGGTAGATCTATATGTCCGGCCCCGTATCGGTGTTGCCTCCCGGCGCGTCCTCGGGCATGAGCGATATTTTGCTGCGCACTTCGTGCTGCAAAATATCGCTCCCCCTGCGGAATGCGCCGGGAGGCAACACCGATACGGGGCCTGCAAATACGTACTTCAGGCACAGTTCTCAAACATG
>UQKY01000073.1 GCA_900541785.1 uncultured Collinsella sp.
AGCCTCCTGGTCCGAAAAGAGCAGCTGGATCAGCAGCGGCAGATTCATGTTGGCAACCAGGTAGGTGTTGGGGCGCGTCTGGACGATCTTGGTGAACTCGTTGTTGACGCTGCCGCCAAACAGGTCGGTGCACACGATTACGTCGTCGGCGGGGTCGAAGGTCGCCAGGAGCTTGGCGGCCTCCTCGGCGACGTCGGTGCGGCCGTCGACAAACATCGACAGGTCGTGGACGTTATCGCGCGCGCCCGAGAGCAGCTCGGTGCTCTCTTTGATGCCGGTCGCAAAATGCGCGTGGCTGGCAAAGATGTATTGCCTCATTGCGGTTTCCCCCAAATGAAATTAGTAGTCGAACTGGTGGTAGTAGCGGCGGTACTTGAGGTTGTGCTTGGTGACCAGCTCGTAGTTGCGCGAGAGGCGGTCGGTGGTCAGCACGGACAGGATCCACGGCGACACGATGACGCGGAAGTCGTCGTCCAGGCCCGGGATCGCGTACTCGGCGGTGTCGATGATGACGTAGTCCTCGTCGCCGGTCACGCCGCTGGTGAGGAAGGCGCGGACGCGCTCGTCGAGGGCGCGGCACTCGTCCTCTCCCATGAACAGGAACACCGGGACGCCGGGCTCGAGCAGCTCGAGCGTGCCGTGGAAGAAGTCGTGCGAGGTGATGTGGCGGATGCGCTTCCACTGCATCTCCTCGAGCAGGCACATGGAGTACAGGATGGTCTCGCCCCACAGCGCGCCCGAGCCGATGAACATGGTGTAGTCGGCCAGCGCGTACTTCCTGGCGAGCTCCTCGGCGCGCGGCTCGAAGCGCTTGCGGATGTCGAGCATGTCCTTCCAGACGTCCTTCGTCTGCTCGATGAACAGGTCGAACTTGGGGAAGCAGCCGCGGCGGTTGAGCAGGCGCAGGCCGAAGCAGTCGGCGAGGTAGTAGCCCTTCTCGCAGCCGCCGGCGCCGTGGTCGGAGGCCATCATGACGCAGTTCTCGGCGCCCACGGCCTGCCCGATCTTGCCCTCGGGGTTGGTCATGGCGAAGACGCGCACGCCCATCTCCCTCATCTTGCCGACGGCCTCGAGCACCTCGGGGGTGGTGCCGGACTCGGAGGCGGTCAGCACGACGGACCTGTCGGTCATGCGCTTGTGGCCCATGACGTTCCACTCGGCGGCGTGGATCAGGTAGACCTCGAGGTCGCGGTCGCCGAACTTGTTCATGAGGTACTCGAGCTGCATGAGCTCGTCCCAGGTGCCGCCGACGCCCATCAGGAACACGGCGTCGTAGCCCTCGTCGGCGACCTTGTCGGCGAGCGCGGTCATCTTCTTGCCGGTCTCGTAGAGCGCCTTGCCGTCCTCGAGATAGCCCTCCTGGTCGAAATGCATGATCTCGATCTTCTCGGTTTCCTTCATTTGTCTCTCCTTTCTGGGGTTGTCTTCACATCCCCCATGCCAACGGGCATCAAACCCGCTTACATTCCGTAACACTCGGCCGCTTTGGCCTTAAGCGCATTGACTGATTCTTCGTAGCCCTCTGCCTTGACCTCCATTTGCTTGGAGACGGCATCAAGATACGGGTGCACGTCCCATGACTTCAGACGCTCGGCGATCATTGCCGCAATCGTCTGGAAGAACACCAAATTGGGAATTGCGCTGAGCAGCGGAGCCACCTGAGGCACCGCAACCTCGTGAGCCTTACCCCTGGGATGGGCCGTGAGCAGCACCGTTTTTGTCGTAACGTTCGATAGCGCATCGGCGATATTCGCAAGACGCTCCGACCCCTGCGGATCGTCGACGATAAACACCAGATAGCCCGGAACGATCTGCATCTCGGGACCGTGAATGAACTCCTCGCCCTCGTGATGCATGGCAGGAATCTTGATGGTCTCGCTCAGCTTGAGCGCCGCCTCCTCGGCAACGCCGTAGTTGGGACCGTTGCCGACGACCATGGCGGGCATGTGCTCAGAAAGTTCGAGCATGTGGTCTTGGACATATTCCTCGGCGGTCTTGCACATCACGGCATTGGCCTGGATGGCCTCGCGCAGGTCGTCAAGACGCTGGGCAACGCCCTTGGCGTCAATCGTTCCGCGCGCCTGACCGCCGTAAATACCAAAGAGCACCAGGTACTCAACGAGCACCTCGACGCCCAGAGTCACAAAGTCCACCGACTCGACGCCCACACCGTAGTCAAGAACGATGTCAGTGTGCTCCTTGATGGGCGCCTCGACGTTTGCCGTGAGCGCAACTGCAGCCATATCGTGTGCGCGCATGTAATCGAGCGCCGCAATCGTATTGGTCGAATAGCCACTCTGCGAGACGGCGATGTTGAGCGCATGCTGCGGATAGGTGTGTTCAAAATCGACGAAGGCCTCGGGCGTCACAACGGACACCTGCATTTGCAGGGCATCTTGCAGGTAATCGCGGGCGCAATCGGCGGCATGGCGCGACGAACCCGAAGCAACGATGCGCAGCGCGTCAAAAGAACCGGACTGGAAAATATCAACGAGCTGCGCTACCAGCTCAGACGAACGCTCGAGGTTCTCCCCCATACGCACATGGGCAAGCTGAACGTAATCGAGCATCTTCATCGTCTCACCTCGTAACAAATCATTAGTATTTGATACCAATCACAGTTACAGGTTACGGCTTTTTGATACCTCTTTGTCGATTAATTTATCCCCATCGGCGAACGGTCGATTTTGAGCCCTGTAAGGTTGTATATACAGCTGACCCAACGATCAAAACTGGTTAGTTTCCCAGCCGTTATTCACAAAATACCAGCTAGTACGTATAGGTGTAGCCGCCCGTATCGCCACGATTGAAGGACTTTACATACTCGATAGCCTGACCGCTCGCGTCATAGCTCACGCATTCCAAAAGCAAAACAAGATCGCCCTGTTCCAGTCCAAGGAGGCCGGCATCTCGTGCGCCCAGCGCTTCGATATCGAGCTTTTCCTGTGCCATGGCTGGCTTTCGGCCCAGCATCTCATAGGTCTCGTACAAACTGAAGACCGACACGTCAATATCTTCGATGGTTGGGAACAGCAGGCAGGGAATCAGCGCCGTCTCAATCGATACGGGGCTACCGTTTATGCAGTTCAGGCGTCGAACGGAATAGAGCAGGTCGTCCTCGGCGATGCCAAACAGGTCGGCGTAATACGGGCCGGCGTAGCGTTTGGAGCGCGCCAGAATGCGCACCGACGGCGTCGCGCCCGACGCCAGAACCGACTGACGGAAGCCGCCCTTGCGTTCGTGCTCGTCAAACCACTTGTGTCCCACAAAGGCGCCCTTGCCCTGCACGCGACGAATCTGGCCACTTTTGACCAGCTCGTCCATGGCACTTCGGATTGTCAGGCGCGTCGTGCCAAACTCCTCGGCCAGCTCGTTTTCGGACGGAATCATCGAGCCCGTCGGGTAGTCGCCGCGCTCGATTCGCTCCGCAATGCAGCGGCGAATTTGTTTGTAAACCGGCAAGTC
>UQKY01000074.1 GCA_900541785.1 uncultured Collinsella sp.
AAGGTCCGGTTATCGCCTTGCATCCCGACTATTTTGAGCTGTCCAAAGACTCGGCCATCTAATCAATCCCCATATAAGTTGCGGTGAAATAGGGACTGTTTTGCGGCCTAGGTGGCGCAAACAGTCCCTATTTCACCGCAACTGCGTTGGGGCACATCGGGGCACGAAAAAGCTGCGGCGCCGCTTGGAGGAAAAGACCGGAAGCAAGGGTCCATTCCTCCAGACGGCACCGCAGCTGTTTTGGTGGCTCGGCTTTTGTCGAAGTGGCTTAGTTGAGCGCGACGGCCAGCCGAGTAGGCAAAGCGGCTTGGAGGCGTGTCGCTTCCGTCACGTTCTATCAGCATACAAGACAGTTTTGGTTCTTGTTCGTGACGGAAACGGCGCGCTTCCGAGCCGCTTTAAAAGAAAGGGGGCGAGGTTTAGGGCACGCCCCCCTTTCACGATAGAGAGCTAAACCTAGCCGCGGACCTTCTCGACGACGTCCATGGCCTCGTGGGCGATCTGCTCGACCTTGGAGAAGTCGCCGTCGGCAAACAGGGCCGGCTTGACCATCCAGGTGCCACCGCAGGCGATGATGGCGGAGGAGCTCAGGTACTCCTCGACGTTGGCGGTGCTCACGCCGCCGGTAGGCATAAAGCGGTGACCGACAAACGGAGCGGCGAGGGCCTTGATGGTGTTCAGGCCGCCATACTGGGACGCGGGGAAGAACTTGGTGACCTTGAGGCCCAGGTTCTCGGCTGCGGTGACCTCGGAGGGGGTCACGGTGCCGGGAAGGACGGGCAGGTCGATGTCGATGCAGTACTTCACGACGTCCTCGTTGTAACCCGGGGAGACGATGAACTTGGCACCGGCTGCGCGGGCCTGCTCAACCTGCTCGACGGTCAGGACGGTGCCGGCACCAACGCACATCTCGGGCTCGGCCTCGGCCATAGCGGCGATGCACTCGGCGGCGCAGGCGGTGCGGAAGGTGACCTCGGCGGACTTCATGCCAGCTGCCATAAGGGCGTGGGCGAGCGGAGCGGCGTCCTCGACCTTGTCGAGCACAACGACCGGCACGATGCCCAGGGACTCAAGCGTGGTGTAGAACTGATCGAACATGATGTTCCTTTCGATGTGTGGCGCGCATGGGCGCGTGATTGCCAAATGTGCTGGTCAGGAGCCGATTTTGGATTGGTTATCGGAGGCACTGCTTGGGGTTCAAGCAATTCCAAAACCGGCTGCTCGACCAGTCATGTAGGGAATGCCAGGCAAAACCGGAATGGGACTGGTGGTTTTGCCCGGCCGGAGGAATCGGGGAGCGGGCCGCAGGGGTATGGGATTGGAAGGCTGCGGCCCGCGGAATGGAGACGGACTAGCGCGCGACGCGGGTGCCACCGTCGGCGGCGGATGCCACGGCTGCAATCTCGCCTGCTGTCACCAAGTTGGAATCGCCCTTGATGGTGAGTTTGAGGATCGAGGCTGCAATCGCGTAGTTGACGGCGTCCTGCGGGTCAAAGTCGTTGATGAGGGCATGGACGAGGCCGGCGTTGAAAGCGTCGCCGGCGGCAACACCCTCGAGCACGTGTACGTCGTGAGCAGGGGAGAACCAGTGCTCGCCACTCTCGGCGTCAAAGAGCATGCCCATCCAGATGGAGCGCTCGACGCAGGAGATGTTGCGAACGACCGAGGCAACCTTTTTGCAGCCGTACTCGGCGCAGATCTGGCGGGCCATCTCGACGTAGGTGTCGCGCTCCTCGATGCCGTGGGCAAGGGAGCCAGAGACGCAGGTCATGCCAAGGCCGGCAGGCGCATCCTCGTCGTTGGCGATGCAGATGTCGACGAGCGGCAGGAGCTCCTTCATGGTGGCCTGCGACTTCTCGGGCGACCACATCTTGCCGCGATAGTTCACGTCGCACACGGTCGTGATGCCCTTGGCGCGGCAGGCGGTGAGGGCATCCTTGCAGGCGGCAGCCATCTCATCGGAGACGGCGGGGGTCACGCCGGAGAAATAGAAGACATCGATGCCCTTGAGGATCTCGTCCCAGTTAAAGACGTCGCGCTTGGCCATGTTGATGGCAGAGTACTTGCGGTCGTAGACGCAACCGTTACCGCGCTGCGAGGCGCCGACCTCAAACACATAGGAGCCAAGACGGTCGCCCTGACGCACGACGCGCGTGGTGTCGACGCCGTAGGCCTTCAGCGAACGCAGGGCGCACTCGCCCAGACGGTTGGCCGGGACAACGGAGACGTAAGCGGCCTTGTCGCCCTGGTAGGCCAGGGAAAGCGCAGTGTTGGCCTCGGCGCCGCCGTAGCGGACGTCAAACTCGGTTGCCTGCTCAATACGCAGGTGGTCTTTGGGTGAGAGTCTCATCATGATCTCGCCGAAGGTAAGAACCGTTTTACCCATGGTCGCGCAGCTCCTTTTACTCGTGCGTACACCTTTGATATGGCGTTGGCACGCAGGTGCCAAGACGGTAGGGTGCGTCTTTGCACCTGCGTGCCAACGCTCACCGAAATCGGTTTACGAAATCGGTTTCGTTTCGAGTTGTAGTATACTCACCTACAGCGTTTTGCAACCGAGATTTTTAAAAAAATGCCTAAAATGGCTCAGACCGCCGACAATTGGGAAACGGGGTGCGTTATGGCGCAGATGAGAATCAAGGACATTGCCGCCGAGGCGGGCGTGAGCCCGGCCACGGTCTCGCGCTATCTCAACAACCGCCCCGGGCAAATGACCGAGGAAACCCGTGCTCGCATCGCGGCGGTTATCGAGCGCACCGGCTATCGCCCGCGTGCCGCCGCGCGCAATCTACGCAGCTCGCGCACCAACCTCATCGGCGTGATCCTGGCCGACATCGCCAACCCGTTCTCCAGCGCCATGCTCGAAGGGCTTTCCGTCAGCGCCGCCGCGCGCGGCTGCTCGCTCATGACGGCCATTAGCGGCAACGACCCCGCTAAGGAAGCGGAGTCGCTTACCAGGCTTATCGATGCCGGCGTGGACGGCCTGGTCGTCAACACCTGCGGAGGCAATGACGAGGCGATCGCCGCGGCA
>UQKY01000075.1 GCA_900541785.1 uncultured Collinsella sp.
CGGAAAGCACTTAATGTGCTTTCCGAGCGAGCCCAGGACCTGACCGAGCGAAAACCAAGCAGGCGGACACGCCGACGGGCAAGGGAGAGATATATGGAAGAAATGCCCAAGAACTACGATCCGTCGACCAACGAGCCGGCGATTCTGCAGAAGTGGCTTGACGGCGGCTACTACAAGCGCCGCGCCGGTGTGGGCGACTGCACCGTCACCATTCCGCCTCCCAATGTGACTGGCAAGCTCCACATGGGCCACGCCACCGATGACTCCATCCAGGATGCCATCGTCCGTATGGCCCGCATGCGCGGCAAGTCCACGCGCTGGGTGCTGGGCACCGACCACGCCGGTATCGCCACGCAGACCAAGGTCGACAAGAAGCTCAAGAGCGAGGGCATTAGCCGCCTGGAGATTGGTCGAGACAAGTTTGTCGATGCCTGCTGGGACTGGACCCACGAGTACGGCGGCATCATCGTCGAGCAGATCAAGCGTATGGGCTGCTCCGTCGACTTCGACAACGAGCGCTTCACCATGGACGAGGATTACGCCCAGGCCGTGCGCAAGGTCTTCTGCGACTGGTACCACGATGGCCTGATCTATCGCGGCAAGCGCATCGTCAACTGGTGCCCCAACTGCACCACCGCCATCTCGGACGACGAGGCCGAGTACAAGGACGAGAAGGGCCACCTGTGGCACCTTCGCTACCCGCTGACCGAGCCGGTCAACGGTCAGGACTACATCGTCGTTGCCACCACGCGCCCCGAGACCATGCTCGGCGACACGGGCGTTGCCGTCTCCCCGAAGGATCCCGAGAAGGCCGCCTTCGTGGGTAAAACCGTTAAGCTTCCCATCGTCGACCGCGAGATCCCTATTTTTGAGGATTGGCATGTCGACGCCAACTTTGGTTCCGGCTTCGTTAAGGTCACCCCAGCCCACGACCCCAACGATTACGCCATGGGTCAGGCTCACGACCTGCCGCAGATCAATATCTTCGACGAGCACGCGGTGGTCGTCGAGGGCTATGGCGAGTTTACCGGCATGACCCGCGACGAGTGCCGCGAGGCCGTCATCAAGTGGTTTGAGGAGCACGACCTGCTCGACCACGTCGACGAGCATGATCACTCCGTCATGCACTGCTACCGTTGCGACGCCGCGCTGGAGCCGTGGCTGTCCGAGCAGTGGTTCGTCGCCGTCGATAAGCTCAAGGGGCCGGCGCTCGACGCCGTTAACTCCGGCAAGGTCACCTTCCACCCCGCGCGCTGGACGCAGACCTACACTACCTGGATGGAGAACCTTAAGGACTGGTGCATCAGCCGTCAGCTGTGGTGGGGCCACCGCATCCCCGTGTTCTACTGCGAGGACTGCGGCTGGGAGGATGCCCTTACCGAGGACACCGACGTGTGCCCTAAGTGCGGCGGCCATCACGTGCACCAGGACGAGAACGTGCTGGACACCTGGTTCAGCTCGCAGCTTTGGACCTTCGCCACGCAGGGCTGGCCGCAAAAGCCGGAGCTGCTCGAGGGCCATCACCCCACGACGGCGCTCGTCACCGCGCGCGACATCATCGCGCTGTGGGTCGCCCGTATGGTCATGAGCTCGCTGTATTTCTTGGACGAGGTGCCGTTTAAGGATGTCGTCATCTATCCGACGATTCTGGCCAAGGACGGCAGCCGCATGTCCAAGTCCAAGGGCAACGGCGTTGACCCCATGGATCTCATTGGCATGTACGGCGCCGATGCCATGCGCTATAACCTGCTCACGCTGTGCACCAACAACCAGGACGTCAAGTTCGACGCGAACATCGACAAGAAGACCAAGAAGCTCATCGACAGCCCGCGTACCGACCAGGCTAAGAGCTTTGTGACCAAGATCTGGAACGCCAGCCGCTTCCTGCTCATGAACATGGAGGGCTACACGCCCGGCGAGCCCGTCGTGGAGACGCCGGCCGACGCCTGGATGTTCAGCCGCCTGGCCAAGGCCGTGAAAATGGTTACCGAGGGCATTGAGAACTACACCTTTGGCGACATGGCCCGCGGCGTGCAGCAGTTCTTCTGGAACGAGGTCTGCGACTGGTACGTCGAGGTCACCAAGGCCCGCCTGAAGGGCGAGGGCCGTCTGCAGGCGCAGCGCAACCTGATTTTTGTCCTCGACACCTCCATTCGCCTGATGCACCCGCTTATGCCGTTTGTCACCGAGGAGATCTGGGACAACATGCCGGCGAGCGTGCTCGACCTGGACGCCGAGGGCAACGTGGACCGCGCCGAGGCGCTCATGATCGCCAAGTGGCCCGAGCCCGCCGACTACGTCAAGTATGTCGACGAGGATGCCGAGCGCGCGTTTGAGCTGTGCCGCACCGTCGTGTCTGCCGCCCGCGCCACGCGCTCGCGTTATCGCTTGAGTCCTAAGGCCGAGCTCGACGTGGTCGTGCGCGCTGGTGCCGAGGACATCGAGAAGCTCGAGAGCCTGCGCTCGACGATTGAGCCGCTGGCGAATACCGCCTCGCTGGTTATGGGCACCGACGTTGAGAAGCCGGCCGCGAGCATTGCTGTGGTCGACAGCGGCGTCGAGGTCTTTGTGGTACTCGAGGGCAAGGTTGATCTTTCGGCCGAGAAGGCACGCCTGGAGAAGGAGATCGCCGCGGCCCAGAAGGAGCTCGCCGGCTGCGAGAAGACGCTTGCCAACGAGGGCTTTGTGGCCAAGGCCGCGCCCGCGGTGGTCCAGAAGAAGAGGGACCGTGCAGCTGAGCTCAAGGAGATCCTGGCGGCGCTGACTGCTCAGGTTGCAGACTTCTCGTAGGTCTAACTTGGGGGCGCGTCCCGATGCTTTGCTCTCCGCTGCGGACAGTCCTGCGCAAGACGGACAGCACATTAAGTGCTGTTCT
>UQKY01000076.1 GCA_900541785.1 uncultured Collinsella sp.
TAAGGACATCGGCAGTCCCGTGGCCATGATCGTTGGACATACAGGTGACATCCCAGGTAAACGTACCGTCAAGGATGCCGACCTCATCGGGCACCCAGTCAAAATCGGCCGGCAGCGCCTCCATGTAGCGACGGCAAAAGCCAATGCGATCGGGCGAATCGCCGTAGAGCTTGCCGCCGTGCGCCCACCACAGCTTGGGTCCGCGGTCGACGTAGGTCTCACCGTGGGTCACATAACCGCCACGCAAACTGCCCTCCCAAAAACGACGTACGAGTTCCTGAGCGGTCAGGTTACCCCAGCCCCAGTTGATGTTGCCCTCATAGCCGACCTCGTCGATCAAAACCGGCTTGCTATACTGCGCGCGCAGCATGGTGACGTCCTCGGCTGTGTTCTTGAGGTCGCACCTCTGGTAGCTCACGTGCGTAATCCACGGATGACTGTGGTCAAAGATCTCACGGCAATTGTGGATACTGCGCAGATGACCATACGGGTCGTTCGCCATGATGATACGGGCATAGCGGTCCCAGTCCTCGGCCGGCTTCCACGGCATAAGGTCCCACTCATTGGCGAGGCTCCACCAAATGTTCTTGTATGCCGAGAAGCGACGAGCGACATACGTCAGGTAGAAAATATCCTCCTCGCGCGTCATACGAGAGAAGCCCCAGTCCTCAGGCTTGTCATACGGATGCAAAACGATGAGATCCGCCTGGATACCCAGCTCGTCAAGCTGCTCGATGCGGTGCTCGAGGTTTTCCCAAAACGGCTCATAGAAGCGAAAATGGTCGAAATCGCCCTTCTCGCCTTCATAGGCATACATCGCTGGGTCCTCAACGTTATAGTCGTAGAACTTGGGGAAGACGCACATGCGGATCTTGTTAAAAGGTGCCTCTGCGAGCGTCTCGAGCGTCTGCTCCTGCAGCTGAACATCCTGGTTGGTCCAGGCATAGCATGTGGTGCCAAAGGGCAGGTAGCGCGTTCCATCCTCGTAGGCAAAGTTGAAATCCTCGTCGGTAATGAACGGAGCTCCGTGGGCGAGCACATCCTTTGCCAGCAGCACGCGACCATGATTGGCGCCCGTGGCGGGCACGGCCTCAAAAGAGCCGGCGGCACCATCGAGCTCGGGGTCATTGGAGATCACCGTGTAGTTCCAGACACCGGCACTCTCGGGCATAAAGTTGATTCCGTAGCAGCCATTGCCCTTGTAGAAGCCATGGACCTCAAAGCTGTCCTGGCCATCCGCGCGGTCAAATCGCGCCGACAGCTCGACTTCGACATAGGGATTGCCGGCCGCAGTGCCCGCGAGCTCGAGCTTAAACACCTTGTACTGCTCGACGATAGTCATGATAACGCCTCCAAGTTAAGCGATTGAATAGTCGGAGTCCGTCGGGCAACACGAACGCAGCCCGACGGAATGAAAGAGAGTGGCAAATTACTTGGCGCTCTTGATGAGCATGATGGACACATAGCCCACGGCGATGAGCACGATGGAGATTGGGAACGCCATGAAATAGGAGCCGGTGGCGACAACGATTGCCGAGGTCACGATGGGGCCAAGGATCTGACCGATGGTGTTGGCGATATTGAGGATGCCCAGGTCCTTGCCGGCGTTCTTCTTATCGGGCAGAACATCGACATTGAGCGCCTGGTCCACGGAAGAGTAGATACCGTAGCCAAGTCCGGCGAGCAGAGCAAATCCGTACATGCCGATAACGGACTTAAGTAGCCAGGGCAGGGCGATACCGATACACATCATAATCGTTGCGACGAGGATGATAGGCTTGCGGCGGCCGATCTTGTCGGAGATGGCGCCCGAGGTAAGCGAGGCGACAAGCGACACGACCATGATCACGACGGACATACTCGAAAGAACCGCGCCGGCTTCTGCCACGGGAAGACCGATGTACTTCTCGAGGATGTAGAGCTGATAGCCGTTGATGCAGAAGTAACCGAAGATGAGGAGCAGACGGCCAAAGAGCGCCAGATAAAAGTCGCGGCAGTTCTTGGTGGGCGGAACGAACATGAGCAGCAGCGACTTGAGATTGAGCTTCTCAGACTGCTCGCCCTCGTCAAGAGCGGCAGACTTCTCGCGCGGCCAAATGATGACGGCGAGGATGCCGGTCAGCAACCAAGAGACCGTGCCGATGATAAAGCCAGGAACTGGGTTGGAGAGGAACTGCGTACCGATGATGGTGCCAATCGACTGGCCGGCCGTTGCGCCGCCGCCATAGAATGCGGAGAGCGTGCCGCGCTTGTTAAGCGGGATGCGGTCGGAAAGCACGGCAACAGCAGGGGCAAGCATGCAGTTGAGGCCAATCTGCAGCACGCACCAGGAGGCGACGATCATGGGAAGTGTGGTCGCGACCGAAGTGCTCCAGAAAGCACAGCCGCAGATAAAACCGCCGAGAACGATAAACGGTGTGCGCTTGCCAAAGCGGCTGTGGCAGCGGTCGGAAAGCGCGCCGAAAACGAGATTTGAGAACAGGGCGAAGATCGAACCGACCGAGTTCATCGCCGCGAGAATTGCCTCGGGCTGGCCAATATTAAGGCCGTTAAAACGCTCGGGGAACAAGACGTTGGAGCCGATTGTTCCCGACATCATCCACATGATTCCGAAGATGATAAAGCCGATCATAAAGCGCCATGTCTCGGTTTTGGTCATGGGCTTTCCGGTATCGGGGGCGATGGCGTTCTCGTCAATCGCCGCGGCGGTTTGATTTGCCATGGGATAGATCCT
>UQKY01000077.1 GCA_900541785.1 uncultured Collinsella sp.
GAGTTCATATCGTCGACTTCCATATCAGTAGTAACAATCACCCGAGTTAACTCTTGGGACATAGGAGCAGCTCCAATCAAAATCAATTCAGCCAGTTACGCGCAAGGCAAGACGGGACCCACGCCCCCATCGCCATCGACCCGGCGTGCTGCCGGAAGCGGCCGGCCAGCGTTTCGAACAACGTTAACTTAGGGGGCCCTGACCTTTAGTTTTGTAAACATTCCGCAGTGCGGGTCCCACTTATCCGATGCTCCGAAGGAGCAGGATAAGCGGGACCCATGCGCGAGGACGTTTACAAAACTAAAGGTCAGGGCCCCCCGATGGGATGGCTACCTCGAAACTCTGGCCGACCACTCCCAGCAGCCCACCGGCTCGCCGTCGATGAGTACGTTGCCCCCGTCGAAGTCTTGATAACACAGGTCGTTGAATTGGTGGATCCACACGCCGTGGTTAAACGTCTTCTTGGGCGAGCCATCGGCCTCGCGATACACACCGGTCAGGTCCTCGACATGGCTAAAGTAGGTGAGGTGCACGTTGGCTCCGGCGTCACGCAGACGCGCCGTGAGCGGCAGCACGGTTTGTTGCGGAGACACGAGCTCGTCACCCTTGGAGTGCGTAAACCACAGTGGCGTCTTGGCGAGCGCGGTTACATCCTCGTCCGTGGCGTTGTACCAGGGGGCACAGCAGGGAAGGCCGGCGGCGAAGAAATCGGGGTAGTCGGCGCACAGACGCAAGGTCATAAAGCCGCCGTTGGAAAGACCGGCGACCACGATGCGGTCGGTGTCGATGCGGTCGGCGTGCTCGGCGACAAACTCGTCGATGAGCGCCTTGAGCACGGGGGAGTAGATGCTCTGGTTGGAGTGACCGAGCTGTTCGGCGCCGTTATCCATCCAAAACGTGGGCGACTGCGGCACGAGCACCCAGGCAAAGCCGCCAAAGTAGCGCTGGATTTGCGCCTGGCTAATGGCAGTCACACGGTTGCCGATATAGGCGCGCGCGGGGCCCTCGCCCTGCGTGGAACCCTTGCCTTCGCCGGCGCCGTGCAGGTACACCACGAGCGGGGCCTTTTGGGGCACGACCGTGTCCCCAGGCGCAAAGGGATTGAAGCAGGCCGAGTCCTCTGCCTTAAAGCTGGGCTCAAAGAAGCCGTATTCGAGCGCGATGCCATTGACGGCGGTCTTTTGTACGGCATTGCTCCAGCCCTTGAGTGCGGGGCAGATATTGCCACGACAGGTATCGAAGACCAGGCCGCAGGTGGGGTCGTCGCCGTCGTTGCCGGGAAGAGCCGCGAGCTGCGTGACGTGCAGCTGGTCATCGAGCATGCGCGAGCCCAGGACGCTGCCTTCGATCTTTTTGGTCAGGCGCTGCTCGGCAACCTCGAGTGCCACATGGGTGCCCACGGCGAGCTTGCGGCCGTTCTCGTCGCACGGATACGCGGCGAGAACGTCGATGTAACCCACGGAGGGCGCGGCATGGTCGGCGCCGTGCTCCTTGCGCATCAGGACCTCGCCCGTGCGCTCGTGACGCTCTACATATATATGGAAAGCGTTCGCATCGACATCGTTGGCGCGCACGGTGCAGGGTAGGTCGAGAACGACTTTGCTGATCCAGGGGCCAAAGTCGCCCAAGGTGGTGACGGTTGCGTAGGTACACGATTTGAGTTCCATGAGCTGCCTCCTTTGTGCCGCAAATACTAAACAATCGCGGCAATACAATCTAAACATGTTTAGTGTAAAGCAGAATTAGAGAATAAGCAGATGAACTCGGTAAACGGTCAAATCAAACACTCAATGAACTACTAAACACTCGTTTACTACTATCTAGCAGGGCTTTTGTTGATGAGTCAACAAGGAATTTGGGTGATAGATTATATAAAATCCCACGTAGACGGCCATTTATAAATAAACGGTACTATATGTAATGCCTTGGCATTCAATTACGTTCACCCCCGATTTCCTACCGTTCACCGGACTGCAAACGGCAAAACTGCCACAAATTCAACGCTGCGTGTAAACTAAGCGCTGTAAACGTTCAGTAAACAGATTGTTTACGACAGCGTATCCAAGGGTTCGGTAACCGTAAGGGGTTATAGTCACCGGGCCAAAGGCGTGCCTGCGCCCAAGCGATTAGGCACACGATGATATGGGGAGGGGTCCCATGGCAGTAGATAACAAGCAGATTGCCACCGATGTCCTCGAGCTCGTGGGCGGTGCGGAAAATGTCACCGTCGCCACCAACTGCATGGCGCGCCTGCGTCTGACGCTCAAGGACAACAGCAAGGCCGACGTGGAGAAGATCAAGAAGGTCAAGGGTGTTCTGGGTTGCCAGTTCGCCGGCAGCCAGCTCCAGGTCATCATCGGCCAGAACGTGCCCAAGGTGCTCGCCGAATTCGTCGCCATGTCCGGCGTCAAGCAGGGTGCCGCGGTCGACGAGAACCTCGACGCTCCTAAGGAGAAGTTCGAGCTCAAGAACCTGCCCAA
>UQKY01000078.1 GCA_900541785.1 uncultured Collinsella sp.
GCGGACATGGCTCAGTTGGTAGAGCACAACCTTGCCAAGGTTGGGGTCGCGGGTTCGAGCCCCGTTGTCCGCTCCAAGCACAACAGCCCGACTACTACGGTAGCCGGGCTTTTTTGTATCCATCGCATGGGCTCGAACCCGAGAGGGAGCGAGCGTTTTGGGGCGTGGCTGTGGCGTTGTTTGCTGCGAATGTGCGCTTTGGGCGTATCATCGTGGGCATCTCGCATAACCTCGTTGCAAGGGAGATACGCCCCATGGCTACAGAAAAGTCTTCTTCGCGCTCATGGATGTCCGATGCCGCGATCTATCAGATCTACCCGCGCTCGTTTAAGGATTCGACTGGTTCGGGTCTGGGCGATATCGCGGGCATTACCCAGCAGATGGACTATCTTGAGCGGCTGGGTATCGAGGCCATCTGGCTGAGCCCGTTTTACCCATCGCCTCTTGTCGATGGCGGCTATGATGTGGCGGACTACTGCGATGTCGATCCACGTCTCGGCTCGCTTGACGACTTCGATGACATGATCGCTGCGGCTCACGCGCGCGGCATCAAGGTCATCGTCGACATTGTGCCCAACCATTCATCCAGCCAGCACCCCTGGTTCAAAGCCGCTCTTGCCGCCGGCCCCGGATCGCCCGAGCGCGCCCGTTATATCTTCCGCGATGGTCGCGGCGAGCATGGCGAGCTGCCTCCCACCAATTGGAATGCCAACTTTGGCGGCCCCGCATGGACGCGTGTTGCGGATGGTCAGTGGTATCTGCACATGTTTACGCCCGAGCAGCCGGACTTTGACTGGTCATGCCCTGAGGTTCACGCGCTCTTTTGCGACGTCCTGGCGTTTTGGAGCGATCGAGGCGTCGACGGCTTTCGCATTGATGTGGCGCAGGGTCTCGCCAAGGATCTCGACCGCGATGACCTCGACCGGTGGCATCTCGCCGAGGGCGATGACATGGTTGACGACGGCACCCACCCGCTGTGGGACCGCAATGAGGTCCACGAGATCTATCGCGAGTGGCGCCGCGTGTTCGACCGCTATAATCCGCCGCGCAGTGCCGTTGCCGAGGCATGGGTGCTGCCCGAGCGCCAGTATCTCTACGCGCGTCCCAGCGAGCTTGGCCAGACATTCAACTTTGAGTTTGCCAAGGCCACTTGGACCTATGATGACATGCACACTGCAATCGAGAAGGGCTTGAAGGCAGCCGTCGAATCCGATTCCGCCTCGACCTGGGTACTCTCCAACCACGACGTGCCGCGCGTGGCGACACGCTATGCCCTGCCGCAAATCAAGGCGACGCGCTACCACCAGATTGCGCTCGACTGGCTCTTACGCGACGGGTCGTCTTATGACGAGGACCGTGAACTCGGCGAGCGCCGCGCGCGGGCGGCCCTTTTGCTTGAACTGTCGCTTCCGGGCTCGGCATACGTGTATCAGGGTGAGGAGCTCGGCCTTTTTGAGGTGGCTGATATCCCGTGGGCTGCACTCGAAGACCCTACTGCGACCAATACGCACGGACCGAAGCGTGAGAAGGGGCGCGACGGCTGTCGTGTGCCCCTGCCGTGGGTGGCGGCGGACGATCCCGCGCATGGCGGATCGTTTGGGTTTTCGCCGGCAGACGCCGATGCAGCGCCCCATCTGCCGCAGCCTGCATGGTTTTCCGATTATGCTGCCGATAGGGAAGAAGTGGACCCGACATCGATGCTTGCGCTCTATCGTGACGCCCTCTGGCTGCGGCGCAAGCTGCGCGGGTGCGCCAACGATCTTGCGTGGCTCGATCTTGACGGGCGCACCGGTCTTGCGGATGGTGCCGAGGGCGCTGAGGGCGGCGTCATCGCCTATCGCCGCGATAACGGCTGGGCGTGTGTGACGAACTTCGGTGCAGCACCCGTGGAGCTGCCGGCGGGCAGGGTCCTGCTCACCTCATCACCGCTTGCAGACGGCAGGCTCGCACAGGACAGCTCTGCCTGGATCATGCTCGGTGAGATGTAGGGACATCTCGCTGCGAGCCTGCGTTTGTCCGCGCCTTTCGTGACGACTGATGCCCTCGCGAGAGCGTCGCAAAACTTTTTAAAAAAAGTTCTTGCATTTGGGTGGATCATCCCGTATATTAAATCATCGCAGGCGGACATGGCTCAGTTGGTAGAGCACAACCTTGCCAAGGTTGGGGTCGCGGGTT